>JBGTIZ010000438.1:0-30793 GCA_041745395.1 Promineifilaceae bacterium (SeqCode) | reverse complement strand
TTACCAGAGTTTCAACTCTTTTTCACTTTTTTAGCTCAAATGTTTGGCGAAGGTATTGCTGTATATGTATTCCTTTCATTGGAAGATGTAAATGGAACCCCTTATAACCAAGAGGTTGTCTATTTGTTATCGAGAAGTAATAGTAGGGACCATGGTTAATTACAGATAGTAGCCCTTGAATTGCCATAACATGCGGCTATTACTCAGCACCGTGTTCTCTCAAAAGTCAAACAGCACCTCCATTCCTAGCAACCAACTTCTTACTCATTGCTCATCGCTCATCGCTCAGCACTAAAAAAAAGGAGATTCCATGATAACGGTTGATATTCAAGACAAAATTGCCCAAGTGACGCTGGATAGACCCGAAAAGTCGAACGCCATTGATGAGGCGGGTTGGACGGAAATGGAAGAGGCGTTTGCCTCTCTGAGCGACAACACGGCCGTGCGCGTTATCGTTTTGCGCGGGGCGGGCAAAAACTTTTGTGCAGGGATAGATTTAGCCCTGCTGATGAGCATCCGCCAAGCCGTCGCCGACGAGTGCGAAGGTCGCCAGCGGGAAAAGATGCGGCGCATGGTCTTGCGCTTGCAGGCCCCGATTAACGCCATTGACCAATGCGCCAAGCCCGTGCTCACGGCCGTGCAGGGAGCGTGCATCGGCGGCGGCGTTGATGTAATCGCCGCCACGGATATGCGCTACTGCACAGCTGACGCTTACTTTTCGATTAAAGAGATAGATATGGGCATGGTGGCCGACTTGGGCACGCTCCAACGCTTGCCCCGGCTCATCCCCGACGGGCTGATGCGGGAATTGGCCTACACGGGGCGCAAGCTGGGCGCGGAAGAAGCGCGGGCGGCGGGTCTGGTCAATCAGGTTTTTGCGGATGAGGGGGAGATGCACACGGCCGTGTTAGACATCGCCGCCCAAATCGCCGCCAAATCTCCCCTCGCCATTCGCGGCACCAAAGAAATCCTTAACTACAGCCGCGACCACACCATCGCCGACGGCCTCAACTACATCGCCACTTGGAACGCCGCCACGATTCTCTCCAACGACCTCAACGAAGCGTTCATGGCTACCATGCAGAAACGGCCGCCCCAGTTTGCCGACTGAAAAGCGAGTGAGAAGTAACAAGTAAGAAGTGAGAAGTGAGAAGTCCACTTTTCACTTCTCACTTCTCACTTTCCACTTCCCCCCCCTCCCCATGCCCAATCCCCAATTCCCCCAACGTCTGCTTCACATTCAAATCGGCTTTTTGCTGGCCTTTCTGCTCGTTTGGCTGGCCTTTACCAGTTGGGCGACGTGGTGGTCGCTCGCGCTGGCCGCCCGTGAGGATAACCCCCGCTTGGTCGAGGCGGAACTGCGCCTTGAGCGGGGGCGCATTTTGGACGCCAACGAGACCGTTTTGGCGCACTCTGTGCCCTTGTCCACCGGCCGTTTCAGCCGTGAATACCCAGCGGGCGTGGGAGAGCCAGCCATCGGTTATTACAGCTTGCGCCACGGCACGGCTGGGATAGAAAGCAGTCTGGATGATGTGTTGCGCGGCACGGCCGTGGGTGAAAATAGCTGGGAGCAAGCGTGGCGTGAACTGACCAATCAATCCCAACACGGCCGTGATGTACGCCTCACCCTCCGCGCCGATTGGCAAGCGGTAGCGGACGAACTCCTCGCGGGGCGACAAGGTGCGCTCATTTTACTTTCGCTCAATGACAATGCCGTGCGCGTCATGTCCAGTCAGCCCACGTATGACCCCAACTTGCTCAACGCGCAGTTTGATGACCTCGTGGCGGCGGAAAACGCGCCGCTTCTCAATCGCGCCACGCAGGGCAGGTATCAGCCAGGGTTGATTTTGGCTCCTTTTATCATGGCGGGCGCGGTCAACGATGGCTTGCTTGACCTCAATCGGCCGGCGCCGGCCTCCGCTTTTGTGCCCATCGAAATGGATGGGGAGCGGCTCATCTGTCAGGGAGATGCGGCTGACTTGCCGGCTCAGGCGACTTGGGGCGATGTGTTGCGAGCGCGTTGCCCCGCCGCGCTGGTCGCCTTGGCCGACGCCGGCCTGACTGAAGAGCGGTTGATGGCGTATTGGGACAGCTTTGGCCTGCTTCAGCCGCCAGATGTGCCGCTAGGGGTAGCCGAGCCAGAGCCGTTTGTGCTTCAAGATTTGACGCGGGCTTTGTTAGGGCAAGAGGGGTTGACGATTACGCCCTTACAGATGGCGTTGGCGTGGTCGGTGCTGGCGCGGGATGGGGTGCTGTATCCTGCCCGACTGGTTTCGGCCGTGGCGGATGAGGCGGGACAGTGGCAAGGGTTAAGCCGGGGGAGTGCGCTCAATGAGGCCGTTATTTTGCCCGTCACGGCGAACGTGATGCGGGGGGCATTGCCCCAGTTTGACCGCTTTATTGAGTATGAATCGGTGGCGCGGTCAGGCCCAGATGAGCAGAGTACGGTGTGGTATATGGCTTTGGCTCCGGCGAGCAGTCCCCGTTACGCGCTGGTGCTGGTTTTGGAGAATGAACGGGACACGGCCGTGGGTCGCGCTATCGGACGGGAGATGTTAGAGAAGGTCTTGGAGTGATTGGCGTGAAAGGTGAGGGGGCGTAGGTTTTTCGTGGGTTTTTCATCTGGCAAGCGGGACGAGGTGTGTCATAATGGGGGAGTTATAAGTAGGAAGTGAGAAGTAAGAAGCGTTGACTATTTTGCACCACGCACCAGAGGGTATAGCGATGATGAAGCGGATGATAGGGTTGTTTTTATTGGGGTTGGGTTTGCTGATGGGCGTGTCCACGGCCGTGGCTAGCGACCGCGCCGACTTCTCTCCTGCCTGTAATGCTTACGAACTAGGCGAAAAATCCGTCATTTTGGTCATGACCGACAGCGGCTTGCAAGCCCTGCAAAGCGTCAGCGATTGCGAATCCGTGCTGGCCGCCCAACTAGCCTCTCCCGCAAGCCCCTCCGAACCAACGGCTCTCCAACTCGTGACCATACAAACATCGTCTGGCCCTGACCGCGTCACCCTGTCTGGCTTGGCTTTCGTGCTGGCCTTGTTCCTCACCCTGCTGGTGCTGTGGGCGATATTGCTCCGCCCCCATGTGGCGATAAGCTTTAAGCTGTAAGCCGTAAGCTTTAAGCTGTAAGCTAACTTGTGTCTTTCAGAACTACGTTAAGCGTTACGCACCCCTTTTCTTCCCTCGTTCTTTTTTCAGGACACGCTTCCCTTCCTCTCTTGTCTCTCCCCCTCTCCTACTCCCCCTTCACATCCTTAATCTTCCCCGTCAGCATCGGCCAATCTTGCAGAGCTTTTTGCGCCGCTTTGTAGCCTATCTCAATCAACTGCTCATAAGAGCCAAACGCCAACATATGATACTTTTCAACGGATGGTTCGATGTATAAGTCGACCCATTTGAGTTTGCGCCGTGCCTGATGCACATCGTTTAGGACGATGGTGCGCCACAAGTATTGGAATAGCAGGGGCACAGGGTTGGTTTCTTGGCGCGGGTCCAGCCGATTGCGAAGCACATCCCAGCCGGACACGGCCGTTTTCAGATCATAATGGGCGCGTAATTCGCTGGCGGCAAAGACGTTGACGGCAATGGTGCGGTGCGGATTGTATAGCTCGCGCATAGTGTCCACGGGCAAGTTGTTCAGCACACCCCCATCTACGAGCAGTTCCCCCTGTTTATTGACCAGCGGTGAAAACAGCCCGGGCAGGGAGCTACTGGCGCGTACCGCCTGCCAAATCGGCCCCGTTAAATGTCGTTCTTCTGTGGCGCGGGTCAGGTTGCTAGAGAGGCAAAAGAAAGGATGCCACGCATCTTCTATCTCGGCCGTGCCAAATGCCTCGCGCATTTTGTCACTGAGGCTGTTGCTTTCCAGCAGGGAGACAACGGGCAGGGTAAAGTCAAACACACGCGGCCAAGAGGTAAAGCCTCGGGCGAGCCGCAGTAACTCTTGGTCGGGAATTTCTAGGGCGTAGGTGGCGGCAATGATGGCCCCCATGCTGGTTCCAGCGACAAAATCTACCTCGACCTTGGCTTCGCGCAGGGCGCGAAAAACGCCTAAGTAGGCGATGCCCCGCGCCCCGCCGCCGCCCAGCACGAGAGCCGTGCTTTGCTCGGTCAGGCGGCGCACCAAGCGGTTGTAATCTGGATTGTGGCCGCATCGCGCATGGTGATGGGTTTGCACACGGCCGTGTCGTGGCGCTAGCCAGTCGGCCGTGTGGCGAGGCTGACTCGTGTGCGCGGGGTGAATAAGCAATAGCTCTTGGCGCACCCCGTGGGCAAAATCAGTTAACTGCTCTTCCAGCGGAGTGGGGAGCGGCGTGGCCGTGGCGTCCGCCACCAGCAGGATGACATCCGCTTGGCGCAGACAGCGTTGTGTCCAGCCTGACCAATTTGATTCAGCTTCATAGATGAGGCAATCATATTTGCGCTCTTGGGCTTGAAGCCAATTGACCACCTCGAGGTTGCGCGGCGCACGGGCAGGCATGTCGGCCGTGTCGGGACGGTTGAAAATTTGGTTGATGCCGGTGCGGGAAAGATAAAGCGTCGGTTTGTATTGTTGAAAGGCGGTCCACACGGCCGTGCCAATTTTGCTGATGTCAACGCTGTCATGCAGAGGCAAGAGGGCGATGCTTAGGCCAGTTGGCTCGGGCGGATGTCCGGCGTTAAGCGGGCGAATGTATTCATGCGCCAGCGTGGAGAGCAGTTGCAGACCCGCTTCGGTGTGTGCCGTGGCAAAGGTTTGAAAGGCGCGGCGACTCAGGCGCAGAACAATGCTATCACGCACGGCCGTGACTTCATACCGCTGAGTTGTTTGCCCCAGAAACGCTTCCAGCCCCGCTATACGCCCCCGCCCGAGCAAAATACCCGGATGTCTTGTGGTGAGGGGGCTGATGTGGGTGGGATCAATTTGTTGCAGACGGCCATTGACCACGAGATAGCACGCTTCGTCTACGGTGCCAGCGGTAAAAATTTTTTCGCCACCGCTGACCGAGAGGAGTTCCATACAGGCATAAAGAGCGGCCACGGCCGTGGCCGAGAGAGCCGGAAATGTTTCCTGCACCAGTTGTTGCCAACGCGCTTGCTGGGACGAATCGCCCAGCCCTTCTAATTTGACCATGACTTTCTCTTTGTGTGCCTCTGCCTGTGGGGTGTTCAAAACGGTGTCACGTTTCACGTGTCAGGTGGCTTTTGTCTGGAGGTGACCTGTTGAGCCAAGACAATGACTGAATGCCCCATGAATGCCCCCAGAGCCTGTTTTTTTTGAGGATATGATGTTGGCTCCGATGCGCCGTTATGATACAAGGGACACCAGCTTTGTCCAACTGCATTGAACGCACGCTTATTTGTGCGTGCAAGATAGAGAAGTGAGAAGCAAAAGTGAGAAGTAGGCTGTCCCCACTTCTCACTTTTCACCTCTCACTTCTTACTTTTTGCCGTGCGCTTGTCGCAGGTTAACCAGCGGGCTTGGTGGCCATAGCCATGAGCCGCTCGATGCGGGGGAGCATTTCGGTGGGGTTGGGGTGTAGCCCTTCTTGTACAAGGGCACTGGCAAACATCTGCTCGACGATTAGCTCGACGGTTTCTTGCTGGTGGGCATCAGCGGCGGCGGCCTCGTTGAGTTGCGCCAAGTTGACGACCAGCGGATGTTTATCGTTTAGCTCGAGAATGCGCTTGGGGATTTCGTATTCTTGGTCAATGTACCGTTGCAGGCGACTCACGGCCGTGTTGGGGCTGTTTTCGGGGCTGACCAAGCGGGTGGGACTGCCGCGCAAAATCTTGGAGGCGCGGACGTCTTCTACGCGCTCGCCCAAAACCTCTTTGACGCGCTCGACAAGCTGGGTAAAGCTTTCGCTGGAGAGGGTGGGGGTGTCCACGGCCGTGTCTTCCCCCTCTTCCTCCGCTAGTTCCGGCAGTTCCAAAGAGCCGTCATCCACATTCTTAAACGACTTCTCTTTGTACCCCTGTAAAGCGGGAGCCATAAACGCATCAAACGCATCCACCAGATACAGCACTTCCAAATCACGCGCCTTAAACGGGTCGAGATGCGGGCTGTTGGCTACCGAAGCAAGATCATCCCCCAGCACATAATAAATGTCGTTCTGCCCTTCTGCCATGCGGCCGATATAGCTGTCCAGCGTCACCAATTCACCCGCCGATTTCGAGGTGAAGAAACGCAGGCGGGGCAAAATTTCGTCGCGGGCTTCAAAATCCGTAGCCACACCCTCTTTGAAGAAGCGGCCATACTGTTCCCAGAATTGGGCAAATTTTTCCTGCTCTGCCTCGTCTTCAGCGTCCGCCATTTTGTCCAGCTCACGCATAACCCGCTTGCGTACCGTTTTGCCCAACTGGCGCATAATGCGCGTGTTTTGCACGCTTTCGCGGCTCACGTTCAGCGGTAAATCTTCGGAATCCACCACGCCATCCACAAAGCTGAGCCATTTGGGGAGCAAATCGGGGCAATATTCATCAATCAGCACATTTTTGCTGTAAAGCATAACCCCTGGCTCAGTGCGCTTGGCAAACATCGTTTTTTCCCGTTTGGCGGGGATAAAGAGCATGGCGCGAATGTTGAGCGGCGCGTCCGATGTAAAATGAACGGTGCTGAGCGGTGGCTCAAAATCAAGCGTCATCTGCTGGTAAAAGCCTTTGTACTCCTCTTCGGTGACGTTGGCTGGCTGTTTGCGCCACAGCGACTGCTGTTGATTGGCCTGCTCTTCGCCGACATAAATGGGGTAGCCCACAAAATCAGAGTGTTTGCGAATGACTTGGCGGATGTGCCACTCGTCCGCAAATTCTTGCGCGTCGGCGCGGAGCTTGATGTGAATCTCGGTGCCTCGGTCTGTTTTGGCGGCTGGTTCGATGCGGTAGGTTTCGCCCCCGTCCGAAATCCAAGCGGCAGATTCCGCTTCTGGCCGATAACTGCGGGAAATGACCCGCACCTCTTCGGCGGCCATAAAAACGGAGTAGAAGCCGACGCCAAACTGTCCAATCACATCACCCATACTGCCGTTGGCGGCAGGGCCTTCGCCGTTTTGCTTTTTGATTTTTTGCAAAAATTCACGCGCTCCAGATTGGGCAATGACGCCTAGATTGTCGCGCATTTCGTCGGCGGTGAGGCCCAGACCGCTATCTTTGATGATGAGCCAATGGTCGACTTCTTCCCCTTCTTCTGGTTTTTGGGTGCTGATGTGGATGGCTAGCTCTGCTTTGGGGTCAACGATTTCGTGGTCGGTCAGCATCTCGAACTGCAGGCGGGTCAGCGCGTCTGAGGCGTTGGAGATTAGCTCGCGCAGGAAGATTTCGCGCTCTTTATAAAGGGAATGAACGAGAATATCGAGTAATTGCTTGATTTCAGCTTTGAAGCTGTACTGCTGTTGTTCGTGGTTCACTGCTTCTGCTTCTGAAGTGGTCATGGGGGTGTACCTCCTGGTATTGGGTGGAATGTTAGGTCTTTGGACTTCGCGGGGTTTTCAGCGGTGTCATGTTCCACGTGTCATGTGTCATGTGGTCTTTTTTTGGACGTGGCTTGTTTAGGCAAGATAGTCGCCGTTTACCCCGTGAATTTTTAGCTTGTCTACTGAGTCAGTGACAAAAAGGGAGGGCGCAAAGGGCAATTTCCCTTTGTGCCCTCTCTGTTGTCGTCATTTTTTTTGGTTCGGTGAATGTGGTAACGAGCTGAGCTGTTTATACGTTTTAATTTTAGGCGACTGTTGTTAGAGATAGGTTAAATTTTAGCACACGGCCGTGGACAGTGCTAATTGAGTCGTAAGCGATAAGCTTTAAGCCGTGAGCTGGTTGGGTGACAACCTGTGCTGTTGGTCATTATTTACGGTTGACCGCTTGCACACCCGCGCCGATGAGGCCGAGCAATATTAAGCCTACGCCGCCAAGCAGGAACCAGTTGACGCCACCACCGCTATTGTTGCTGTCAGTAGGGGCGGTGTCCACGGCCGTGCTGTCATCGGCGATGAGCGTGGGGCTTTGGGGAGGCGTGGCGGTTGGGTCCGCGCTGACGGCACTGCTATCTTCAGCGACTGTGCCCGTGCGAGGCGTCATTTGCAAGCCCGTCTCGCCTTCAGCCAAACTATCGGGCTTGGGCGCGGCCGACGCGTCGGCATCTGTAGCAGATTTGGTCATTTCTAGGGCAGTAGCAGGTCTGGTTATGGTGGCGGTCGCCGTCTGTCTTGCTACCGTTGGCGAAGCGGGCGGCGTGGGTGATACGGCGCAACCGGTGTTGGGCGTGGGCTGGAACAGCGGCCCCGGCGTGGGTGTGGCGCCATTGATAGGCGGTGGGGTGGCGAGGGGGGCGGCCGTGCCATAGCCATAAACCGTGCCCGTGTTGTTAGCGACCCAGCCTTCGCGCTCATCGGCTAGCAAAACAAGCCACCAGGCGGCGTTTTCCGCACGGCCGATAATGGGGCGTCCTTCCAGAAAAACGAGTTGTCCCAGCAAAGCATAATTGGTGCCCGGCCCTTGGCGCACGTTAACGGGGCCACGGCTGGCGACAAAAAGCGGGTCGCCACACGCTGTAGGTAGAAGCTCCCCGTCTACGGGTGTGGGAGGAATGGTGGGCGGAATGGGGGTGTTGGTGGGCACGGCCGTAGGAGGAATGGGTGTATTAGGTTCACTACTGCCACCTCCGCCACCACCGGGTGGGGGATTGACAGGTGCTGTGCCTCCCCCACCACCGCCACTGCCGGGCGTGGGGGTGCGCGTGGGCACGGTTTGCGCCAACACGGCCGTGTTGGGCACAAAAGCGTACATGACTAAGGCCACGATTAAAAGAGTGAAGCAGGCTGATACAAGCGGGAACCGTTTCATTTTTATTCTCCCTAGCTAAGATAAAAGGGATATAGCTACTCAAAATCAATGATAATGCGTTTATTTTCGTCCAAGAGCGTTTCAAAAACAAGGGTTTGCCCATCCACGGCCGTGGGGGTAGGCGTTGTGTGGCGCATTTCCGTCCCATGGGGCAGGGTGATAACGACTTGGATGGGATGCGGCTTAGCGCCCGCTTGCTTGGGCAGAGCGAGGGTGTAACGGCGTGTGCCGTCGGGCTGGCTACTGATAATGGCGGACGTAGGGATAGTGTAGCGATAGGTGGTAGTAAGGGTGCTGGTACGTTCCAGTAGGAAAAAATTGGCAAAGGTGGTTAACCCATTTTCGCCCGTGCTTGCTTGGGCTTGCCCTGACCACGGCCGTGTGGTCAGCAACATTTCGCCCGGCACAGGGTGCTGGCTGGCATTTTGCAGGGTACTGCCTGGCGGTGAGTAAATTCGCTGATAGTTCCAATAACAGCGATTGACGAGCGTGGCGTATTGCAGACCTTCACGATAGGCAGGTAGGGAGGGATTGCATGGTTCGCCCGTATCTTCGCCGGGATGGGTGTAGATGACGTTGACCACGGCCGTGGTTGTTTCGCCCGCATCGGCCAGCGTGATGTCATAGCTAATGGTTTGTTCAATCAGGGCGTTGACCTTGTTGTAGCCCATGTTTTGGTCCACGACCAGCAGAATATCTTGCTCGGGCACGGCCGTGAGGCGGCCATCCCAACCCGCTTGCGCCAGAGCCAAAGCGACGTCGGGGTCACGCATATAAATTTGCAAATGCTTCTGTCCCGTGCCTTCTGCCAGTAAATCAAGCAAGGCGCGAGGGTCTATTGACCCCAAATCCTGCTCCACTTTGAGGCGCAGGGCGGCGGCCATCGGCCCCATAAATGATTTCCGCGTTTCGAGCCATTGCACATCTGCGTCAGCTTCAGCATCCCCGGCCGCCCATGCTTCGCGCAACTGCTGGCGGATGTTTTGCGCCGTCAGGATCAGCTCTAGCTCGTCCACTTCAACTTCGCCAAAGACGGCAATGAGCAGTTGCATAAACCGTTGGTCAAAGGCAATGATGCCATCTAGCTCGGTGCCTTGCCCGTAGGTGTACAGGGTCATGAGTTGCTCGGCCGAAGTGGGAAAATCGGGCCAAAAATTGCTGTCCCGAAAGAGAAAAAGTTCCAGCCCCATGAAGTCATAAAATGGCTCAGGCGGGAACGCATATGGCTTATTCAGATAATCATCTACCTGATACGCATCCGCAAAAACGACGTCCAAAATGCGGCCATTCTCAAGGCTGAGCAGACCCGCGCCGCTGATAAAGCCGCCCGTGGCCCGAATCTCTTCCTCGTTTTGGGCGAGCAAGAGATAGGTGCGCAGGCCATCACGGCCGAGCAGAGCAGGCGCGACTTGGGTCATGGTTAGCCCTTCTTGCGCCAGCGGCAAATAGCGGTCGCCCGTTTCTAGCAATTGGCGGAGCGTCCACGGCCATTCGTCGGTGATGGTGAGCGCGGCGCGGGCTTCGGCTACTTGCGCCAGCGAGAGGCGAGCTTGCGCAACGGCTGGTTCGGCGTCGCTGAGCACCTGCACCAGTTGCGGCAGTCGCGCCGCGCCGAGGGTGTCGTCTTGCACGATAACGAGGGCGGGGGCAAACGCATCCACGAGAAGCACGGCCGTTTCTGTGCCCGCATCAGCCATTGTCATCAAGTTTTGGGCGTCACCCATGAGCGGCCCGACGCGGGGGAGCCAGGTTAGGTACGGGGTGAGGGGCATGAAAATGGCGGTTTCATCGCGCAAGGCGACCACGTCGCGCCGCAGGTCGTGGGTGAGTTGCACGGCCGTGTCTGGGTTTAGCTCCGTCATTCCACCTGCTAAAAGGGACTTGGCCGTGGTTTGGTGCGCCTGAAAATTTTGGCTGAGGCGATAAAGTCGCCAACTCTTCGTGCCCAGCCAGCCAATGATCAGCAGTAGGCCAAGCAGAACAAGCCACAAGGCCCAGTTTTTTTTGAAGTTAGCGAGGAGTGGATTCATGGTTCAGGGTGCAAGGTGCAAGGTGCAGGGAGCGTGGCGTTCAGAGGTGCTTTGTTCATTGTTCATTGCTCATTGAATAAACCAACCTATTTATTCATTACGCCTTATTCATTATTCATTCCCACAGGTCAGCATGTGGGCAGGGGTGAGGGTCAGGGTGCAGAGGGGCGTATTGGCCGTTATAAATTGCGTTAAGTTGTCTTCGTGCAAAGCTTGCAGGTGGGGATGGTGCCGCTGTTGCTGTTGTCGGTACCAATCAAAAGCGAGCAGGTCGCTGTCAATGATAATGAGGTCCGGCCGCCACCCTTCAACATGCTGAAAATACCACAGGGTAAAAATGGTGCGGTCACCGCCGCTGGTCAGCACGACGCTGTAGGGGGGAATGTGCGCTAGGGTGCTTTGTAGCTCGGGGCGCAGGCTGGGCTGATGGGCGAGTGAGACCGCCGACCAGTGTACCGCAAGTAGCAGGAGGGGCAATACCACGGCCGTGTTTCTTAGTTTTAACCATAGAAAAGGGAGGCAACTGTGCAGAAGGAGCAGGCCGGGCAGGGCAAAAACAATCGCGTCGGGCTGGCCGTAGCCGAGGGCGTAGAGGAGATAAACCACGGCCGTGAGCCACATCCCGCTCATGGCCCATTGGTACTTGGCTGGGGTGAGCCATACGCCGACGCCAGCCATGCCTAGCGTGCCCCATAGCCACCACCAGTCGCGTAAGTGCACCGCTATCTCGGGCAGGGAGGCGGCGAACAGGTTGGGGCGATACAGTGTCCCGCTGACCAGCCACCACCAGCCTGCGAGCGTGGTGGGATCGCCCCATAAGACGGGGCTATCGCTGTGCCCCAGCCAAAATAGAGTCAGCCACGGGGTGAGGCCGAGCAGGAGGCCGATGCTAGCTTGTGCCCATTTTGGCCGAGGTAGCAGAAGGGCGACGAGCGGCCAAAGTATGATTGAGGTGAGGTGGGTGGTGCTACTGAGGCCAGCCAGCAGGCCGATGAGCCAAGGGGGTTTGTTGGTGAGGGTGGCCCACAACACGGCCGTGAACAGGGCTAAATTAAGGGCGTATACTTCGGTGATGATGGCTTGTTGCCAGACGAGCGGGGTGAAGGCGAAAAAAAGAGCGGTGGTAAGGCTGGCGATGATTTGCTGGCGAGGGGGGACGTCTTGGAACTGGGTGAGGGCGAGATGGGTGAGGAGGGCAACGGACACGGCCGTGGCTAAAGCGGAGAGCCAATGAAAACGGACGGCGATGATTTCTGGCCCGACGGGAACATGGCTTAACAAGTAGCCGAGCCAGACGTAGGTGGGATAGCCGGGAGGGTGGGGAATGCCGAGCGTGTACACGGCCGTGATGAGGTCGCCGCTGTCCGCGCTGTGGTGCGCCCAGGTGTAGTCGGGCGCAAGGGTGAGGGTGTAGACGAGCAGGGCAACGCCTGCGGTAAGGAGGGGCAGATAATAGAGCCTAGAGGCGGTCGGTCTCGCGGCATCCATGCCCTTATCGCGCCCCACGGCCGTGTAACACCGCTGGAATCGTTTGAAGAATGAGAGCCATATCCCGCCCCAGCGAATACTCCTGAATATAGGCCAGCTCCAACGCGAGCCGCGTTTCCAGTGACAAATTGCCCCGTCCGTTGACCTGCATCGGCCCCGACATGCCGGGCTTCACGGCCAGACGTTGGCGATGATAATCGGTGTAAAACTCGACCAGCCACGCTTCTTCGGGGCGGGGGCCGATGAGACTCATTTCTCCTTTGAAGACATTCCAAAATTGAGGTAGTTCATCAAGGCTCCAGCGGCGCAAGAAATGACCGACGCGAGTGATGCGCGGGTCGTCTTCCAGTTTGTAGACGGGTTCGTTTAGCTGGTCGAGGTCAATAAGTTGGGGCAGTAGCGCTTCGGCGTTGGCCTGCATGGTGCGGAATTTATAAATAGTGAAGGGCCGTCCGCCTTGCCCGGCGCGGGTTTGGCGGAAGAGGATGGGGCCGGGGGTGTCCAGCTTGATGGCGAGGGCGATGAAGGGGAACACCACGGCCGTGAACAACAGCCCCACGCTACTTCCCGCCATATCCAGCCCCCGTTTGAGCCAATAAGCTGGCCCGCTGATGCCCAGCGGCTTGGCGGAGGGAGGGTCTATTTGGGCGGGGCGAAGCGTGCCCTGAATGTAGCCGAGGCTGAGGGCGAGGGCGCGCACGGCCAGCACAAAGGGGGCGGTCAGGGCGACGGCGCGGTCTTTGGGCCACGCTTTGCGTATGAAGGGCACGGCCGTGAGCAAAAAGGCGAGTAGGGGAAGCAGGGGCAGGGCGATGAACGGGGGCCATATTAGACCCAACACGGCCGTGGGCAATCCTAACAACGCCAGCAAAATGAGAGCCATTTGCACCTTCATCACCTGTGGCGTGTGTGCATCTTTGGTGGCGTGACGCGGAAAGCGGCGCACCACCTGCGCCTTCCAGTAGCCGATGGTGAGCTTTTTGCGGAAATAGTCGCCGATGGTGGCGGCGTGTTGGTGATAGACCACGGCCGTGGGTTGAAAACGCATATCATACCCCCGCGCCGCCAGCCGAAAAGATAGCTCTTGATCTTCTAGATAGGGAAAGCGTTCGTCAAAGCCATCGTTGGCGAGTAAGACTTCGCGCCGATAGGCGCAAGAGTAGGTGTCGATGAAATCGATGGGCTGGTCTACGGGGAGCAAATCATATTTGTCTTCATACTCAAGCTGGACAAAGCGGGCGGTGAGCGCGCCCTGCTGGGTCAGATAGGTTCCTTTGCATCCCGCGACCTCTGGCTTGTGACGCAGAGGGGCGGAGATTTTCTCGAGCCAGTCGGCCGTGGGCACGCAGTCCGCATCGGTAAAACAGAGAATGTCGCCGCTGGCGTGACGAATGCCCACATTACGAGCGGCGGCGGGGCCTTGGGTGGCGGCGCACAGTAAGGTGACGCCGGGCGTGCGGCGGGCGATGTCGGCCGTGTTGTCGCAGGAGTTATTATCTACGACAATAATTTCGCGTAGTGAACAGGAAAGAAAGGGGGTTTGGTTTTGAATGGCCGCTAGACAGGCGGACAAAGTTTTCGCCGCATTATAGGCGGGAATGATGACAGAGCAGGTATGGGGCTGGTTCATAGAGCGGGTTTGTGCCACAGGGCGGGTAGACGCAAGCCACTGCGGGCGGTGGCTAGGCCACCGATGATGATGATGGGGATGATGGCGACCAGATGAAAAATGAGAGCGTAGCTGAAGATAACGGCGGGGTCGGCGGTGGTAAAGGGGGTGAGAGTGAAGACAACAAGGGCTTCAAAGATGCCGACGTGGCCGGGTACGGAGACGGGCAGGGAGCCAACGGCAAGAACGATATTGAGCAGGGCGGCGTGGAAAATGTTGGCTCCCATATCTTGCAGGCCAAGGGCGGCGAAGAGGATGAAGGGGGTCAGAATACTGAGCAGACCAATCACGGCCGAGAGCAGGAGTAAAGACACGGCCGTGGCAGGGTGGCGCAAGGTAGCTAAACCCTCCAGTCCTGCCGCCACGACGTTGAGCAATTTGGCCTGTAGGGGGGTGGGTAAAAGACGGCTGACTTGATGCACCACGCGAATCACGAGCGGGGTTTGGTAGGCCAGCAGATAAAGGATGAAGCTGGCGACGAGGGTCAGGCCGAGCAGGAGGCTGGGCTGGTTGATGGTGTCGGGCAGGGCGAGAAAAGGCAGGATGAGCAGAAGGGTAAGGGAGAGGGTAATGAGGTCGAGCGTTTTCTCGAGGACGATTGTGCCCAGAATTTGTGATTTGCTTAAATTTTGGTTCAGGTCGAGCAGAAAGAGGCGGGAAATGTCGCCGAGGCGGGCGACGGGCAGGGCTTGGTTAAGGAATTGGGCGGTGAAGAGGGTGCGGGCGACTTGGGGAAAAGGGGGCGCGGTGTGGCGAGGGTGAAAGAGCATGTGCCAGCGCCACGCTTTAGCCACGAGGGTGAGGGTTATCACGGCCGTGGCGAGGAGAATGGGGCCAAGTTGGGCTTGCTGGAGGGCGGTCAACACGGCCGTGGCCTCGAGACCTCGCGTAGCAAACCACAGCCCGCCACCAGCCAGCAAAAAGCCAAGCAGATAGGAGGCGTAAGTTTTTAGTTTTGAGCGGTAAGCTGTAAGCCGTAAGCTGTCAGCCATAGGCGGTGAGTCTCCCCTTTGTTCATTACTCATTATTCATTACTCATTGTTTCCGGTCTTACAATCAGGGCACTGGGGTCGCCCAGCAGGCCAAAGGTGTCGCTGATTTCGCGTAGGCCAAAGTTTTGGTCGAGATTGAGGTTGAGTTTGGCCGCTTGCAGGGCATCGCCGATGCGTTCGTATTCAGGGTTTTGCAGATTTTGGAGCAGGTCGCGGGCGAACGGTTGCTGTTGGGAAGAGAGGGTCAGGCTGGTGGCGGCGACGAGCAGGACGGGGCCGTTTTCGTCTTGTAAAAGTTTTTCAGAGATGGAGGATTGGGTGGGATGGGCAAAGAAGCCCGTTAGGCAGGTGAATTGCAGGACGATAGGCACGGCCGTGTTGCTCACTCGACTGTCCAGCAGGCTAATCGCCGCGCTATCAAATAGCTTATCTTTGCCCCATAGGTCTAAACTGCCGTGCCCGACATAGCTGACCAGCCACGCCCCTTCATTCCACTGCGTGGCTACTTCTTCAAAGGTGGCGCCATATAATTTATTGGTTTGGTCAAGGTCGATACCGCCGTTTTCGATGAGGTAATCAGAAAGGTTGGTAAATTCTGCACTTGTGCCGTCGGCAGTGAACAGGGTGCGGCCATCGGCGGGGGTTTGTTCATAGGCAAGGGTGCGCTCGACCAGTTGGGCGACCATGTTAGGGCTATCGGCGGTCCAGCGGCCAACGGCCAGATTGGGATAAAAGTCGCCGTCGGTGTCGGCCATGCGGGCGTCGCTGACGGTTTCACCGCTATGGGTCACTTCAACGAGAGGGGAGGGCAGATGGTAACGCGGCCGTGTGCCCAGATAGTTGCGATAATCATACGTGCCATCTCCTACGAGCAGGAGATAGCGCGGCGCGGGTTCTGCCCATTCTTCTTGGGTGTGGCGCAGGAAATTGGTGATGCTGGCGGGGCTGGTTTGGCCGTAGCCAAATTCGTCGTAAATTTCGCCGAGGGAGACGGTGCGCACGGTTAGCCCTTGCGCTTCGCGGGCGGTCACAAGCGGGTCGAGTGGGGGCAAAAGGGCATCATCGGCGATGATGAGCAAATCGGCCTGATTGGTGGCGTCGCGCAGGGTGCTCGTGCGCAGGGGCTGGATGAGGGCGGGGTGTTGCCAGCCGCTGGGACCGATGGCGAGCAGGTTGGTGTGGGCGGGTACAGCCACGGTTTGGCTTCTGATGGAGAGCAGGATGGGGCTGTGGGGGTTGCTGATGTCGAGAACAAGGGGCACGGCCGTGAAGTTGGCGAAAGTGACCGTGCCCTCGTCGTTACTGGTGAAGGGGAGCAGGTCAGCCACGGCCGTGGGGGTGGCATCATAGCGCAATTCAAGCCAGTCGAGTTGCATGATGTCTATAAAGGTGGCGCCGGGCACGCTGTTGTCTAGCAAAATGCTGTTTTCCCCAGTTTGCAAGGTGCCGGTGGGGAGGGTCATCACGGCCGTGTGGTGGACTTGTCCATCCCAGCGAATCGTTTCGATGGTTTGGCCGTTGATGACCAAATCGAGGTCGTGGTCGTTTTCGACAGAGCGGTCATGGGATTGCCCCCACAGTTTGATCTGCATGAGGCCACTGCCGTCCCCTACGTTTTCTAGCTCTAGGGAAATTTCAAATTTTTGCTCCACGTGGATGACGTGCCAGAACCAAGTATCTGTTTCGGTGTCGGTGCGGGCGTTGCTGGTATAAATTTTGTTTTCTTCAAGCCAAAGCGGCTGTTGCACGCTGGTCAGGGCTATTTCTGAGGCGGGGCTGTCTGTTGGGCTGGGGGGGATGATTTGCCCTGGCCGGCCAGTATGCAAAATATAGGGTCGCGCCTCGAGGTAGATGTCGTCGGGGGCTTGGCCGTAAAAGAGGAGGTGGTCGTCTTCGAGCAGATAGGGGATTTCTTGCTCGGCCGTGGTGAGGGCGAGATTATCAGCGGTGAAGCTGTCGAGGTCAATAAGTAGCCCCGCGCTTCGCAGGTCAGCTAGGCTGACACGGTAAGGGGCGGAGTCGGTGACCAAAATTTTGACGGCGGAGTCGGTGACGGGGCCGCTGATTTCAGCGGGGCTGAGGGTGGTGCTGTTGGTTTGACTTTGGCCGCAGGCGGTGAGAAACACGGCCGTGAGTAAGCACAAAATAAAGGTGAGTCGGTTGTTGTTTGTCATAGAGTGGGTTTGTCACATTGTGGGCGTGTGTGTTGTAAAAAGTAAGAAGTGAAAAGTGGGAAGATGGCTTCTCACTTTTCACTTCTGGCCTCGATTTCTAACACAGTTTGCGTTAGCGGCGGCGCATGAAGAGCAAAAGGGAGCCAATGATACCAGCGATGAAAACGGACATGGCGGCTAGGAATGCGCCCCATAAGATGAGGTTGTTATTGCCGCTGGCCTGATTTTCGTTGTTTTCAGGGCTGGTATTATCGCTGTTGTTCTGGCCAATCTGGCTGGGTGAGGTGCTGGTTTCTAGCTCGTTGCTGGGTTCAGTGCCTTGGTAGCCAGCGGGGTCAAGGGCTTCGGTTTCACTCTCGTTGGTGGTGGCGGGGTAGGGTGTGGACACGGCCGTGTCGTCACTTCCATCTATGCTTTCGTCATTGATTTCGCTTGAATCACCCGTCTCGTTAAGGGGGTCTGTTGCTCCCTCTTCCCGCTCTTCCTCTGGTGTTTCCTCTTGTAGCGTCTCGCCGGTCTGTTGTTGCGCCTGCGCTGGCTGTGCTTCGCTGGCTTCAGCTACGGATGCGCCACCGCTTGAGGCATTATTATTGTTGGTTGTGCTGGGGGCATTATTGCCGTTGGTGTTGCCAGAGGATGGGTTGTTCGTTGCACTAGTTGAGCCACTGGTGGTGTCGTTATTATTATTGTTTGAGCCGTTATTGTTGTTGTTTGTAGGCTCGGGGGTGCTGGTGGCCGTGGGGTTAAGCTGGGTGGCGGGGGTGGCCGTACTAGTGGGGCTGGCCTGCACTGCTACGGTGGGCGTACTGGTGGGGGGAAGCGTGAGGCCGCCTGTAGCGGTGGCGGTGGGTGTGGGGGTATTGGTCGGTTGCCCATTGCCGAGGTTGACCACGGCCGTGGCAATCTCGTCTTGTCCACCAGAGTTATCTATTTCAACTAGAGTGTAAATATAGGTGTTGCCTGCGGACACGGCCGTGTCTTGCGCCTCATAAATCGCGCCTAAACCAGTTGCGTCACCTGGGATGAGGCTGGTTTGTTCCCCAAAATAGGTGACCGTGATGAATTCGTTACTGCTGTTGGTGCGCTTGAGCCGATAGCCTGCCGTGTCTATTTCCACGGCCGTTTCCCAACGGAGCCGAACCGCACTGTTATTGGTGTTGGCCGTGGCTGTGAACGAAATTAGTTCCACGGCCGCTTCACTGCGTGGGGTTTGCTCCGTGCCCCAGCTCCAGAGGCCAAGAAAGCAGAAGGTGGCTAAAACCAAAAGCCATTTTTTTGTCGAAGAGGATTGCTTGCTTAAGTGCATGATATTCTCGGCTGGTGTGGGGCGGCTACCGCTTGTTGATGACGGGTAGATAAACGTTATGGTCAAATGAACCCGTCGTGATGATGATTTGATGGTTGACGACATGCTCAAGGGAGCCGTTGCTGGCGACGAGCGTGACGAGATAGGTGCCCATTTGGCCGTAGGTGTGGGTAGGGTTCACGGCCGTGCTGGTGGGCGAGCCATCGCCAAAGTTCCACGTATAGCTGAGGGCGTTGACCGAACGATTGGTGAACTGCGTAGGCGTGCCCAGTCCGTGGGGCGAATTACTGCTGAAATCAGCCGTGGGTTGGACTTGGCCTACCTCAGAAACGACAAGCTGCTGGCTGACGGTAGCCGTGAAGATGTCTAACATGGCTAGGAGGGTGACGGTGTAGGTGCCGGCCGTGTTGTAGATGTGGACGGGATGCTCGGCCGTGCTGGGGGTAGAATTGTCGCCAAAATCCCAGAGGTAGCTGGCGGCATTGACGGATTGATTGGTGAAGTAGGTGGGTGCCCCGACGGTGGTGGGATTGGTCATGATAAAGGCGGGGATGGGGGCGTTGAGAATGGTGACGGTTTGCACGGCCGTGTCGCTCACCTCGGCCGCGTAGGCGGTCAGGGTGACGGTATACACGCCCACCGCGTTATAGATATGGACGGGGTTGGTCGCGGTCACGATGGCTGATTCATCACCAAAGTCCCACGCGTAGCTGGTGGCGTCGGTGGAAAGGTTGGTAAACTCGGTGGGCTGGCCCACGCCTTGCGGGCTGTTACTGCTAAAGGCGGCGATGGGGGCGGTGATGGTGACGGGATGGGTGGCAATATCGGTTAGGTCGCCGTTGTAGGCGGTCAGGGTGACTTGGTAGACACCGGCGGTGGTGTAGATGTGGGTGGGGGACACGGCCGTGTTTAGCGCCGTTCCATCTCCAAAGTCCCATTCGTAGTTCACCCCATCCTCAGTTAAATTGGTGAACTGCGTCACCTCGCCGATGGTGTTGGGGGCGGTGTGGCTAAAGGCCGCGCTGGGCGTCAGCACGCCCACGGGCACGATTTCCACGGGATAGGTGACGCTGGCGGTAATGACGCCATCGCTGGCAATCAGGGTCACGTCGTATATCCCCGTGGCGTTGTAGGTGTAGGTGGGGTTCACGGCCGTGCTACTGCCCAACCCATCCCCAAAATCCCACTCATAGCTGACCGCACCCGTCGAGAGATTCGTGAACTGGGTCGGTTGCCCCACGGTGTCGGGACTGCTACTGCTGAAATCAGCTTCTAACGGCTCAACCTGAATCGTCACGGCCTGCGCCAACTGGCCCGGCGTCAGGTTAATTTCTTCGCCACTGCTTTGGGCAGTCACTTCGTAACTGCCCAAGGCAGTCGTTAGCAAGGTTAGCTCAAGGATGGCGCTCTCACCTTCTTGAACGGTTTCGTGTAGCTCAAGGGTGAGATGTAAGTCGCCACCTAGCACTTCTTGGGTCAGGGTGAGGGGCACGTTGCTGGTGTAGGTGATGAAGTCGAGGCCATCGGGAACCACGGTCGTGATGGTGGGCCGATAAGGGTAAATCCAGTCGTTTTCGAGCGTGACCACGGCCGTGGTGTTTTGATTGACCCCTAAATTAGTCGGGCTAGCCGTTAAATCTAGGCTCAACTCTGGCCGGAACAACTGCATGGCGGGGTCGCCTTGGAGCAAGAAGCTGTAAATCTCGATAGGGTCACGTCCGAGGCTGATATAACGCGCTTTAGAGTAGTTAATCGCGTCCCCAATCGTGTTGTGGTTTTGCTCAAACAGACCCTGATAAAAGCCAGCGGCCAAGACAGAGTGGTCAGAGAGAAGCCCTAAGCCCGTGGATGACCAATGGGCGGCCACGCCATACCCATCGGGCATGCGTAACAACTGTTCACTAATCGCGTTAAAGCCGGGCAGGGCAAAGTACCCATCTAAACAATCCATGCTGATATTGACTACAGGCAGGCCTAAGTTTTGATAAGGGCCAACGCCTGGCGCCACAATGTCGGCCGCAGTCAACATATGCACCCCCCAATTATTGACCGAGCCGTGGCCGCGCCAGTTGACCAGTGTCGTGCCGTTAGCTGTTTCAGAGGCCATCGTAGCCCTGACCACAGCGGCAATAGGGTCAGCGGTACTTGCAGGCGGGCCTGTAAAACCAGTCAGCACAGGATTAAACGACAGGGGGACATCTTGAATGGTTTGGATTTGGCTCGCCTTAAAATTGCCGCCTGAGTCGGTGTCGTCATATAGGAAGAGCATCTGCCGTTGCCATTCATGCTTGTCCAGCAGGTTTTGTTCGTACTGGATAATCTTATCCACGACGTTGACAATGTGGTTGCCCATGGCAGGGTAATCCGCCATGTCAGGCGTCTCGACCGAGAGCCGCCCCACGGCCAATGTGGGGTACAAATTGTCGTCCGTCAGCATGGCGTAGGGGTGGTCGGTGGGAATCAGCCCCTGATAGTTGTCGCCAAAACTGTAAAACGGCGGCATCTGTTCGGGGTTGCGTTTGCTAAAGTTGTAATTACCGCTGGGCGCGATGAGACAGTGACCACATTCCAGCAGGCGCGGATTCACATCGGCATCGCCCACTAAGAGCAAATATTGCGGGGGAATACTCCAATCTTGTTGCGCGTGGCGCATGTATGTTTGCGTTGCGTGGGGCAGTTGGAAACCATACGCATATTGATTAAACAAATCTTCCAGCAGGACGACATGGGTTTCTAAGCCGCTGTAGCTGGCGCGATGGGCGGCCAGTCGCGCTGTGTCGGTCAGGTAGCTGGGGGTAGTGATAGCCACCCAGTCGGCATAGCCCGTAGCTGGCTCGGCATCGGTCACGCTGTAAGTGCTAATGGCTTTAACGGGGCGAATATTTCCGAGGGTGGTGGCGAGATAACGGCTCACGGCCGTGTGGTTTTGCCCAAAGCTCAGCACATTGCTGTTCACCTGTGCCCCCGTAATGCGGCGCGGCTGGTAAGGGTTGGTCACATCCCAGACCAAAGCCTGATTGGCGGGTACAGTAAACCCCTGCACTTGGAAGGTGCTGTTCCCATCTACGCTGGCCGCAAAATGCTTTTCCTGATTGATGGCAATTAGATGTTGCCAATAATCAACGGTGATGCGGTTGAGAATGACGCGGCTGGGCAGGCCTGTATTATCCGCATATTTGCGGAACAGGACATTGTTAGTGCCATGCTGGAGCAAGCTGTGGGTGGGGCTATAAACCCCATTACCATTAAAGCGTTTAGCCATAAAGGCCGCATCAGCGAACGCCTGCCCATTAAATTCAAAGCCAATCGTGTGGGTCAGAGGATTGGTCGCGTTGTAGCGAGTAATGCTCTGATATTCAGCCACAATGGTGGCGGGGGAGGAGGCTGTGTTGACAGGATGGGTGAGGGTGACGGTCGTGGGGACATTTCTGGCGGCACTATCGCCGGGGCCAGTGGCAATGGCTAGCCAGTACCACGCATCTGGTTCGTTAGGCGAGAGGTTCCATTGAAAATTGCCCATACGGGTAAAGTCAAAAATGACATCTTCCTCAAAGGTTTCGCTGGTGTAGGTTTGGGTGATAACCGGGGCGGGGGTCGTGCTGGGCGCACTGCCTATCAGGCTGGGCGTGCCGCCATCCCACAGCCAGTAGATGTTGTCGGTGATGAAGAATTTTTGGGCGCGAGAGCCTTGCCATGCCTGTCCGTAAAAACGGAGGCGGTCGTTGCCATCAAAGAGATTGTTGCCGTTGCTGTCTATAAATTGATAGGCGACGCTCTGCCCGTTGTGCATGAACTGGATGGTGTCGCGCGTGAGCGGGTTAGCAAAACCAGCGTTAACTAAATCAGCGGGGCTGATTTCGTAGAGGCCGTCTTCATCCACCTGAATTTTTAGCACCGTTTGCCCGACGGGCAGGGTGACAAGGCTTTGGGCGTTGGTGCGGCTGGCGGTAGGGGCTTGGTAAGGGGCGGCTTGGGCGGGGTTTAGCACGAGGCCGTCGAGGCTGGGCAGTGGGGCCACGGCCGTGGTAATGGTGTTAACAGATGCTACGGGGACAAATTCGATGGTGACGTGAAGTTGGGGAATGTGGCGCAGTTCGCCCGTGGTGGGGTTGTAGCGCACGGGGTAAAGGCGCACATTGGCGATACCCGCGCCTCGGTAGTTTTGCACGGCCGTGTACTCAACCACCTCCGCTGGATAAAGCGCATCCTGCCCATAAATACGCGGGTCTTCCTCCAGAATCATGCCGCTGGTTTGCAAGTCGGCCGCTTCCTGCTCGGTCATCTCCATGCCCAGCAACTCATACGGCAGGACGGCTTGCCCCACCGGGGGGATATAGCCGACCGTTTGCACCCTAGGATCACTTTCGGTGACGGTGAGGCGCAGTTCATGGCCGCTGGGGACGGCCACGGCCGTGTGGAAATAGGGCAGGGCGGGCGCACCGAGCTGGGTGATGCTGTTTGCCAGACCCACGGCCGTGGGGTAGCCATCTTCGTCCAGCGTCAGGTCAGTGCTGTTGAGAGTAAAACTGAGGCTGAGGGGGGTGCTGTCGAGGTTGGTTAGGCCGGTGACGTTGCTTTGGGACACGGCCGTGGGGGGAACCACCGCCAAAAAAATTAGGCTACCCAGCAAAAAGAGGGGAAAGATAAAAACAGGCAAAAAGAAAGATAATGGTTTGCGAAACATCAGGCATCCTCTCGGTAATATGGACTTCCAACAGAGACACCAGTTGCTTAGCTGTGGCACCCTGTTTAAGAATGATGGGCGGAAAATGTGGTGAGGTTATGGGTATCAACGGCCATGGGTCAAGTGACGTTTCTATGGTTGTACAAACCTCGTTGATAAAGAGCTGATGTGCTTAACGCCACTTTACCAGACCACGCCGGTCGAGGTCATACAGGAAGGTAGACAGATCTTCATTTATCTGCGTGGCGGGTACTTTGGCATAAGTGGTAATCAATACTTGTTCAATGTCCGCCACGGTATGCTGACCATCCATTAGCTCCCAGATGGTTGTGCCGACATTGTTGAGTACGCGCACTTTCCCGGCCGTGGGAGAGACAATTACCGTACCGTCCTCTGTTTCATGCCAAATAAGTTCTTGGGGACGGCTTGGTTTGCCGTCAGTGATCATTGCGCTCAATTTTTTGCTCCTTTGATGCCCATCGCAATTAAGGCCAGCCCTAGCACCAGGCTAATAGCGGCCAAAATCAAGGCCCAAATTTCTACGTTGGGGGCTTGCCCCGCGATGCTTTCATGTTGTTGACGAGTGTTGTTATACTCGACGTCTTCTAGTTTGTAGAAATAAGTCTGCCCCGCTTCGACCTTGTCATCCACGTAGCGATAGGAAGCCCCAGAGGATGGGTCAGCTTGGCTGGGGATGAGTTGCGCATTGATCTGCACAAATTCACCCTCTGGTGAGGCACTGCGGTAAATATTGAACCCGGCCGTGTCAAACTCCGTCTCTGTCTGCCACTCTATTTCAATCGTGGCTGGGCGGGAAAATTGTGCATACAAAATATACGCGCCCAAGAGAAGCCATAAGATGCCAATAAAAACCAACAGCGCCTGCGAACGTTGGTTATTGCGCTGATTTGAAACCACCATCGGGTCTGCCTGACTCATATGATCGTTATTTGTTGCTGGCACTGGCAAACCAGCGAGCTAGCGGGTTGCGCTGTTTGGTCGGTTTTTTATCGCCATACTCATAGTTGTAATAGCGATAATAATAATAATTGTAATACCCACCACGGCCGGGTGTCGCCTGATTCATCACCACGCCTAGCACATTTGCCCCTGTTTTGTGTAAACTCTCTTGCGCTTGAATGAGCGCGTCACGCCGCGTGGAGGCAATTTTTAAAACCAGCACCGCCCCGTTGACGCGGGGAGCCAGAATAGATGCGTCGGCCACGGTCAGGGTCGGGGGGGTGTCCACAATAACAAAATCAGCTTCGTTATTTAGTTCTTCTAAAACCTGTTGCATTCGTTGCGAACGGAGTAGTTCAGATGGATTTGGTGGTAACGGGCCGCTGGTCATGATGCGTAGACCCGGGACTTTGGTCTGCTGAATGTGGTAAGAGATAGGCGTGTCGCTGTCTAGCAAAGCGGTGGTTAGCCCCTGATTGTTGGGCACTTGCAGAACTTTGTGCTGTGAGGGACGGCGCAGGTCGGCATCAACGAGGATGACGCGGTTGCCAGCTTGAGCGATGACCGTGCCGAGGTTCGCGGCCGTGGTTGATTTTCCTTCGCCGGGGGAGGCACTCGTGATCAAGATACTGCGCAATTTGTCGTCAATTGACGAGAATTCCAGATTGGTGCGCAGGACGCGGTACGCTTCTGAGACAGGGGCGCGTGGGGTGCTGTGCGTGATGAGCCTATCGTGTAGGTCTTCGCCCTTGATGAAAGAGACGACGCCAATGGCCGAAAGTCCCGTGTCCATGGTTACTTCGTCAGGCGTTTTAACGGTGTCGTCCAGATAATCAATAAGGAAAATAATGCCGAGAGCCAACATGCCCCCCACCACGGCCGCGAGCAAAGTATTATTCAGCGGACGCGGCCGAATGGGAGCTGGATTTGGCGTGGCTGATTCGACGACTAGAACGTTGTTGCTTTCCGTAGCTGATTTGATGCGCAGAGCTTGCAGGTCATTAAAGACACTGTTATAGAGACTCTGCTGTTCTCTTAGCTGGGTTTCTAGCCGTGATAGCTCGGCTTGCTGGGCGGAGCTGAGGTCTTCGTTAAGGGCTAAGGTGTTGATTTGTGTTTCGAGGGCTTCTATCTGGTTCCCAGCCGTGGTTAGCTCCAGTTGCAGGTTTGTGGCTGGCTCATTGTAGCGGGCGGCTTGGGTGCGCTCGTTGTAGCGGATAAATGACGCGGCCGTGCTGTTAGCTATAGCGGCGGCACGGTCGGGATTGGTGTCTTGCACCGTGATGCGCAATATTTGCGTGTTGACTGGCGCCGAAGCACTTATCTGTGAGCGCAAGCGACTGGCTTCGATGGGCAAGTTTAGTTCGGTAATCACTTCGTTAAGCACATCGCTAACGGTGAGAAGCTCCACATAGGTTTGCGAGATTTTCTCAATCGTGAGTACGTCGGCATAAGTGTTGCCGCTTGCCCCAGGGGCTTGGTCAATTAGCAAACTGGCGGATGCTTGATAGACGGGGGTGGTGTTGATGCTGACGATGTAGGCCACGCCAGCGGCGATGATGACGCCTAGAATAATGAGCCAAGCCCATTGCCACAAGAGGGCAACATATTTCCGAATTTCCATGTGATTAAACCTTAGGTATCAATGAACAATGAGTAATGAGTGCCCTGAAAAAAGGGGTGTTTTCGCCAAATCTACCAGAGGTGGATTTCCGCGAAAAGGGGCTTTTTTCAGTAGGCTCAGTAATGAACAATGAGCAAAGTAGCTGTTGAGCATTTAGGCAAGCTTTCAGCTATGAGTTAATTCGTCTTTAGGGAGGTTGCTGGGAGTGCGCCATGTTTGCCATAGGGTAAACATGGCATATACGAGGAAAACAAGCCAGAGGGCTGTTTCCCACCAAGCCACGGCCGTGCCCGCGAGTCCAATTGTGATAAAAACCACGGTTGTCCAAGCCAGCATGAGAAACGTTTTCTTGTTAAATTGGTCGCGCCACCGCTCCCCAGAAGCCTGTGCCACCCAGTAACTATAGCTAAGGGTGGCAACGATGACAGCTAAGCCTATAATCCAGAAGCTGTTGAAGAATAGCGAGTGCCAATCAATCATTTTTGAAGGGTATAGCAAACGACGTGAATCATCAACAATATTTAAGGAACAATGAGCAAGTTGCTATGAGTAAGATGTAATGAAAAAGGGTCTTTTGGATTTCGTGGTTTTTTGAACGGTATCCTGTTTCACGTGTCATGTATCATGTGGTTTTTTCTGGACGTGACCTGTCCAGCCAAGAGAAGTGCTAACTGAGGCCACAAATTTCTGAAGAACCTGAAAAATAGAGTGCGGAAAGTAAGCAAAAATTCCGACCAATAGAGGCAAAAATGGCTAAAACAAAAACACGGTATGTCTGTCAGAGTTGTGGGCGGGCGACGCCTGCTTTTATGGGGCGTTGTCCGCAGTGTGGTGAATTTGGCACGATGGTGGAGGAGCTGTTGGAGAGCAAACCCGCGCTGACCCGTCATAAGGGGGACGGCGTGGCGCGACGACCCCAGAAGCTGAGTGAAATCACGGCCGATGGGACCCAACGCACGGCCGTGCCCATGAGTGAGTTTGCCCGCGTACTGGGCGGCGGCATCGTGCCTGGCTCGCTTGTCCTACTGGGGGGCGACCCTGGCATTGGCAAATCCACGCTTCTGCTCCAGGTGGCGGTTATCATGGCTAATTTGCACGGAACCGTGCTTTATATTTCGGGCGAAGAGAGCGTGCATCAAATCAAGATGCGGGCAGACCGCATGGATTTACAGTCAGATACGCTGTTGCTCGTCTCCGAAACCAATTTGGAAGCGATGCTAGCCCATCTGGAGCAGACCAAGCCGCTAATGGTCATCGTGGACAGCATCCAGACCACCTTTACCGAGGAGCTAAAATCAGCGGCGGGGAGCGTGAGCCAAGTGCGTGAATGCGCGTCCCGTTTGCAAGAAATGGCGAAGGGGAGCGGGATTCCTGTCTTTTTAGTGGGGCATGTGACCAAAGAGGGGTCTATTGCGGGGCCACGGGTGCTGGAGCATATCGTGGATACGGTGTTGCAGTTGCAGGGCGACCCGTTTCATCGCTATCGGCTGTTGCGCAGTATTAAGAATCGCTTTGGAGCCACGGCAGAGGTGGGCGTGTTTGAAATGCGAGAGAAGGGCATGGTCGAGGTGCTGAACCCGTCCGAAATCTTTTTGGCCGAGCGGCAGGTCAATGCTCCTGGCTCGGCGATTGCGGTCACGATGGAGGGCACACGGCCGTTGCTGGTCGAGATTCAGGCTTTGACTAGCTCTTCCCCATTTGCCAACCCGCGCCGCACGGCCAACGGCATTGATTACAATCGCTTGCTGTTGCTCACGGCCGTGTTAACCAAACGCGTGCGCCAGCGTCTGCACGACAAAGACATTTTTGTCAACGTGATTGGCGGCTTGCAAATAGACGAGCCGGCCGCCGATTTAGCCGTGGCCGTAGCCATTGCCAGCAGTGCCACCGACGCCACGGTTTACGCCGATATGGCTTTCGTGGGCGAGATTGGCCTGAGTGGCGAGCTTCGCGCCGTGAGCCAGCTTGAATTGCGCCTGCGCGAAGCGGCCAAACTGGGTTTCAAAAGGTGCGTCGTGCCCCTGCGCGTGGGCAAAAAGGAGTTCAAAGCCCCCGCTGGCGTGCAACTAATCGAGTGTCGCACCCTAAAAGAGGCCCTCGACGCCGGACTAATGCCCGTCAAATGAGTACGAGGTGCGACGGGCGGAGTGCGACGTCAATTGACCATTGACCATTGAAAATTAGTCATTGACTATTGTTTGCGTCCTAGATAAAGGAGAAAAACCCCTGCTCCCGCCAGCAGGAGAACCACCACGCCCAAGCCGAGTAGAAGCAGGTTGGTGAATTGGCCGTTACCCGTCTCTGCGCCGCTGGTGACGATGGGGACGGGGGTGGGGGTGACAGATGCGGGCGTGGGCGTCGCTTCGCTGGTGGGGGAAGGGGTCGGGGTGGCGGTTGGTTCGGTGGTGGGCACGGCCGTGTTCGTCGGCGAGGGGCGCGGCGTTTCTGTGGGCGCGTTTTGTGGCAAATCAGCCGAGCCGCCCCGCACCTCGGGCGTGGGGATAAACCCGACGACCACCACTTGCCCAATGTTCAGAAAACTCGTCTCAGTCAAGCCATTTAGCTCATAAAACTCAGCTAGCGTGAGGTCATAAAGCAGAGCAATCTCGAGTGAGGTGTTACCTTCTTGTACCTCGTAGAGAATGGCGCCATCTTCTTCGCGCACGACGGTGTTGGGGAAGGCGGCTAACACGGCCGTGGTTGCCGTAGCCTCGGGCGTTTCCGCCTCAATTGCCTCCTGCGTGGCCGCTACAATGTCTGCATCCCGCGCCAGCGTGATTTCCTGCCCAATGTTTATCAGCGAAGTTGGCTCCAAATTATTCAGCTCATACAGCGTATCGAGCGTTACCCCAAACCGCACGGCGATGCTAATCAGCGTGTCGCCCGGTTGCACAATATAAACGATGCGCCCATCTGGCAACGGGGTCGAAGTAGCGATAGGGGTCGCCGTGGCTACTGGGGTAAAGGTTGGCTGAGGCTCGCTTTGCTGAACGGGTTGAGCGGGCGCGTTATTGGTTGTTTCGGCCAGTGCGGTTTGATTGTTTTCCGAGGGCGTTTCAGGGGCGACGGCGGGGGGCAGAGCGGCCGCCGCTGGAATCCCGCCCGCTTTATAAGTGGCAATCAAATCACGGGTCAAATCAAGATAAAACGAGCCAAACTCGACGCTGGCTTCGATGTTGCTCCCCTCTGGCCATTCGTTATAGCTGGTGATGACCAGCAGGTCGGGGCCAGAGGCGGCCGCGCCGCTGAAGCTGTTTTGCAAATAACTGCCGCCTCCTCGGTCACGCACAATGGTGTTGTCCCCACGGCCGAGCAACGAATCATTGAAGCCGGGCATGGCCGTCGCCGCCCAATATTTATACGCGCCATAAGTCTGCGACGCGGCGCGAGTCTCGCCTGCCCAGCGGGCGTTAATGCCGCCGGGGTTGGGCGACCAGGCGATGTTATACAGGTAGAGGCCGTCAAAAACGCCTAAATATTGGGTGTTGCCCCCTTCAGCAATCCAAATCGAATTGCGACCGGGGTCAGCAATCGAACGGATATATTCCCAATCCCCTATGCTGAGGGCCCAATTGGCCCAGAAAAAGATAACGGGCTTGCCGTCTACGCGCAGGTAGGCGGGGTGATTGGCGTGGGTGGCGAGCAGGGTTTGCAGGGCGGCGGCGCGGGCTTCGTTGTTGGGCATGAACGCGCTAATCGGCTCGAAGTTGACCGCCGCTTTGAAGCCGCTCCCGCTGGCTATGTCGAGCAAGGTGCGGAAGTTGGGTTCGGTTTGCTGGCTGGCGTCTGGCCCGTACCACGCCTGTACAAAGCCGTCGATGCCCACGCTTTGCGCTTCGCTGACGTGGCGTTGAATCGTGCCGCCGTCGCTGGAGCTATAGGCGGCAGGTGGGTTGAAGGGAGTTTTGCCGGGGCCGAAGGAGCCGGGGCTGAACCAAGCGTAATAATGAGCCAGCACCAGATTGGTGCGACCTTGAGCCACGGCCGTGTGGGGGCGCGTATTGAGACCCAGCACTCCAGCCAGAACTAGCCCCACAGCCAAAATAAATAGCCACCCCTTTTTTTTTGCGAACCTAGTCAAAAGATGCTCCTTTTTTCAGTCGATTTTTTGTGTCTCTTGTTTGACGAGCGTGGCGAGTATACTGCAAAACGACTGACGGACGCGGCGTCCCTCATCCCAAATCGCCCAATTTTCTCGAGTATCTTACGCTTGGTGCGTCTCACCTGTTTTTCAGGAAACGGCTCCTCTTACAGCTTATAGCTCACAGCTTACGGCTTAAAGCCTCATGCACGTGACCGTTACTGGCGAGGCAGAAGCTGGCGTCGATGTGCCACGGCCGTGCTTTGTCGTCAGTAAGTCGGCCGCCCGCCTCTTGAATGAGCAGTTGCCCAGCGGCCATGTCCCACGGTTTCAGGCTGACATTGAGATAGGCGTCGAGTCGCCCTGCGGCTACCCAGGCGAGGGCGAGGGCGGCCGTGCCCAAGGCGCGGATGGTGCGCACTTCCTCGCCTAAATTTTGTACGAGGTCGAGCGTGTGGCGGCGTTCTGCACGGCCGTGTGCCCAATCCAAGCCCAAAAACACCTCTGCTAGCTGGTTGGTTGGCGAAACGGCAATTGGTCGTCCGTTGCACATCGCGCCTTGCCCGACCACGGCCGTGAATAGTTCGGCTCGTTGCGGGTCATAAATCGCGCTGGTGACAATGCGCTCCCCTTGCAGGGCGGCAATCGAGACGCAGTAGCTCCCGAGCTGGCGGCTATAGTTACTCGTGCCGTCGAGCGGGTCTATCAGCCAGCGCACGGGGCCGGTGGTCGGCAGGGTGCTGTCCGCCTCTTCGGGCACAAAGCCGTGGTTGGGGAAGGCGGCTAAAATGCGCTCGGTGATGAGCTTTTGGGCGGCTATGTCCGCATCGGTGACGACATCGCGGAACCCTTTGGCGGTGATGGTGCGGGGCTGTGACCATTGTTTGTGTAAAAATTGACCAGCGGCCACGGCCGTGTTTTGGCAGACATTGCTTAGGGTGGTTAGATTTGTTGTCATGAGG
>JBGTIZ010000437.1:0-5794 GCA_041745395.1 Promineifilaceae bacterium (SeqCode) | reverse complement strand
CCAAAAAAACACCCTTGTAGAATAGCCGAGGCGGCGAGGCGTGTCGAGCTACGATTTTTTGTCTGAGCAATTCGTGACCATTACATTTTAGTCGCTTTTTTCTCGAGAAAAATGGCTAAAGCCGTTACTACGAGCAGAACTGTCCAAGTTGTTAAAATCTCGTTCCTTAGCTGGCACGTAGGGAGCGCAAGGGCAGACGAGCGAGAGCGGGTAGGCTGGTAAGCGCCAGCACGGCACTGAATACAAACGCCATGTTCAACCCAACCAAATCGGCCGTGAGACCCATGAGCCAAGCGGCCAAGGCGCGAATGGAAAAGTTGAGCGCGATAAAAACGCCGTTGGCCGTCGAGCGATGTTCAGTAAATTCATCCTGCACGGCCGCGAGCAAAACGGGTGTGGGCGCAATGGCCGTAAAGCCGAGCGCGAGCAACAGGGGCAAGGCCAGCCATGTGGGGCTAAACAAAAAAGCCAGCATGATAAGCGGCGCGAGCGCAAAGAGCCAAAACAACACGCGCCGTCGGCCAAAATGGTCGCTCAGCGTGCCGCTAACGAGTGCGCCCGCCACGCCGGCCCCTTCCAAAATAGTGAGCGAGAGCGCGGCCAGCCAATAATTTACCTGTAGCACGTCCGCCATAAAAACGACGAGGAAGGTAGTTAGGGCGGCGGTCATAAACATGCGGGCGATGATGATCCAAGTGAGCAGGGGGAAGAAGCCGCGGGCGGCGGGCCAAAAGCTGGCAAGCTGGGCAGGCGGCGTGCCGGCGGGTCGGGCGGCGACATCACGCAAACGCCAAAACAACACGGCCGTGACCGCCCACCCCACAAACATCAACTGCCAAAAATTATCCGCCGTGAGATAAGCCAAGCCCCACGCCACCACCAGTGGCCCCACCGTACGCCCCAGTTCCCCCCCCGCCATATAGAGACTCATGCCCGTGCCCATGCGCCGCCCAGACAGGTGGCTAATCATAGCTGGCCCCGGCGCGTGAAAAGCGGCGATGCTGACGCCCGTAGCCAGCAGGAGCAAAGCCACCACGGCGTAGCTCGGCGCAAAACCAACCAAGCTCATCAGGGTGGCAGTCACAGCCGGAGCCAAAATCACAAAATAGCGCAAGCTGATTCTATCCGCCAAGTAGCCAATAAAAGGGGTAGCTAGGCTGGGCAACTGGATAAACAAAGCCAAGCTCCCCAACTGCCCGTAGTTTAGCCCCAGCCGCAACTGAAGCAAGGGAAGCAACGGCGCGAGAAACGCGCTATAGGTATCATGGACAAAATGGCCGCCCACAAGGGTAAGGATTTGCCCCGTCTGAAAAGGCGCGTCCGCTGTTTCGGTATCAAGAATTTCGGGTTCGGGTGCTTCAGTTTTAGTTGTCATGTGATGGGGGCTGGGGGTGCGATGTGCGACGGGCGATGTGCGACGGGTGTTCTCATCTTGCTCCCGCCCCTTTGTTCATTATTCATTGCTCATTACTCATTGATAACACGATTTCGCTCACTTGCTCTAGCAAATCAGGCGCGGCGGCGGGGAGCCAGATAATACGCGCATCATCGGGCTGGAACCAATTTTGCTGATGTCTTACAAAGCGATGCGTCTCAAATTTGATGCGCTCGGCGACCTCGGCCAGCGTTTGTTCGCCCGCCAAATAGGGGGCAAACTGCCGATACCCCAAGCCGCTCATGCTGGGGAGCGACCAATCATACCCGGCCGTGACCAAGGCGCGTACCTCCTGTTCTAGCCCTTCGGCCAGCATGTTATCCACCCGCTGGTCAATGCGCTGGTATAGCTCGGCGCGGTCACGGTGTAGGCCGATTTGCACAATGTGGTAAGGCGGTGGCTTTTTGGCCTGTAGCTGGCTGAGGGGCAGGCCCGTCGTCAGGATAACCTCGAGGGCGCGGATGGTGCGGCGCGGGTTTTTCAGATCGGTTTCGGCCGCTTTGACGGGGTCGAGCTGGGTGAGCCAGCGGGCGAGTTCCTCACGGCTCTTTTTTTCTAGCAGGGCGCGGAGGGCGGGCTGGGGGGCAACGCGGGGAATGCCCCACCCTTCGACAATGGCTCGAATGTATTGTCCCGTGCCGCCGACGAGCAGGGGGAGTTTGCCCCGCGCTTGAATGTCCTCGATGGCGGCGTAGGCCATTTGCTGGTAGTCGCCCAGGGTGAGGGTTTGGTCGGGGTTGCAGATGTCGATGAGGTGATGCGCCACGGCCGTGCGTTCGGCGGTGGTCGGTTTGGCTGTGCCAATGTCCAGCCCTCGGTAAAAGAGACGGGAGTCGGCCGACACGATTTCGCCCTGAAAGCGTTGCGCAAGCTGGAGGGAGAGGTCGGTTTTGCCCACGGCCGTGGGGCCGAGCAAAACAAGCAGAGGGGGGAGCGATGAAGTAAATTTAGGAAGGGGCATGTTTTAGTCTGTCAGTCGAGCGATCCTGCTGATAGAGTGGGTGCTAAACTTTTTAGCTCCACACCACGCTCGGCAAATGCTCTAGTCGTTCCAGCTTGCCCGTGCGGTCTAGCTCGATAGCGACCAAATCAATTTGCCAATCCACATCGTTGATGTTGTGTTCGGCGAGGAAAAGTTGGGCACAGAGGAGTAATTTTTGCGCTTTGCGCGGGGTGAGTGCTTCTTCGGGGGAACCTTTGCCACGGCCGTGTCTTGTTTTCACCTCTACAAAAGCGAGTAGCAACCCATCTGGCCCCTGCTTTTGCACCACCAAGTCTAGCTCACCATGCACGCACCGCCAGTTGCGGGCGCGAATGGTATACCCCTTGCTCTCGAGGTGGGTAGCGGCCACTTTTTCCCCCCAGCGACCTAATTTTTGCCGTGCATCGCTCATGAGGCACGATAGTAACAGGGGTGGGGACAATCAGCAATTAACAATGAGTAATTAGTAAAAGGGGAGCTTTGCTCCCTTACTCCCTCATTCCGCCTGCATGATCTCCCGTATGACCTCCACAAAGGCGCGTAGGGCGGGGGAGAGCCATTTGTCTCGATGGACGACTAGTTGCACGAACATTTCCGCTTCGTCGGCCTGCCAGTCGAGGAGGGCGAGCCGCCCTTGGGCGACTTCGGTAGCGACGGCTACGAGGGGCAGTTGGGCGAGTCCCATGCCGCCCATGACGAGTTGTTTGATGGCCTCAACGCTGGTGAAATCTAACACGGCCGTGGGTTGTACCCCATCCGCCCGCAACGTCCGCTCCAACTCATTGCGATAGCTACAGTTCGGCTCCGTCAGCATCAGCAGTTCTGGCTCCAAATCGGCCGGCGTGATGGGTGATTTGCCCACCAGCGGGTGCGTCGGTGGGGCGATAATCACAATCGGTTCAGCCCGAAGTATTTCCACGCGATACCCGCTGAGTTGGAGTGGCGCGTTTAGGGTGATGGCCGCGTCCGCGTCGCCGCTGTTCAGGTGGCCGCGCCACGCTTGCGCCAGACTGGGCTGGAGAGTCAGCTTCACCTGTGGATAACGCTCGCGCAGGGCTTGCAACACGGCCGGGAGCCGATAAACACAAAGCGTCTCGGGCGCACTCACGACCACGGAGCCGCTTGGCTCATCTTGGCTGGCGACGATGCTTCGCGCTTCGTCGGCCAAATCCAAAATGCGCTCGGCGTAGGCCAGCAGTTCCTGCCCTTTGTTGGTCAGGTGCAGGCGTCGCCCCAAGCGGTCGAAGAGGGTCACGCCTAGCTCTTCCTCGAGGGCTTGCATCTGGGCGGAGACGCTGGACTGGGCATAATTTAGTTGCGCGGCCGTGCGGGTAAAATTAAGCGTTTGCGCGGCCGTGCGGAAGGTTTCAAGTTGTCGTAGTTCCATCTTGTTTTGAATTGTAAATGGTAAATGGTGAATTGTGAATTGTGAATGAGGCGTCTCGACGCACCATCGTCTTAGCCAGACAAGCCACGTCCAAAGAAAAGCCACCTGACACATGATACGTGATACCGTCGAAAATTTCTCAAAAATCAATCAATCGTTACAGACGATTGATGTTATCAATTATATCCGCTTGAATTGATTGAAGTCTCTTGTTATCATGTAATCATTATGATGATGACAATGACCGTAGCCCTCCAAGAAACGCTCGCTCACGACTTTGACCATATGCGGCAAAAGGCGTGGTGGCAACAGTTGCGTGCCCAGCTTACAGGCGAATCTATCACCCTGCTCGATTATGATACGGTGGTGGCTTTGCTCGGCGTGCAGGCGATTGAAGAGCCGTTTTTGGCGGAGATTGCCCTTGACGATATTCGGGGCAGTGTCGGCCGGGCGCAAGAGTTTACCAACCAATTTTACCCGCGCAATGACGGCAGTCGTGACCGGTGGATAGGGGTCAAGTCGGCCGTCATAAATTTATCTGGCCTGCGTCCGATTGATGTGTACCAGATTGATGACGTTTATTTTGTGCAGGACGGTAACCATCGGGTATCGGTAGCGCGGCAGTTGGGCGTGGGCACGATTTCGGCCCGAGTGACGCGGGTGCAGACGTTGCTCGATTTGGCTGATTTGTATGGCGCGGCCGATTGTTGGGCGGCTCATCAAGGGTTGTTGGGTCGTTTTCGTCACTGGTTGCGGCCGCAGGTTGCGGTGAAAAGCACGGCCGTGGTCTGCCACTCCTAACCTTATTTACTAGCTCTCTTTCCTTAACCAAAAAGCGTGACGGTCATCTTAATGACCCGTCACGCTTTTTTGGTTTCTGGTTTCTGTTTGCAACGACTAACGCTCTCGAAGGCTAAGCTTGTCGCAGGCAAAAGGGCAACCTTTTAAACGCTCTCCTTTGTGCTAATTGGGGTCATTCGTGGCTAGAAAGATATCAGACCCTAACTTAATGACATTGACTGGCATCTTTACCCACTCACGGTCACAATAGTGATAATTTACACAAACAACAGGCTCATGCCACTACAGGCTGCTGGTGTTGGAAAGTGACAAAAAGAGCGATTTTACACGGCCGTGGTTGGGCACTTTGTAGAAGCAGACTGGCGTTTCAGTCACTAAACTGACGCGCTGACGTTCAAAAAAGGACAGTAGATGCAAGAATTAGCTGAACGGATAGAAACGGATGGGGTTTACTTGGGGCAGGGTATTATCAAAGTCGATGGGTTTTTGAATCATCAGATAGATTCTGGGCTGGTGATGCGCATGGGGCACGCCTTCGTCGCGGAACTAACGGCGGCTGGCTTGGACGTGAACGGCGTGACCAAAATCCTCACGGCCGAATCCAGCGGCATTTCGCCCGCGCTGGCGACGGGAATTGTGCTGGGCGTGCCCGTTATTTACGCCCGCAAAAAGCCGCCGCTGACCATGAGCCAGAAGATTTTCACGGCCGAAGCTCCCAGCCGCACCAAGGGGGATATGGTCAAACTAATGGTCTCGCCTCTGTATTTGCTCCCCGAAGACCGCGTACTGATTATTGATGATTTTTTGGCGACGGGGCAGACGCTGGTCGGCTTGATAGATATTGTGGGGCAGGCAGAAGCGACGTTGTTGGGGGTGGGGTGTGTGATTGAGAAGGTATTTGAGCCGGGGCGGGAGAGAATCACGGCCGTGTTTGACGGCCCCGTTATTTCCCTAGCTAAAGTGGATTTAGATGGGGATGATACGTTGTTAGTGGATGGTTAGCGGGGGATTGTAGGTTGTAAAAAGTCTGGAGACTAGACCAATTTTGGTTTACTGTTTCGAATGACTTTCAGTGCGCTTAAGCGTATTGATAGTGAAAGCTATGGACTTTTAGTCCCTCAGCTTTCAGTCGGTGCGAAAGTCACCGAAGGCACTTTAGTGCCAAACCTATGCACTTGCAGTGCATAGT
>JBGTIZ010000436.1:0-1616 GCA_041745395.1 Promineifilaceae bacterium (SeqCode) | reverse complement strand
CCAAAAAAACACCCTTTAGAATAGCCGACCCGCCGCCGGCGGCGAGGCGTGTCGAGCTACGATTTTTTGTCTGAGCAATTTTTGACCAATACAAAAAACTGCTGTTAACTTCGTACTGACATAAATGGGTCATACTTGTCTCCACGACACAACCAAACCCAAAAAGGAGACATTCTCATGAAAGCCATCTGGAACGGACAAATCATCGCCGAAAGCAACAACACCGTTGTGGTCGAAGGCAACCATTACTTCCCATCCGACGCCATCAAACAAGAATTTTTGCAAGAGAGCAACACCCACACCACTTGCCCTTGGAAAGGAGTCGCCAGCTATCATAGCCTCGTCGTAGACGGCCAGACAAACAAAGATGCCGTTTGGCATTATCCCCAGACTAAAGATGCCGCCAAGCAGATTGAGGGGTGGTTTGCTTTTTGGCGTGGGGTGCAGGTAACGGAGTAACGAGTGCTGAGCAATGAGCGATGAGTGAGCCTACGGCTCGAGTGGCCTGCGGCCGAGTATTCAGTGAAAGCGTTTACTGATCACTGGCGCAAAGCGCACTCATCGCTCAGCACTTCCAAAACCATGTCCCCTTCCCCCCTCATCGTCCTATCCCATGTGCAAGTTGCGCCTCTGCTGGCCGAATACCCTCAGCCAGAGGTGTTGACAAGCGAGACCACGGCCGTGGTCTCGCTCGACCTAAACCGTACCCAAACCGAAATCCCTCTAACGCCTACTGGGCTACAGCTACCAGACGGCCAGCAATTAAGCTGGGCGCAACTGGGCGAGATAGCCGCCAGCGAAAACAGTTGTTTCCACGTGCGGGACAACACGGCCGTGAAAATCAACACCTTCTCCGAACAGACCCAACGCGCCTACTCCCTCTACCCCACCCACTCCGCCCCCACCATGCTCGTCTCCGGCATCACCATGCACCGCATCGTGGACAGCGACCCCCACCAAGATACGCGCGAAAAAATCAAGGCGGCGGGGCGTGTGGCGGGGCAGGTGCTAGACACGACGATGGGGTTAGGCTACACGGCGATTCAGGCGGCGTTGCGGGAGGGAACCACGGCCGTGCACACCATAGAGCTAGACACGGCCGTGGTCGAAATGTGCCGCCTCAATCCCTGGTCCCAAGAACTCTTCACACACCCCAAAATTACGCGCCACCTTGGGCACTGCTGGGACATCATCGAAGATGAATTCGTCGACGACCAGTTCAGCACCATTATCCACGACCCGCCCATGCTCAACATGGCCGGCGAACTTTACTCCGCCGATTTTTACCGCGAGCTATATCGCGTCCTCAAGCCGCGCGGGCGGCTCTTCCACTACATCGGCAATCCTGACAAAAAATCAGGCGCGACCGTCACCAAGGGCACGATTAAGCGGCTCAAAGAAATTGGCTTTGGCCGTGTTACCCCCCAGCCCCGCGCGTTCGGTGTCTTGGCGATAAAGTAATAAAGTAGTGAAAAGTAAGAAGTGAAAAGTGAAAAGTCATGCCACTTTTTACTTCTCTGTATTGGTCACGGCTTGCTAAAACAGATGTCATTGTGTCGCTTTGCAGAAGCGCTAAAATGCTTCGGCGTGGCCTGCGGCCACGCCTCGCTGTCAAG
>JBGTIZ010000435.1:0-5129 GCA_041745395.1 Promineifilaceae bacterium (SeqCode) | reverse complement strand
ATTCAAATGATTGGAAAACAACGAAGGATAATCGATATGAAGAAAAAATTCGTACCAATAACAATGGTTCTTACACCCGTGTGACACGTAGGTCTGGTCAACAGAATAACTACCCACATTGGACTGAAAATTATGATCAGGATGGAACGAAGCGCACACGTGATGGATATGATTCACATCACAGTCCTTCAAAGCGTGGTACTAGATCCTCTTCTCATCGAAACGGAGGAAGTACGTTAGATGATCTCGGCATTGATTAACAATACCATTTAAGATCAACTCTATTTGTATCTTGTATGTTTATGGTGATGGTACTGCGCATTCGAGAAACTAGTTGTTGGTAGATACGTCTATAGTGCCTGTCACATCAAGAAACTGAATAGATACCTCTATTTTATAAACCAATATAACAAAGGAGATAATCATGAGTAGTGGTAAGAGTTATAAGCAGGAAATGGATCTGAGTGATGGGAATACTGTGAAATATGGGCGTAGCAAAGACGGGCGTCGTGAGTGGTGGGATGCGCCTGATTCAAAGGGACATGCTACATACGTTCGTGACAAAAATTATGACAAAATGTATTCGCATTCGCCCAATGATGCTCCTGCAAAAGGGTGGAAAAAAGATCGCAATACTGGTGAAATCACTCGTATAGATCAAAGTAAGAAGAAATAGCTTTTCTAAGTGTGCATATGTGAACTTTATATAAGCCTGTCTGTGCCCCTATCTTAAAAGGATAGGGGCACTTTAGAAAAAGCTGAATGCTTTGTATCTGTATATCAACAACGAAGGCAAGCATTCTTTCAAGTGTATCTGGTTTCCAAATTAGGACACAATTCTGGAACAACCTAAACGATTACCTATGGGGAAAGAATATGCGACAATTTCTTTTGCAAACAGAGAGAATTAGATTAAGGTCTATGATTAATGATGATATAGGCTACTTCTTTGCTTGGTTATCTGACATGAGAACTCAGCACATGTGGTGGACAGAACGAGAAATATCATCTTATGAAATATTTGAACATGATTTTCGTAATAAACAGCGGGGCTTCTTCGGACAGTTTTTCACAGTAGTGGATGTGTTTGACCGAGTGCCGATTGGCTTTACCTATATATACAATGTCTCACATGTAGATCAATATGCTTACACATGTATATATTTGATTCCCGAGAAAACGGGTCAAGGACTTGGTTGTGAAGTGGCTAATATATTTGGTAACTATCTGTTTGGAGTGTATAAATTCCGCAAGTTTTATGCAGAGGTGTTTGAGTTTAATCAACCCTCACTTAAATTACTTCAGCGTAATGGGTTCGTGGAAGAGGCTCGCTTGAGCGAATATCGTTGGTACGATAATAAATATTGGGATTTAATAATTTTGTCTATTACGAGAGAATCTTTCAGTACATCCTCACTATTAGGATAGATTTGATTTCATGGTTTTTCTCACCATTTTGTACCAACGACATCGAGGCGATTCAGTGGCAGGTTATTTATATTGTGGGTTGTGGTTATTTTCTCAAAAATTCGGGGAAAAGCTCTCCCGCGTTCCAAAATGTGCTAGCCATTTCCCCGGCACTTTCAATGTGCCGGGGAAATCCACCACGTGAATTTGGGAAGATACGGTTGTGGGTCTTACAAGCCACACCAGAAAACTGATGCGGATCAATAGTATCTAAACGGGTTAAACGCCCATGATCTAGCTCCAAACAGACCATTTTCGTTATATCGATTGTCTGGTAAAGATGGTGCAGTAACCGTCCTAAATAAACAAAGCCAAAAAGTGATCTATTGCTTCTGATCGAATTAGCAGCGTTTTAACTTACTCAATTCTGTTTTTAGTTTATTTACTGTGTATTGAAAGACAGAAATGCCATATTCATCACACAATTGTAAAAACTCTACTTGAGAAGTCTGTCCACTTATGCGGCTATTCCACTTGACAGCTTACCGAGTTATACAATAGTATGCGCTTAACTTGTACTCGTTCAAGAAATACGGAAAAACTTTTGCTTAGGTACTTATGAGGGCGACTTATAGCTTAACATCGCGGCTCATTTCGCCAGAGTTACGATTGCGTGCTTGTTAGACTTACTCTGATAAATCAACAGTAATGATCGTCATATTTCTACATCTCCTCTACGCCTTCTAGTATACGCCAAAACGCCTATGTTTAGCACCACTCTGCCAGTTTTTCAAGTGTCTGCACTAGCGTGATTTGCCACTCCCGCGTCGAGAGATTTCTGACCAGCCAAATCCCCGTGCGACTCACGCGCACATTCTCCCCTAAAAAGCGTTGCAAGTTAATCCGGTTCACACTCAACAAATTCGGCATTTGAATGCGGATTTGGCTTGATTCATTGGTCACGGCCGTGACCCCACCCTTAGCCGCCAACACTTTGATCCGCAACTGGAACAACAAATTCTCCACGGGGTCGGGAATCGGGCCAAACCGCTCCGTTAGCTCCGTGCCCATGTTATCAATTTCGTCCAGCGTAGACAGCCCCGCCATGCGCCGATAGAGCCGCAGGCGCAAGCCTGAATCGGGTACATAGTCGGGCGGTAAATAAGTGGGCAGGGGCAGGTCAATCAGCGTGTCGGGCGGCAGTTGGATTTTGACTACCTCGCCTGACTGGGCTTGTTTGCGAATTTTCACGGCCGTGGCCAACATCTTCGTGTACAAATCAAAGCCAATCGTAGCGATATGCCCACTTTGGCTTCCGCCCAATAGCTCCCCCGCCCCCCGAATCTCGAGGTCGCGCATAGCAATCGTATAGCCCGCGCCCAGCTCTGTCGCTTCGGCAATCGTCTCCAGCCGCGCCCGCGCCTCATCCGTGAGTTGCCGCCACGGCGCGTGGAAGAAATAAGCATACGCCCGATGCATCCCGCGCCCCACACGGCCGCGTAACTGATACAACTGCGCCAGCCCAAACATATCCGCCCGATCCACAATCAACGTGTTCGCATTGGGAATGTCCAGCCCACTCTCCACAATCGTGGTTGAGAGCAATACATCTATTTTGCCCCCCGCAAACGCCTCCATCACCTGTTCTAGCTCCCGCTCACCCATCTGCCCATGCCCCACAGCAATTATCGCCTCGGGCACGAGTTTCTCGAGGCGACTGCGCATCGTTTCAATAGTTTGCACCCGATTATGCACAAAATAAATTTGCCCCCCTCGGTCTAGTTCCCGCAAAATGGCACGACGCACCAGTTGGTCTTCCACCTCGCCCACATAGGTTTGCACGGGCAGGCGTTCGGCGGGGGCGGTGTTGATGATGCTCACATCCCGCATCCCGCTCAGAGCCATGTGCAGGGTGCGCGGAATGGGCGTGGCGGTCATGGTTAGCACGTCTACTTCGGTGCGCAACTGCTTGAGCCGCTCTTTGTGCGACACGCCAAACCGTTGCTCTTCGTCAATGACCAACAGACCCAAATCCTTAAAGCGCACATCATCCGAAAGCAAACGATGCGTGCCGATGACAATATCTATTTCCCCATTGCCCAATCTTTTGATAGCTCGCCGCTGTTGCCCGGCCGTGCGAAAGCGGGAAAGCATGGCAACTTTGAGTGGAAATGGCTCAAGCCGCTCCTTGAAGGTGTTGAAATGTTGCTGAGCCAGAATCGTGGTCGGGACTAAAATCGCCACCTGTTTGCCGTCCATGACCGCCTTAAACGCGGCACGGAGGGCCACTTCTGTTTTGCCAAAACCGACATCGCCACAGATGAGCCGATCCATTGGTTGCGGCCGTTCCATATCTTTTTTGACTGCTTCGATGGCCTCAAGCTGGTCGTTGGTCTCCTGATAAGGAAAACTCGCCTCGAGTTCTCCTTGCCATTCGGTATCGCGGGGGAAGGCGTGGCCGTGGACTTCTTCACGGGTGGCGTAGAGCGTCAGCAGTTCGTCCGCCAGTTCGTTGATGTCCCGCTGAGCCTTTTTCTTGGCCTCGCCCCATTGCCGGCCGCCCAAACGGTGCAGTTTGGGGGCGAAATCGGCGGAGCCAATCCATTTGCTCAGCCGGTCTGCTTGATGAACGGGCACATAGAGAATGTCGTCGTTGTGGTACGCAATTTTCAGGTATTCGCGGTCGCTATCGCTAATCGAACGGACAACGAGGCCATGAAATTGACCGATGCCATATTCACTATGCACGATGAAATCACCCGCCTGAATATCGGCGAATTGGCTTTCGGGGGCGTAACTGCGGCGGGCGCGACGGGCGCGGGGCGCGGGGCGGTTCCAGCCAAAAATTTCGGCGTCGGTCAGCAGATTGAGCAGAATTTTGTTATCGCTAGCCCGTTCAAAGGTGAACCCTTCGCCGAGACTGCCTGAAATGAAGGTGGGCGATGATGATTTAGCTGGCTGGCTGGCCTGATCGTCGGCTGGCGGAGGCAGGGCATCGAGGAGGGGGCTGGTTTGGTTGCTTTCTTCGCGCCATAGTTCGGCTAGGCGGGGGGCTTGGCGACTGACGACGAGGGTTGGCTCGGCCGTGCGCTGGGTGTAGCTGAGTTGGTACATGAAGGGGCGCATCTGACCGCCATAGCGGGGGCCGGGCTGAAACGCTTCGGCCAGCTTGGTCAGGGGCTGGTTGTCGGGGCGTTCTTCGGGGGTGAACTGTTCGCCCAGCACCAAAACGCGACGGTGCAGGAGCAAGGGTGCCATTTCATCCCACGTAAAGAGCGGGTCGGGGTATGCGTCGGGTAGGCTAGCCTGCTCTTCACGGAGCTGGGCGGTGTGAAGCTGTAGCTCCTGAATCGCCTCGACCAAGGTCGGCCAATCATCCACGACGACGAGCGCGTTTTCGGGCAAATAATGGAGCAGGCTGTCGGGGCGGGGATACATTTGGGGCAGGTAAAATTCGGCGTGAGGAAAGGGATGCCCCGCGACCAGTTCGGGAATATCATCCTGCCACGCGGGCAAATCGTCTGGTTTGGCGGGGGCGTCTAGCTCAAAAATCATGCCCAACTCTTGCGCGTCGGCGGGAATGGCCTCGCGGGCGGGCGGGATTAGGACGCGCTGGGGCGGGGTTTGCTCGGGCACGGTGCGCTGGGTTTCGGGGTCGAAGTAGCGCATGGTGTCTATTTCGTCCCCAAATAGCTCGACGCGCACGGGAAAGAGGGAGCCAC
>JBGTIZ010000434.1:0-34435 GCA_041745395.1 Promineifilaceae bacterium (SeqCode) | reverse complement strand
TGATTACCAAACACCAGCCGAAGTCTATTTTGCCGTCACGCCATCACTAACCTTACCTACATGAACTATTAAAAAACCTAAAGGAGAATACCTACCTTAAGGTCGCTCAAAAACCTGTCTTGACAATCTAGGCCACTATATTTGCAATGGTCGTCCGGTCATCAGTGGCACCCGTATTATCGCACAAACGATTCTGGAATTTTTAGGGGCTGGTGACTCTATTGAGGACGTTTTAGAGGAATACCCCCGCCTAACAGCAGAAGACATCTATGCTTGCATCCAATATGCGTCCAAGTTAATGGCGAATCGGTACGAGGTGGAAGCAATCACGTCAATCGTTTAGTCCCCCCCAAACGTAGGCAACCCCAAATCCACCATCGGCTGAGCCGCCAAAAACGCCTGAAGCGCGGCTCGCGTCGCGTCCCGGTCATCCCACGGGTATTCCGTCGTGCCAAAACACATCGACTGCTCATGCCCTTTGCCACACACCAGCACCACATCCGCTGGCCGAGCCAACGTCAGGGCGTGATAAATGGCCTGCCCCCTATCCCCCACGCGATAAAACGACTCCCCTTCGACGCCTCCGTAACGCACACACCCCTCAGCCATCATCTCCAAAATATCAACCAGCGGCTCCGTGCGCGGGTCTTCAGCGGTTAGCACGGTAATATCTGCCGTTTGGGCTGAGATTTCAGCCATCAGCCGCCGCTTTTCCACGTCCCGCTTGCCCGCACTGCCAAAGACGGTAATAACACGGCCGTGTTCCCCTATCATCGGCCGTGCCGCTTCGATGGCGCGGGCCAGGGCGTTGGGCGTGTGGGCAAAATCGACAATGACCAGAAAGTTTTGCCCCTCATCGAGCCGTTGCATCCGGCCGCTGATGCTTTGCACCGCTTCGAGGCCGGCTTTGATGTGGGCGGGGTCGATGCCCAGAGCCACGGCCGTGCCCAAAGCGGCTAACATATTGGACACGTTAAATTTGCCCACCAGCGGGGAAACGATGGGGAGCGGGGCGGGGAGCAAGGGGGACACGACCGTGTAGGTCGTGGCGTCTGTGCCAAAAACGAGGGCTTGCGCCTGCACCGTGGCGGGCTGATCTAGGGCGTAGCTGATTTGCTGGCTAATGGGGATGCGCGCCAGCGGGGCATAAGAGCTATCTTCCCGATTGAGCACGGCCGTGCGTAGCCCTCCGTGCGCCTGCTCCCCTTGGGCGACCATTTCAAACAGCCGCGCCTTGGCCGCCACATACGCCTCATAACTGCCGTGATAATCGAGATGCTCGTGGGTGATGTTGGTCACCACGGCCACGTTATAATCCACGGCCGTGACCCGATGTTGCGCCAGTCCGTGCGAGGTGGACTCGAGAATGACGTGCGTTGTGCCCACGTCCGCCATGCGGCGCAGGTAACGCTGAACGGCGGGCGCCTCGGGCGTGCTGACGTGTAGCCCCGTAGCCTCTTCGGTGTCGCCGATAACGGCATTGATGGTGCTAATGAGACCCGTTTTGTACCCGGCCGTGCGCAGAATGCTAAAGAGCAAATTACTGGTGCTGGTTTTGCCGTCTGTGCCCGTCACCCCAATCACGGTCATCTCCCGGCTGGGGAAACCGTACCAAGCGGCGGCGAGCCAGGCGACGCTCACGGCCGTGTCGGCGACCTGCACGTAGGGGATGTGGGCGGGCAGGTCAAAGCTGAGCTGGGCGACGGGCTGTTGTCCGATAATCAGGGTTGCGCCTTGGGCGATGGCTTGGGGAATGTAGGGGTGGCCGTCGCTCCCCGTGCGCACGCGGGCGACAAAGCAGGAGCCGGGCAGGACGTCGGCCGTGTGTTCGACGAGGTTGGTCAGGGGGATGTCGGGGCCGTCGTAAAGGGGAGGCTGGGCGTAGGGGGTGTTGTCCACGGCCGTGTGCCAATCATGAAGAAGCTGTTTGAAAGTAGGCATACTGTTTAGGGTGGGGCATGGCTCGCTGACCATGCTTGTCTATTGTGGTGTGTCAGACTAGAATGGGGCAAATGATAAAGTTTCCTGAGCCACAGGGCAAGAACGACTGAATTGTAAATGGTGAATGGTGAATAGCTAATTGTGAATGAACCCTCTTGGCTCATCATGTCACATGACACCTGACACCGTTCCCCCCCACCACCCTCGACAAAAACCTATGACCCATTCATTTGAACAAGACGCCCAGTATGCCCCGCAAACGAGTGGCGGACAAAAGTCCCCACAGCGTTCATCAGCCAATAAAAAGAAGCGACACAAGAAACAGCGTGTGCGGACGCATACCAGCCCGCAAGTTCCGCTCACGTATACCAATGTGCTTAAACAATTCATCGCCTGTAGCCGCTGTAGCACGTTGCTGGCCGGGTATCGCCTGCTACATGGTGCCGCCCCGCTAGAGCAGGCCATTGCCAATCAGCAGGATGGCTGGCTAACGCTTCAGTGGGACAAACAAACGCGGGAGCTACTGCACAAAATTTATGATGTGCGTATCGAGGGGGACAGCATTTATCTGGATATGAGTTGTGAAGAATGTCAGCGTCGTTTTAGCTATAAAGAGAAGGCGGATGGCTCACTGGGGGAGACGTTTCAGGTTGATTTGAAGCTGTAAAAAATGCGAGAGGCGACGGGAGTGTATCAGGATCAGGGGTCAGATTTCAGGTGGGTTAAGTTCTTTTGGCGGACGGCTTCGAAGAGGATGATGCTGGCGGCCACGGCCGCGTTGAGAGATTCGACGGCGTGGGCCATGGGGATGGACACGGCCGTGTGCGCCAGTTTACGTGCTGAGTAACCCGCTCCATCGGCTTCCCCCCCAATAATCAGAGCCGCAGGCCGTGTCCAATCCACGGCCGTGTAACTTGTTTGCCCCTCCCCCGCCGCCAAAAAAAGCTGTAACTCGGCCGTGTGCGTCTCAATTTCGCGCCAGTGGCCCATCTTTTTGAGCGGCAGGCGCAAAATTGCCCCCATGCTACTGCGCACCACTTTGGGGTTAAACGGATCTACACAGCCCGGCCCCAAAAGCAAGCCATCCACGCCAGCGGCGGCGGCGGTGCGCATAATCGTCCCCAAGTTGCCTGGGTCGCGCAGGGCGTCAAGGATGAGCAGGAAGGAGGGGGTGGTCGGCCACGGCCGTGTGGGCCACGCTAAAACGGCCAAGATCCCCGCTGGCGTGTCGGTATCAGACATGGCGGCCATCACCTCGGGCGCGACCAGCAAAGGCGGCAGAGGCAGTTGCGCCACCAACGCTTGATGAGCTGGGTCAGCCAGCCACACGGCCGTGGCAAAAAGCATCTCGAGCGGCGGCGCGGTGGGCGCGGTTAGCTCCGCCAGCCAGCGCGTCCCCTCGACCACAAACAGCCGCTCACGGGCGCGAAAACGGCGGTCACTCTGCAACCGCCGCACTTGTTTCACTTTGGCATTACTCTCGCTAGAAATCATGGGGAAGCTGTAAGTTGTAAGCGATCTAAAAAAAGGTAGAAGGAAGAGGGAAGAAGGAAGAAAATGGGCGGGTCTTCTCGAAAAAATCTCCGCTCTCTCCATGTCCTCCGTGGTTTACTCGTCCTTTTTTCCGTAGGTTCAACACCATAAACAACCACCCCCTTTGTTCATTACTCATTGTTTGATCTGCCCAAACCCGGCCGTGTGGATGAAGGTTTGGCGGTTGTTTAAGTACCATTTCTGCGCCGAGAACGGTTCTGCATCCCCTTCGTGCTGGTCAGCGCGGCGCACGTAGTCGCCGTTAGACAAAAGCGCATAGCCGTTTTGCACATCTTGCCGATAAATGTTGAGCACGTTTTCGATAATTTCTTGGCGTATTTCGGGGTCTTCGATAGGGAAAACGACCTCCACCCGCCGGTCGAGGTTGCGCGGCATGAGGTCGGCACTGCCCACAAAGAGGCGGGTTTTTTTGCCGCCATTGTGGAAATAATAGACGCGGGTATGCTCGAGAAAACGGCCGATGGTGGCGTTCACGGTTATGTTTTCGCTGACGCCCGTCAGGCCGGGGCGAAGGGAACATATGCCGCGAATCATTAGCTCCACTTTGACGCCCGCTTGGGAGGCGCGATAGAGGGCACGAATGACGCGAGGGTCAACCAAGTGGTTGATTTTCATGATGATATGGCCTGCACGGCCGTGGGTGGTCTCATCGGCAATGTGTTGCAAAATTTGGTCCCGCAACGTCACGGGTGCGACCCAAAACTTACGGTACGATTTTTGGCGAGAATAGCCCGTCAAGAAGTTGAACAATTCGGTGGCGTCCGCCCCAATCTCCTCATCCGCCGTCATAAAGCCTAAATCAGTATAAACACGCGCCGTAATGGAGTTGTAGTTGCCCGTGGACACATGCACATAGCGGCGAATCCCTTCCCGTTCGCGGCGCACCACGAGGCAAATCTTGGCGTGGGTTTTGAGACCCAACAGGCCATAAACGACATGCACGCCCGCGTTTTCCAGAGCGCGCGCCCATTCAATGTTGCTCTCTTCGTCAAAGCGGGCTTTGAGTTCGACCAGCACCGTAACCTGTTTGCCATTTTCCCGCGCCCGCATGAGGGCGTGTACGATGGGCGGGTTGGGGCCGACGCGATAGAGGGTTTGTTTGATGGCTAACACGTCGGGGTCAATGGCGGCTTGCTCTACAAATTGGATGACGGGGCTGAAGCTGTCGTAGGGGTGGTGGAGCAGGATGTCTTGACGGCGCAGGGTGTCGAAGATGCGGCTGGGGTCGCCAATGAGGGGGGAGGGATACACGGCCGTGTAGGGCGCATCCTTTAAGCTCGGCCAATCCAATTTATGCAACTCAAACAAGCTATCCAAGCCGAGTGGCCCATCCACGGGATACATATCATGCGACACGACCCGCAAATTAGAGGCCAAAATCTCCCGAATCCAATCCGGCATGCGGTCATCCACTTCCAAACGCACCACAAACCCAAAATGCCTCTGCCGCAAATTCTCTTCCATCGTAGAGAGCAAATCATCCGCTTCATCTTCCTGAAGCTCCATATCCGTACTGCGCGTCACCCGAAACGGGTAGGTGGTGACAATTTCCATGCCGGGAAAAAGGCGATCGAGATTCGCAATAATGACCTCTTCCACCCACACAAATTTTTGTACCGTGGGCAACACCAACTCATCAGGGTCAAGCGGATTGACCGCGACCAAGCGGGGCAGGGTGCTGGGCACTTTGACCCGCGCAAAGTGCGAACTGCCATCGGCGGGGTCTTTGATGAACACGGCCAAATTCAGGCTCAGGTTAGAGATATGGGGAAAGGGATGGCCGGGGTCAAAGGCGAGCGGGGTTAGTACGGGAAAAATTTCTCGCTCGAAATAGTCTGCCAGCTTTTTCTTGTGGCGCGATTTCAAATCATCATAAGCAAGAACATGAATGCCGTTTTCGGCTAGCTCGGGCATCAGTTGCTCTTTCCAGCCGCGCATTTTTTGCTCCAGCAGAGAGGTGAATTGGCGATGAATGGCGACCAGTTGCTCACGCGGGGACAAGCCATCGGGCGGGCTGTCGGTGATGCCCACCATGACCTGTTGTTTGATACCCGCCACGCGCACCATGAAGAACTCATCCATATTGTTGCTAAAGATAGCCATAAATTTGACCCGCTCTAACAAAGGATGATCACGGTTAAAGCTTTCCATGAGCACCCGCCGATTGAACTGAATGGTGCTAAGCTCACGGTTGATGTAGTAGCTGGGATTGGTCAAGTCAATTTCTGGCTTGGCGTCAGCTTGGCCGTTGTCGTTAACGAGGGTTGCCTCAACTGGGGTTGTCATTGTTTGGGTCTCCACCTATTTGGGTTTTTGAATCGTGTCATGTTTCACGTTTCATGTGTCATGTGGTTTTTATGTGGACGTGGCCAGTCTATTCCCGATAATGGTTAATTGACCGCACGAATTGCCAAAGAGCCATAATTGCTTGTGGGGCACGTGCCCCATTGTCACATAAAAGCCACACGGCCGTCAAAAAGCGTAAGGGGCGGGCAATGCATTCGCTTCACGCCTGCGGCTGGGCTAAGATTAGGGCTTGAACAGAACACAATACGTAACTGCTAACCAGCAAGTCCGTTGCCTGAGCTTGTCGAAGGCGAAAGGACGGGCTTCGACAAGCTCAGCCCTCGAGTGCATTAGTCGTTACCATAATACAAACTAAACTGGTGAAACAGATATGACAGATTTCTCTCCCCCTCCGCTTAGACTCACGTTTGCTGGTCAGCCACGGCCGTTGGTTAGTTTGGAAACATTTCGCGCCGCGCATGATTTACCCGAGACGTTTGGCGTCGCTCTGTTTGAGTCAGAAGCAGAGACAATAGCGTATCATCCGATTTGGTCGCGGCAGGCGATTTTGCAGGCGTTGCATGAGGTCTTAACCACGGCCGTGCCCCATCGCATCCCCCTCCCCCAACTAACCCAACTGCCCCAAATGCTGGCTCTGCTTTTTCAAAACGAACTGATTATCCGGGGCGGTGATACGGAGCTGTTGCGGGATGACGTGGAGCAGGTCGGTACGGATTTGCAAAACATTTTGGAGCCAGCCGCCTATAAGCTGATTGAGCTTTATTATCAGAATGGGCAAGACAACACGGCCGTGGCTGAAAAGTTTGATATGCTCGCCATTTATCAGGAAGTGCTAGACAGCACGGTGCAGTTAAGCACGGCCGTGTACGAATACCCACACCAAGGTGAAATGTGGCAGGTACACCTGATTTATACCGTGTACGGCACGCTTGGATTGCACATTACCACGGCCGTGGACACCCATCATTACGTCGCCGACCCCATCCACGCCTTCCCCGCCCACCACTTCCTCGCCGCCACGGGCATCACCCTCGGCCAAAGCCTCTGCGACGGCTTCGTCGCCACCTGAAAGGGAGCAGGTGAGAAAGGGAGGGGGAGAGGGGTCAGGGGTTTTTTTAATGGGTGGCGGGTTAGCTTGCTGTTAACTGGCGATAAAATGGCAGTTCATATTCTTCACGGTCGGCACTCAGCGTGATAGATTTCAGCTCCGTTTCGCCACCCGTTTCACGCGGCCACACCACTTCCACATCATACGTCAGGCCGCTCGTCTCCCGCACGGGTAGCTCACACACAAACCGCCCTTGCCTATCCGTGGTGCCAGCCACATAGCTACGCACCCCTTTACAGGTCACTTTGACCTGCAACCCATACAGCCCTGCCCCGTCGAGATGCTCTTGCACCAATACCCGCAGGCGCGTGCTGGCAAACTCCTCCCCTTTGAACAGGTTGCGAATATTATCGAATAAATTGGTGGCACTGTCGCGTCCAGGGTCGTTTTGCGGTGGGCGAGGTACGGGTACAGGGTCGCCCACGATGCGGATGGGGGGTGGGGTCACTTGCTCCACAGTGACGCGAAAGCCGGGCATCCGCTGGGCGGGCGGCATGGGCGTTGACCGCGTTTCTTCGGGGGTGATGGTCAAGTGGGTAGGGGATGAGGACACGGCCGTGTTTCTCTCCACCACTTCTTCTACCTCCTCGACACGAAGCACGCCCCCTGATTCATCTAATGCCCCCTCATCTACCGTCACGGGATCATTAAACTCGGGATAGCGCACGGGCACGGGAGAACGAAAATAGGGCGGGACGGGAGCAAGCGGCGGCGACCCGTCCACCGTTTCCCCCGTCGCCCCCACATACGCCAAAGCACGCGCGGCGCGCTCCCGTTCGGTAGCTGACCGCTGGGTTTCTTTCCGAAAGAAGCCGCCTACCTGCTGGAGCAAGAGTCCCGCTGGGCTGTGCGGGGTGGGTGGCACGGCGGGATTAAGATTGCCGACGGGATAACCGTTTTTATGGGCGAAGGTGAGCAAAACAAGGCTCAGCCACTCTATTTCTTCTGATTGGGCAGAATAGGGGGGGGTAAAGGGGTGAGACACGGCCGTGTGTTCCAGCAAATCATGCAGAGCCAGCCGTAAATTCGCCTCTTTCTGCATCAGGCGCACAAAACTTACCTGCGTCGCCTCATCCAGCACCTTGGCCCCCCGCAAGATAGCGCGCGCCCGGCTCTCGCTCAGCGGTTCGCTTAGCCCCATAGCTTCGCTCAGCCACTGCTGTAACTGCCGCGCCAAAGCGGCTAAGTGGGACGCATCACGCAACGCCTGAATCTGTTGTTTGGGTGTAGCAGTCATGACGTTTTCCTATGTCTAAAGTGGTTATATTACCAGTAGACTATTACGCACGGCCGTGGGGGAAAGTTGCATTTGGTGAGGAAGTGAGCAAGTGAGGAAGAGAAAACACCTCTCTTCCTCTCCCACTCCCTTACTCTCTTACTCTCTTACTCCTCGTCCTCCGTCACAGGCGGAACGACCACAGGTGCGGGTGCGGTAACAGCCCCCGTGTCCACCGTCGGCACAATCCCCGGCCCCGGCAAAACCAGTGTCGGAATCATCCCTTCAGGCGTGAAAATCAACTTGTCCGTGGGCCGGAGGGCGGACGCATTTGCCCGCAACCCTTCCAAATACAAATAGTCAGGACTTTGCGCCAGCAAGAGAGCCTCGGCCGCCCGCAGAGCAATATCAGCCCGCGCCTTCTGCTCCGCCACGTTAGCTAACACCTCATTAATTTCCAATTCCCGCTGAGCGGCCAGTAAATCATTCGTCTTTTGCGACTCAATGACCTGCCGCTCTGTCTCCAGTTGCGCTAATTCATTGGCGCGTTCCGCTTCGATAACCACCAATTGCGAAGCCAGCCGCTCTTGCTCAAGCTGGGCTAGCGTCGTTTGTTGGCGCGTCTGCTCTTGAATCCGGCTCTGCTCAATGCGGATTTCACCTTCTTGCCGCGCCTGTTCGGCTTGGGCTTGGGCGCGTTCGCGCAGGGCATCTTGCGCCGCTTTTTCGGTGGCTAGTCGGCTTTGCACAATCGAGTCCAGAGCCACTTGCACTTCAGGCGAAAGCACAACCTCGGGCACGACAAGGTTTTCGATGCGCAAGCCCCCCAAGCGGTTGGCGAGTTCGTCTAACTCTGTATCAATACAGTTCCGCAAATCATCCCGCGAGGTGCCAATAATGTTGGCATCAAATGTGCGGTCGCCCACGCATACTTTCATCGCTTGTCTGGCGAGCGAGGATACACGCTGGCGCACCACGTTATCATCCAGATAAATAGCGCGATACTCGGCCCAATTGTTCCGAATCACGTCACGCTCCTCGAGCGAGGGACGGAAAATATCGCCGCTGACGACGATACCGATACGCTGTTTGTCGCTGGTGATAATTTCTTCGTCTACAACTTCAAAGGGAATAGATTGACTAGAGACTTTACGTAGGTCTACATAAAGGCCAAAGTCACTATAAATGCCGGGGCCAACCACGTCTTGGATTTGGCCCCCTTTGAAGCGAACGCCTAGCTCTTCTTCTTCAACAACGCGCAGGACGTAGAAGAATTGGCCGGCAAAGGGGATGATGCAGGCAAAAATAAAGAGCAACGCAAATAGGGCGCCAATGGCGCGACGAATCCCAGGGGTGTTAAAACGGTTCATGATTGTCTCCTTGCTTAAGTCTTTGATTAAGTCTTTCGGTCAGTCTAATTAGCTGACTAGCTTATCTCATTTTGCGTGGTTGTCTATGGTTTCTGTCTGTCAGTTGGGGCACAGTTGTTTAACGAAACACGGCCGTGTTTTTACTTTTGGGCATCTAACCCTAGCAAAAAACACGGCCGTGTATCAACGACAAGAAGTTCAACTTTTAGGAACCAGATGGCTTAGCACAGCAAAGAAAAGTTGAACTTCTGACTCTTGGCTAAACCAGTAGCTCACTCTCCAACTCATGCAACCCTTCCCAAATGCGCATCATTCCTTCAATGTCCGAGACTGACTCCAAATCAATCGCCATCGCCGCCTGTAGCTCTTCACTATACAGATTGCGGTCATGATTACGCAACATCGGCTTGATGATTTGGTTGTTAAACTCCTGCTCGGCGCGGGTCGCTTCCATCCAGAAGAGACGGCGCAGGCGGGGAAGCAACTCTTGGTCGCTGAACAAATCATCCACAATGCGGCCAAAGATTTTGTTGGTTTTCTCAGCCACCGTGTCCAATTTGTCGGCGTAGCTCTGCTCCAGCTCCACTTCGTAGCCCGGCACAGCCACCGCGTTGGGGTCATCCATAGGGAAGCTAATCGAGATGTCGTCCCCACCGCTACCAGCGGCGGCCGCCGCGCCTTCGTCCAAAATGTTAATCACAAACCCGTCATCTTCCGTTTCCGTCACGGATGCGGAAGCTGACTGCGCGGCACGAGTGGCGGCGTTGTTGTTCATAGCCGCCCTTTCGCGGGCAACTTGGTCACGACCGTCAAGGGCGAGATCCAGAATGCGCTCGTTGGAGGCCAGAGCCATCTCGTCACTCGCTTCTAACTGCTGGTGGACGGAACGGCCCGGTTTGACCAGTTCGTACATGGTGGCGTGACGGCACACTTGGCGGAAGTTGTCTTCGACTTGTTTGAGGAGTTCGTCCACTGCCGTGGACACATCCAACGCCTCGCCCGGTCGAGAAGCCAGCGTATACGTATACCCCTGACCATACTCCGCCCGCACCAAACGACCCGCAACCTCATGCTCCTCCAGCGTGCGCTGTAGCTCATTCGCCACCACATCCGCAATACTGGGCATAAACTGCGACACCGCCTGTTGCATCTCCAACTCCACCTGATACAAAATGCGCTTAATCGGCAACTCAATGCCGCTCGTGCCCCAAATCAGGTTGTCATAGGTCACATCACGGTCATCCCAATACTCCGTGCCGTAGCTGTCCAATAGCGTTTCGATTTCTCGCGTGATGCTATCCTCAACCATATTCTTGACGCTATTCAGACTGGGCGCGAGCAAACTGCGGAAACGGCTGTCGCTGTTGGTGCGCTGGCTCATATCCACCAGCGCGGCATGGAAGGCGCGGGGCAATTCTTTTTGCAAACGGTTCAGCAAATTCTCGTACCGCCGCTGTTGCAAACTTTCCCAGCTTGTATCAAACGGCGGATAAACGCCCCGCTGGGACAATTCACTTTCATAATGGCGACGCAAACCGCCAATCGCCAGCCGCACCCGCGTCGAAGCTTCGCGCAACTGACCGCGCACCCGCTCATTTTGGATAAATTTGACCAATTCGGCACGTAGCTGAGGCACTTCGCTCAAAGCCATTAACTGCGCCCGCGCTTCGTCATCTTCCAACGGGTTTGTTTCGGGGTCAACGCCCCCCAATTTATCCCGAAACGCCTTCATGATGCGCTCCGTTTCGCTTTCAAATTCGTGCGGCGAATTTTCGGGGTCTTGTAGATAAAGGGCGACGGGCGGCATAACAAAGAAGTAAGGGCGACCGTTGCCCCGTTCGCTGTATCTCTGCCAATAATTGGGCGCGAGATGGCGCGTGACTTCTTTTACTTCTAATTCAGCCCCTTCCGCGCCCGACATCAGGCGATCATACGCTTGACGTATGTTTGCGCCGTTGATAACCATAAAAATTTTGGCTGACGCTTCGTCGAGGTCACTGCCCCGCAGGCCAAACAGCCGATTTTCTTTGACCCAATGCACGGCCGAGAGAGATTTCATTTCGTCCACGCGCTGGCGACCCGCGTCGCTGACCAGCACAATCATGGCGTCCTGTTTCTTCATCTCTTCGAGGGTGATTTCCTCATGCAAACGCATTCCCGCGCCCAAGCCGGGCACGTCCACAATGCGCAAGTAGCCGTTCATGAACAAGTTGGGCACGCCTTCTTTTTTGACAGGATGCACGCGGAAAGTCGCGGAGCGCAACAGGCGAATTTGTCGTTTGCCCGTGCCTTTGAAGCCATCTTCCCGCAGGTGGGTCAGGGCATCGCTGTTATCGATTTCAAAGACCTGCGGCGGGGGGGCGTCTATTTTGTATAGCTCTTTATTCGCCTCGTAAGAGGCGATACAGTCGAGTAAAATCTCGAGGTATTCGTCCCGTCCCGTTTTGGCCGATTCCCGATTGGATTCGAGGATGCTTTCAATCTCGAAGCGGGCTTGCTCCCGCTCGCCGTTGTCAATAATGTCGAAGGGGGGCAGTTCGGCCAGCTCGCAGAGCCGCTTGACTCTGCTGGCAAACTCTTCTTTGGGCCAATATTCGAGGGTGAGGGTTTCGTGTGCCCCTTCTTCGGCTTGTTCGATGTAGACGATGGTGCCTGTCACGGCCGTGACAGCCCCCGTCGGCAACAAATTACGCCCCAGAAGTGCGTTAATCAGCGTGCTTTTACCCACACCCGTGCCGCCAAAAAAGACGAGTGTGTAGGTGCGTTGTTCCAAAATGCGTTGTGCTTGCTCGACGCTGGCCTGCGCTTCGGGCACGGCCAAGACGAGGTAGTCGCGGCTTTTGTCAATCGTTTCTTGCAGGTTGACCCACTGCTCCACTTGGGCGGGGCTGATGTGGGGTAAATCATTTAATTCAGCGCGTAGTTCGGTATATGCTTCGCTCATTGATAGATTCCTTCCTGAGTTATTGGGCTTGTTGGGCTGGTTGAGAATGTATGCTTTTGCACTGGTTTTTATCATCGCACAATACGCGAGGGGTTGTCAAAGGTTGCAGGCGAGCAAGCCGCAAATTGCAAAAGGGCACAATACGGCACTTTGTTTCGTTGACATGACCTCACTTGACTATTTTACGCCAAAAAGGACGACCTCTGCTGTGCAGGGTCGTCCTTTTGAGTTACTTGTTTTACTTGTCTAGCGGCAAGTTTCTGCTGAAAAGTTGGTCTTTTGCCTCTTGCGGAGGGTTCTTTATCTAGATGTGGCGACAGGCTCGATGCCAAACCGTCGGGCGACTTCAGGGGTGATTAACCCGAGCAGGGCGTAGCCGAGACCCGCTATCACAATCCCGAGGAGGGCAAAGCCGAGTCCAAGAGCCATGACACCGTATGACATACCAATGGCCATAGCGGATAAGCTGAGTGACGTGACCAAACCAGCCGCCGTCAATTGCGTATTTCTAGCTCCGTTCGGAACGGGCTTACCGTTGGCGTCCATCAACGCCGCGTCTGCGCTATTGGTACCAGCGGGGTCGCCACTTTCCACGGCAAACCGTCCCATCTGGGCATAGCTGAGGCCACCGGAACTGGTGTTGGCATGTACCTGAATAATCTCAGCCATGCTGAGCGCAGTGGGGATGCTGTTTACTTGGGTATCTGGAATGGAAGCATCACTGGGTGTGGTGATATTTTGGGCGGCTAACTGGTCACCGACGAATGAGTTAATGTAGATGCCAGCTCCGACAGTAAATAAACCAACTATGGCAAAAATAACGCCGATAGTAATAACTATTTTTGGGAAAAGTCTTACGTTGTTCATTATGTTTTCTCCTAGATGTGGGTGTGACTTGGGGAAGTCAAGGTTAATTGATTACATTGGCAATAATAATGGTTTTGGCAGGTCTTACACAGTTTCAAATGTCATATATGCCACATGTATGTAATCGATTAAAAATGACAATGCTCACATTGCGCGGCAGTCTACTGATTGATCGTCTCACCTACTCCGCGCTATTAGTACCATTTCCCGCAACAGCATTTCCCCTTCCTCAAGCGAGGCGAGGCGGGGCGGCTCGGTTTCGTTGTCTAGGCGAGCGAAGAGCATGTCGAGCATTTGCTGGGCGATTTGCTGGCGGTTGCGCGGTAGACCGTCGGCGCGGCGCAGGTAGGATTCGACGGTGGCCAGGTCTGTCTCGAGCAGGCGTTCGAGGGGCCACTGGCTGATTTCGGGGAAGGTGAGGGTGTACTGGTCTGAGGCGGGGGAGAGGGACACGGCCGTGTTACTACCCAACTCCGCCAACGTCAAGGCCGTCCGGTCAAACACCACCACCGTCCCTGCCGCCAAATCCCCCAGCCGCCGTGACTGCCGCTGAAAAAACATAACAATCAGCCCCACGCCATACGCCACCGGCAAAAAGTCCACAATCCGCACCAAATTGCGAATCACCACCTCGCTAAAGGTCATCGGCAAGCCTGACAGTTGCAATACGCGCAGGCCAACCCACCGTTTGCCCGGCGTTTGGCCGTTCCAGAATGCCTCAAAAAAAATGTAGTATCCCCACAACATCACAAACGAAATGAACAACGCCACGCCGAACAGGGCACTCCAGCCACTTTCGTCTAGGATACGAGTAAACAGGAGCAGGGGCACAAACACAGCGAGTTGCAACAACACAATAAGGGTTGTATCCACCAAGGCGGCCATGAAGCGGGAGCCAATGCCCGCAATTTCGTAAGCAAAACGCACGTTTTCAGGCGTATCAATGTTTAGTTTTTCTTCGGGGAGCATAGGTTCTCATGCCTGTTGGCTATCATCAACAATATCAATATCAACGAACGGTGAGGCGAATCGTGACGGTGTCCGCTTCGCTCAGGCCCTCTGCTTTGCGGACGCTATCTTTGAGCGGCACGATATAGCCGCCATCTTTCGGAAACAGGGACGTTTTCCATACAGTTACACCAATCTGAACCGTGACGGGAACCATGCCCCAGCCATATGTCACGGCTCCAGCAATCGTTTTCAGGTTGTGGCTCTGTGCGGCGGGTACGGTCACAAAATAAAATGGCGCAGGGCCTTTCCAATACCAAATTTTGTTACTGAACTGAATATTCATGTGCTTATCACAGCACACCATCGAGCAAGAGGCCAAGCTGAGCGGCGGCGGCGCATAGCTCAGGCCACTGTTCGGCTTGGACGACGGCCGCCAAGTCGCCCAAACTCTCGCCGAGAAACGGCCGTGTTTTGGGATGTTTGCGAAGCGTCTCCAAAATAGATTCATCCGCCACGCGCAAAACTACGACCTGCTCCAAACGCCCTTCCGTGCCCTTTTCTGCCCAGCGTTCGATGCCCCGTTTGGTGCTAGCGGGGAGCGGTCGCCCGCTGGCTTGTTCGAGAAAGGCGAGTACGCGGTCAGAGGCGATTTTTTGCTCTTGGGCTAGTTGCAAAGAGTGGGGGGTAATTCGATATTCAAACGGCTGTCCTTTTTCGACAGGGAGCGGCTGGCCGATGCGGGCGGCCTGAAAGCGCTGGTAGCGGTTGGCGTTAAACGGCACGAGCAGAGTCCCCTCGGGGCGCACCACGAGAGGAATGGAGAGGTCGTTTTCGTCCACGGCCGTGTCATGAAGCCACGCCACCGCCCGCGTCGTCAGCCGATATGTTTCACTCTTATCGGCCGTTTCCACTAGTCCCAGCCACTGCATCGGGGCCAGAAGCAAAAAGGGCAGGAGCCGCCCTTCAACCAAATCCCAATTTTCAAAGCCAGTGACATAGGCTCCTGTGGCGCGGTCACGAATGTACCACACATCATAATTACCGTGTGGCCGCTGAAAATCGGGGGTCTCTTTTTTAATGAAGGCGACCAAGTCCGCCATAGCGAACCATTCTTCGGTCAGGGTGAGCGCGTCTAACACGGCCGTGCGGGCGGCCAGCGGGTCATTAGACCAGCCGCTCCCTTCGCAAATAAGCTCCGGCAGATGGCGCAATTCGTTCCACGCCGTTTTGCTCCACGCCTCAGCCAGAGCGCGTAACTGCTTCTCTCGCCCCTCTTTGAGCCACGGCAGAGCCGCTCGGCTAGGCCGATAGCTCTCCCCCACCTGCTTGAGCAAGCCCATTTCCAAAGCCATCGTGGTCAGCAAACCCAGCCGGGCTAGGTTGCCATTGTATAAATAAGGTTGAAGCCTCACCCCTTGCCCTTCGTGTAACTGCCCCATTTGCGCCATCGCCAGCATCGTCGCCATGTCGTCCACCGCATCCACGGGCGCGGTCACCCATTGGGCAGGCGGTTCCACGGCCGTGAGCGCCGCATAGTGGCTCCGTTCGCGCAACACTCGCGTAGGCGGCGTAGGGGGCGGAGCTGGTGCAGACGGTGCGGGCGGCGCGTCCTTTTTTTTGTTGGTCGTGGGCAGGCCACGGCTCAACAAATTCGTCTCAAGCAGTTCTTGAAGCAAGCTCTCGTCCCCATCGGCGCTGGTATAGTCAGACTCAGGCTCGCCTTGGTAAAAATCGGCTTCTGACCCAGAGGCGTCTGCCTGAGCACTCAGTTGCGCCTGTAGCTCGGTGGGCAGGTAATAAAATTCAATGGGGCCGTCGTCCGTGTCATCGAAACCACGGAACAAAAAACCGCGATACCAGAGAGCTTCGGCGGCGTTGGCGGGGTCATACCACGGCTCTTCGCGGGCGAGGGCGGCTGGCCCCATCAGGCGCACTTCCCCATGCTGGCGGGTAAAGGTAGCGACAGGCACACGGCCGTGGTTGGTCACCAAATAGCGCACCGCGACTGCTTCCTCGGGCGGTAAAAAAAGCAGCTCCTGCGCCAAATCAAGCTCAACCAGATGCTTCGCCAATTTAGCCACACAGGCCGCCTTATCATCCCCGGTCAAATTCAACTCCCACCATTCGCCAATCACCCGCAACACAATGAGTTCATGGTCTGGTAGGGCTTGTTCAAAGGTACGCATAAGGGCCTCTTGTGTGGTTGGTTTGTGGGTTTGTGGGTTGGGTAGTTTGTTTGTGTGTTGGGTGGATGGCATAAACCTGACGGGCAACCATTTACGCTAACAAATCAGTGGCCCGTCGGCGCACTCGTTCCTGAGTCTACTGCAAAAGGGTTAAGTTTAACCGCAAAGGGCGCAGAGGGCGCGGAATTCTCTCGAGAAAGTCCGCTCTTTTCGTCATTCGTCATTTGTAATTCGTCCCTTTTTTCAGCGCACTCGTTACTCGTTGCTCATCGCTCGGCACTCAAAATTATACCGCCTTTTCACCGCATTTCGTACCGTCGCCCAATTCTTTACACCCCTTTGTAAACGTGTTATACTCAACTTTATGTATATTAAAACCTCCTACCAGAGGCAATAATGAACGAATCGGACGCATTTGTCCAAGCTGTGGCGGCCACTATTCGCCAACATGGCTGGGGTTCTACCGTGGCGGCTCTGCTTGAAAATGGTCAGCCACTGGCTTTTTTGGGTGGTCAAGCATTGTGGGTAGCGGAACCCGCCCTCAGTCTGCTGTTTGACCAAGAAACCATCCGCCGCCTAGCCCTGCTATTGGAAGACCCCACGGCCGTGGAGATGCTCGTCCAACACCTTACTCAACACGAACAAACAACAAACCAATGAGCCTTACACCTGACTCATTCTTGCTAGCCGCCATCATCGCCTTTGTTGTGGTCTCTTACTTCTTGTTGCGCCGCCGGGCGTTGGCAGGCAACGAGACTAACACGGCCGTGCAAGCTTTCCCCCGCCCTGGTTTCACCCAACTCCAAGAGCAAGTTGGCCTCGCCGTTGAAAGCGGCCGCCGCCTGCACCTTAGCCTCGGCCGTGGCGGGCTAGAGCGGGCACACGCCCCCACCTCTGTGGCCGCCCAACATGCGGCCGACACCCTCATCGAAGCCAGCGTGCGCAGTGGCACACCACCCGACCTATCGGTGGGCGACGCCACGTTGCTCCCCCCCGCCCAAGACGCGCTCCAAACCAATTACGAAGCCCGACGGCGACTTGACTATGAACCAGAGCAAGTCGCTTTTGTCGCGCCGCACACCGCCCCCATCGCTTATGCGACGGGCACGGCCGTGCTGATTGACCCCACCGAAATTGGTAGCGCGATTGTCCTCGGCCGTGTGGGGCGCGAAATGGCTTATTTAGCCGAAAACAATGCCCGCCAAGACATCACGCAGGTGCTAGGCACAGATGACCCCGAAGGCATGGCGGTTGCGGTCGCTTATACCCCGTCTCCTCTGCTAGGCGAGGAGCTATTAGCGGCAGAGGCGACGCTCAAAGAGAGTCCTGACGCGCTGGCTGGTCTTCAGCTTCAAAATATATTGCGCTGGGTGATCGTGCTGTTGCTCTTGACCACGGCCGTGTTGACTCTCCTCGGTCTGGACTTAGCCACCCTGCTCCGCCTGACAGGGACATAAATTCTATGCAAAAGCGACTCCCTGCCCTACTCGCCATTACGATTGGCTTGTTAACCGTCGTCAGCCGCTTGTTTGTGCCGGCACTCGGGGGCATTTTTTTGCAGTGGGGCTCGGTTATTGCTGCCGTTGTCCTCATCGTGGGCTTGCTCGGTCTCTTGGCCGTCCACCTGCGCCGCGTCACCCAACAGCGCAACCCGCTCAGCCTGGTGGTCGTGGTGAGCTTTCTAACCGTCTTTCTGTTCGGCCTGACTGACCTGTTCGGCGCGACCAATGACTGGGTCGGCCAAACCTACACGCTCATTCTCAGGCCGCTAGAAATCGCCTTCGCCGCTCTGCTCGCCTTCATTTTATTAGCGGCTGGGTTGCGTTTGGTGCGTGCCCAACGCACTATCTGGTCGCTTTTGTTTATCCTCTCCGCCCTATTTGTGCTTATTGCCAGCTTGCCGCTCCCCATTATTCGCACCACCGTGGGTAACTTGTTAACCTTATACAATGAGATTGTTATCATGGCGGGCATGCGCGGCATTTTGCTGGGCATCACCCTCGCCACTATGGTCATCGCCGTGCGTATCTTGCTTGGCTCTGACCAACCGTATAATAAATGAGTAAGGCGTAATGAATAATGAGTAAAGCTGTTCAGCATTTCAGCCAATCAGCAGTTCAGCTTGGTTTTCTCCACACTACCTGTCCATATTTGAGCGACCCAATGGGCTAAAAAGCGTCTGTTAAGCGTAATTACTAACCAACAAGTCCGTTGCCTGAGCTTGTCGAAGGCAAAAGGACGAGTTTAGACAGACTCAGCCCTCGATGCATTAGTAGTTACTGTTAAGCACAAACAAGCGCGTTGGGCACGCAGTTTAGATGGCTGACGCGCTGAATGGCTGACTAGCTGAACGCTTACCAAATCAGGAATGACCGATAATCCGTGAGCGAAATAATCTGTCGCAACTGCCAAACGCCGAATCCGGCCGACAACAAGTTTTGCACCAAGTGTGGAAGCCGCTTAAAAACGGCTACGCATCTGGTGTGCCCGAGTTGTTATTATCGCAATGGGTTAAATCGGCTCCATTGTGAAAATTGCGGCACGCGGCTGATAGGCAGTGCGCCGCTAGACATCGAAGGGCCAGAAGGAAGCCGTCAAACAGTTGGTTCACCAGCGGATCATGCCGCTGAAGATGAGTGGCTTTTGTCGGGGCAAGGTGTAGACGTTGAGGATGAAAAACAGGTGACGGATTGGTTAACTCAGATAAGAGATTCCAAACCGTTTGGCCCACTGGACACGGAACCGATAAACCCTTTTACTCAAGAAGAAATGGAACAAGAAGAAGCGTTGGATTTGCCAGATTGGCTCAATGACACGGCCGTGTCACCTCCACCCCCCTCTGCCCCAAAGCAAGCGGCTCAACCCCAGACGGGCAAAGCGGAAGCCCCGGCGGCTAAAGACTCCCTGCCCGAATGGTTAGGCGCCACGGTCAGCAACAACGACGATTTAGGCCTAGACCGCACCAGCTTCTTTGGCAGTGAGGATGATGTCAACTGGCTTGACCTGCTTGGAGCGGAACCAGCCCTCGAAGAAGAACCAGAACCAGACAAACCAAGCTCCACTCCAGCTTCACCCGCCACCAGCCAAGCTGACGATTGGCTCAATGATAAACCGTTTGATTTTGATACGGCCGTGACCGATAGCGACGACCACGACGACGACAAACCAACCAGCACGGGGTTCACCAAATGGCTGAAGCCGGAGACCGTAGACGAGTTTGAAGCCCAACAGGATAGCCTGACAGACGACCTCTTCGCTACCGATGACGATGATGACGATTTCCTGAGCGAGTTTGGGCTAGATGAATTAGATGAGTTGGACGACGACTCGCCCAGCACGGGTTTTACCAGTTGGCTCGACAACACCAAAACAGACGCCTCACCTGCTCCAGAAAGTGCGCCCAAAGATAACGCAGAAGATGAAGAGAGTGAAGAAGGTGAAGAAGACGTCCCCGACTGGCTCAAGCCTTCAGCCGCCGCTCCGCCTGCCTCTTTGTCTAACAATCCCAGCTTGACCAATTGGCTGGAAGCCGATGATTCCCAGACGGAAACGGCGGAAGATTTGCCCGACTGGTTGCGTGACCCGACGCCCAGCTCAACCGACGCAGACACGGCCGTGGGCACAGGCTTCACCGCTTGGCTAAGTGAAGAAGCCCCCCCCGAAACACCCCCCAGCTCCCCAGCCATTCCTGACCCTGATTCCGCGCCAGAAAAAGACCTGCCTGATTGGCTCCAAGAGCCAACCTCGGCTATCCCTGACCCTGCGCCCATCATTCCGACTGGCTTTACGGGCATGTTTAGCGCGAGCGATAGCGAGGCGACGGATGAGCCAGCTATAGCAGACCAAGAAGATGATGATGAAGCGATACCCGACTGGCTCAAAGAAACGGGTGACGAGGAGACGGAAGAGATAAGTACAGGCTTTACCAACTTCCTGACCGAACAAAATGCTTCTGGTGATGAGTCGTTGGATCTGCCTGATTGGCTTCAAGAGAAGTCTGATGAGGAGGAAGAAGACACGGACGCCGTCAGCATGGGCTTCACCAGTTGGCTAACCACACCCCAAACGCCTGCTCCCGATGGTGATGACCGTCATAAAAATGAAGACGAAGACGCCGACCTGCCCGACTGGCTTCGTCCTGACCCCAGCACCACAGCCACCCCCAGCCTCAGCGGCGACGCCCCCGACGAAGAAGGCACAGGCTTCACCGACTGGCTTCTGGAATCTGAGGGGGAAAGCGGAGCGGAAGCCACCGACGCCCTTTTCGACGATGACGACGCCATCGCCGAGATGGATCTCACCCCGCTCTCCGTCGAAGAAGCGGCGCAATTTTTGGCCGACATGCCCGAAGTCTCCGAAGATTTTATCGCCGACTCCGTCGAAGAAGATTTCCCCGACTGGCTGGTTGACGTCGAAACCATCGAACCAGATACCGCCACGCTCAAGCTCCCCGCTTGGATGCAAGAACCAGTTTCCAGTACGGATGAACTGGAATTAGGCTTCTCTCCTGCCGCAGATGTTGTTAAAGACACCCCAGATTTTGAAACAGGCGAACCAGCAGACACCGTGTCGGACGACGATTGGCTCTCCGGCTTGGGGGTAGCCAGCACGGCCAGCGACCCCGCTGGTTTAAGCTGGTTGGACAAAGAGGACAATTTAGGCGCACAAGCGGCAGATACAGGCGAGGACAAAGAGGACGACGAAGAGGAAGATTGGCTGGAAGATATCGAGCAACTGGGCCGCTCGGCGTTGCCCCAGACAGATTGGTTGGGTCGCATCAGTGCGGAAGCGGATGAAGCCAGCAATCGCATGTCTTGGCTCGACACCGATGACGGTAAAACAGACGCAAACGTTCCCGATGATTCAACACAATCAATGGATGCCGCCACACGTCCCCAAACAGATGACCTCGCTGAGCGCGAAATGCCCGCGTGGCTCGCGGCTGACCCCGCTGACGACCTTGGTATCGAATTAGCCAGCTTTGATGATGCCAAAACGATAGATGCAGACAGTGCTTGGGATTTATTTGGAACGCCAGACACGGCCGTGGACAGTGCCAACTGGTTGAGCGAATTTCCCAGCACAGACGACGATTCAGACGATGCAACTGAACTCACCAGCGATGAAGGGGGCCTGCCCAGCAACCTAGATTGGTTGTCCGACATGCCCACCACTGACCAAGATGATGACAATAAAGAAGATTGGTTAAGCGACTTCAAAGACAGTGGTGGACCTGGTCGCCCCGCCGTCACCTCGCAATTGGCCTGGTTTGATTTTGATGATGAATCAGACTCCGTCGCTGAACAGGCTGAACGAGAACAACCACAAGCTGAGTCAGCCGCCGAAACCGTGGAAACAACGCCAGCAGAAACCGCTGAACCCGCCTTTTTTGATGCGGCTTTAGATTTCGACGCGGTGCTGGAATCATTTGAAGAGGAAACGGCCGATGGCGAAGAAGGCGAAGGGCTTGATTGGCTAGCCGCTCTCGAAGAAACGATCCCCGAGCCAGAAGAAACCACGGCCGTGGTCTCATCAGAATTAGCCCCCGAAGCAGAGTTAGACGCTGATGATTATGAAGCAGATGACGCGCTGTGGTTAGCGAGCGACACGGCCGTGGGAACTGGCCCCCTTGACCAAGAGACCGAAGACATATTCGCTATGCTCAGCGAGAGCGGCGACCTAGCCGACACCCTGCGCGACCAACAAGAATTTGAGCCAGACGATTGGCTCCTCGCCTCCGCCGAAGCCCAAATTAGCGACGAAAGTTGGGATGATTGGCAAGATGAATTTGACGACGCCCTGACTGCTGAAGGGGACATTCCCGCGTGGATTGATGATTTTGATGACCTCGAAGACGAGGAAGAGGAAGAGACGGTGCAGGTTGGTGGCCCTCTTGATGGCCTCAAAGGCATCATTGCCGTGGCGCCCATCGTGGCGGAGCCAATAACCCGCGTCAATCCTTTGCAAGCCAGCACGCTAAGCGTGACCGCCGCCCAAAAAGAGCAGGTCAACCTGTGGCACGCCATTGCCCAATCAGAATTTAAACCAGCCAGCCAAGGGCAAACCATCCCGCTCAACATTGCCCCAGAAGCCCCTTCCCTAACGCGAGTCTGGCAACTGGTTTTATCACTTTTACTCATAGCCGCCGTATTACTGGGTCTTCTCTGGCCCGGCTTGGCTAATTTATTGGGCGTCGCTCCCGCCGCACCTTCAGTTGGAGTCACGGCCGTGCATGACACCCTCGCCTCAGCCAGCGGACAGCCAGTGCTAGTCGCCTTTGAATACCCGCCCGCCCTCGCTGGTGAACTGGACGAAACGGCCGTGTTGCTCCTCAGTGAATTAGCCGCCAACGACAGTACGGCCATTATCATGAGCCAGCATCCAGCTGGCATGGCCAATGCGGAACGATTATTGACCAGTGTGCCTGAATTAGCCACGCTGGACGTGGTGCGCTTGGGCTATGTGCCGGGGGAAGGTGTTGGTCTGCGTGAACTGGGGGCCTGCCTGACCCAAGCCAATTGCCAAACTATTTTTGGGTCTAATCTAACCACGGCCGTGCCGCTGGCCGACACGGCCGTGTTCATCGTCCTGACCAGTGAACAAGATAATCTCATTAACTGGCTCGAGCAAATTGGGCAACCAATGGCTCAGCCACTCCTGCTAGGCGTGACCGAAAGCCTTGCCCCGCTGGCTCGTCCCTATGTTCAGGCAGGTCAAGTGGCGGGTCTCATGGCCGGTTTGCCCGACGCGGCCAGCTACGCGGCGGCTTATGAACCGACGGCTGATAACACGGCCGTGTTCCTGCTCAATGCCCGCACCTTAGCCCAGATGGTCGCCATTGCGATACTCATTCTCGGCCTATTGCTGGGCCTTATGCCCCGCCGTGCCCCGTCAGCCTCATCGCCCGCTTCAGTTTCTGCCGCAAGCGAAGCCGAAGCTGAAACGGAGGATAAAATAGAAATCGTATGAGCGATCTGATTGGCTTAGCAGTGGGTTTACTGCTCACCTTATTTGTCTTTAGCTATGTTCTAGGTGACAACTGGCTCTATCGGCTGGCTGTTCATCTGTTGGTCGGGGTGAGTGCGGGTTATGCGGCCGTGGTCGTTGCGTTTGACCTGCTTGTGCCGCTATTCCTGAACTGGCCTCAACTGTTGGTGACCGATCCAGTGCAGGGAGGGCTACTGACGGTTCCGGTGGTGCTCGGGCTGGCGTTTACGCTAGCCCGAGCCACCCCCAGAACGGCTCGCGTGGGTAATTTGGCGTTGGCGGTGCTGGTGGGCATTGGCGCGGCCGTGGCTCTCTTGGGGGCGGTCGCGGGCACGCTGTTACCACAACTGCTGGCACTCAACACGAACACGGGTTCCCCCGTTGTCACCCTGCTGAGCGTGCTGATTACGATTGCCGTTTTGCTCTATTTTCATCACCATTGGCCGAGCGCAAACACGGCCGTGGAAACCGCCACCCCTCCCCGCTGGCAACAGCTCATCGGCGGCACATTTGGCCGCGCCCTGCTGATGATGACTCTCGGTGCGGTCTTTGCCGCCCTGCTCAACACCAGCCTGACCGTCCTGACCGCCCATCTCGCCACGTTTACGCGGTTCGTGACCGCCCTCTTAGCCTAACCCCTAAACTGGAATGACCGTGACCTTCTTAGCCGCTGAACAAACGCCAAATGCAACTGCTTCCACTAAGGGCAATCTCCAAAAACCCTCCTTTTTGGTGGTTGACTGTGGGCACACCAACACCACCGCCCTTTTTTTTGATGTGACGGGCGGCACGTACCAAATGCTGGCGCAGGGAAGCCATGTTAGCACGCATGACCAGCCCCATTATGACCTCGCTCTAGGCATCCAACACGCCATTCGGCAAATCGAAGATGTTTTGAAGCGGCAATTTTTAGACAAAGACGGCCGTGTGATTCATCCCACCCAAGGCAGTCAGGTCGGCGTCGACCAATTTTTACTCGTTATTGGATGTGCCAAACCGCTCCGCACCATTGTGGCCGGGCTTTTGCCCGAAGTCAGCGTCGCCAGTGCGCATCGCGCCCTGGCTGGTAATTATGTCAACTTACTTCAAACCTTTGACCTCACCAACGACTGGTCGATTCAGCGACAGTTGCAAGCGATTCGGCGTTATCGCCCTGACCTGATTTTTATTGCGGGGGGCATTGATGGCGGTGCGGATGAGCAAGTCTTGCAGTTGGTCGATGCGGCCAGCATTGGCGTGTTGCAATTCCCCCTGCTAGACCGACCCAAAATTATTTATGCGGGCAATAGTGCCCTACGCGAAAAGGTGCGCGAAAAAATCAGCAACGTCGCCAGCCTACACGTGGCCGACAATGTGCGTCCCCAGCTTAAACAAGAGCAGGTGGGTGACGCACAACGCTTGGTCAATGAACTGTTCACCGCCACCAATTTAGACCGTGTCCCCGGTATTCATAAGGTCGCTAGCGGCGCAGAAACGCCTCCCATGCCCACGTTTCAGGCCTTGCGGCTGGTGGTTGAATATTTGGCGACGCTGATGCAAAACAATGTTTTAGCGGTGGATGTGGGCAGTGATACGGTTATGGTGGTGGACAGCACTGCCGAGCAAACGCGCTTAGCCATTCGGCCAGATTGGGGCATGGGGCGGCCATCTTATCAAGTGTTACAGGAGCGGGGTGACGCCAAACTAGCCCGCTGGCTTCCGGAAGATATAGACGCCGAACAGATGCACACCTATCTGCTTAATCGGGAGCTGTTTCCCAACACGTTGCCCATGAGTCCCCGTGGTTTGCGCCTGATGCAGGCGTTGGTGCAGGAGTTGCTCACGGCCGTGGTGGAATCAGTCGCGGCCGACTGGGGCTGGCAAAGCTCCCAAAAACCACAGCCAGATTTGGTCATTTTGCGCGGGCGTACGCTGGTCAATATGCCGCGCCCTAGCCAAGCGATTTTGGCCTTTTTGAACAGCTTTCAGCCTGTAGGCATCTTTTCGGTTGTGTTGGACAGGTATGACTTGCTCCCTGCGTTGGGTTTGCTGGGCATGCAGTTGCCTATCGCGGCCGTGCAGATTTTGGAGCAAGGGGTTTTGTTGGACTTGGGCTGGGTAGTGGCCGTCCACGGCCGTGGGCAAAACAATGATCTCGCGCTCAAGCTTACCATCCAATCCCCCCGCCTCGGCCAACTCGACTTTGAAATCCCATGGGGCACGCTTGAGGTCATCCCCATACCCATTGGTGAAGAAGCACAACTCACCCTAAAACCAACTCGGGGCGTGGATGTAGGCAACGGCGCAGGGAAAGAACGCACCTTAACGATTCACGGCGGACGCGTCGGGCTGATGATTGACGCTCGCGGACGCCCCCTAACCGAAGTAGACAGTTCCGAGAGTCATGATGACGACGATGACGATGCGGATGAAAAGAAAAAAGCTCAACAGCAACTAATGCGCCAATGGCTGTGGGACACAGGAGGGTAAGCGCATGTTAGTTTATCCACACACAACCATTGTTCAGCCCTTACTCGACATTGAGCGGGAGCGCAGTTTACCCGTAGATGGCAATATTATGTTGCGCCGAGGTCAGGCAAGCACGCCCGTTTCGGTGGTGGCCCGGGCGACCGTTCCCGGACGATTACACGCTATTGACGCCAAAAATTTGCTGGGTGTACCCGCCGCTGATGTGGCTAAATATCTGCTGGTTGAACCAGGCACGGGTCTGCAAAAAGGAACCCCCATTCTGCAAAAACGGGGCGCCATGGGACGGAGCCGACGTATTTCAACCCCGACCAGCGGCATCTTGAAAGGGGTGGAACATGGGTATGTCCTCTTTGAAGAGCGGCCGCGTGAATTGGAAGTGCGGGCCATGCTCACCGGGCGCGTCACGGAACTGCTGACCAATCGCGGGGCAAAAATCCAGACAACGGGGGCACTTATCGAAGGGGTGTGGGGCACAGGGCGCGATGGGCATGGACAGTTGCAATTGCTGACCAATGGCCCCACGGGTGTGCCCACTGAGGAGCAGTTTTTGACGGTGCGGGGCATGATCATTGTCGCGGGGCATTTGGATGACCCCGTGCTAATTGAACGAGCGGAGGAGAATGGCGCACGGGGATTTGTGGTGGGGAGCATTACCACGGCCGTGTATCTTGCCCGCCGCAATTACACCATCCCCATTTTAGTCACCGACGGCATTGGCCGCCGCCCCATGGCCGCGCCCATCTTTGACCTACTGGGCAAGCTCAGTGGGCAAGAAGGGTGTCTGCTGACCCAAACCACAGGCAATCAACCCCACCGCCCCGAACTGATCGTGCCTCAGTCAGACGGCTTTGCTGAATACGACGAACCTGCTTTGCACCTAGCCGCGCTAGCCGTTGGTCAGCAAGTGCGTATTCTGGGGCCGCTTCATGCGGGGCTGATGGGCCAGATTATCAATATTTACGAACATGGACACCAGTCACGCCTCGGGTTACGTACCCCTTCCGCCACGATTGCGCTGGCTACTGGTCGCTATGTTGTTGTACCTCTACAAAACCTCGATTTAATTATGTAAACGCTTGACATTGTTATGTTAATACCAGATAATGGGCGCAGAGGCTTTGCTGTGTACTGTCATCTTGCTTTAACGATGCGTCGCATGACACACGCAACCCAGAAAATCCCTATCACCCAGGCCACGGCCGTTTGCGAAGTCTATAACATACCAGTTTATGCTGGACGAGGAGTTAACCCATGAGTGACCTAAATGATGAATTTATCATTGCAGAAGATGAAGGCCCATCCAATCGGCCATTTTTAGTGGCGGCTGGCTCCCTATTAGGACTTTTAGTATTGTCACTGATTTGTTTGGGCGCGGTGCGGACATTGAATTTGGGCGGCAACGGCACACCACAAGAAGACCCGGCCGTGATTGCTCAGCAAAACGCTATCGCGGCGACAGCCACATCTATTTCCGCGACAAACGAAGCAATTGCCCAACAAAACGAACTGGTCACTCAAACGATTATTGCCCTGACCGCCACGGCCGCCGCCCCAACCGAAACGCCCACCCCCTCGCCGACAGCCACTAACACGCCCACCGCCGAGCCATCTCCGACCCCCACAGAGACGCCAGTCGTTGGCGAAGAGGGTGAAGAAGGTGAAGGCGAAGAGGGTGAAGGCGAAGCAGATGGTTTGGCAACGGCCACGCCCAACTTAGCCGCAACCGAGATTTTTAGTGGTCTGAACACGGCCACACCAGTCGGTGGCGGGTCAGGTTCTGGGGGCGGTACAGGTGGTGGCACATTGCCCGAAACGGGTATCCCGCTTTGGGGTGGCTTGGTAGCCGCTCTCGGCCTTTTGCTCGTCCTATTTGGGGCACGCCGCTTACGTACCCGTTAACCAAAGCTTTTCAACTAAAATCTAGATCCAGACAAAAAGGCCAGTCAAATAGACTGGTCTTTTTCTTTGGGTTGTAAGCGTTCAGCTAGTCAGCCTGTCAGCCACCTAAACGGCGTGCCCAACGCGCTTGTTTTAGCTTAGCAGTTGCTTTTCAGGCCGTTGGATCGCTCAAATGCGCCAGACCGGGTGGGGAAAAGCAAGCTAAACGGCTGACTGGCTGAAGTGCTGAACGGCTACCTTTGGGTCTTTAAGCAAGCCTTGGCAGATTCCTCCAAATGCTTATGCCAAATCAGAGGTTTACGACCATTAGACCTACGGGTGAGTGTGCTATAATCCAGTTCTGCAAGCCTTCAGTCTATTGTCAACACATCTAGCGTTTACCATCCCGCATTCCGTTAATTAACCAGAGCCATGATAGAAAAACAAGCCACTATTTTATTAGTTGAAGACGATATTTCACTCCAAACAGGCATTCCAGAACTGCTTGAAATCACCGATTTAGGGTATCAAGTCACTATTTTGGTGGCGTCTAATGGGTTGGAAGGGCTGGAGATTATGCGCACCATCACGCCCAGCCTGATTATTTCAGACATTATGATGCCCAAGATGGATGGGTATACGTTTTTGCATAAGGTGCGTGAGGATTCTCAGTGGGTACACATCCCTTTTATTTTTCTGACTGCCAAAGGCAAAAAACAGGACATTCGGGCTGGGAAGCGGAGCGGCGCGGAACTATATCTAACGAAACCGTTTGACCCCACCAAATTGGCGGAATTGGTCAAGAGTCAGTTAGATCGCTCTTATCAATTGCAGGAAGCGCGTCAGAAGCATGTGCAAAAGTTTAAAGATAGTGTTTTGCAACTGTTTAACCATGAATTGCGCACGCCGCTAACGTATGTGCTGGCTTATTATGAAATGTTGTCTGATAGTTTGTCCGTTTATGAAGATGGGGAAAATGTAGGGGCATATTTGCGGGGGATTCAGACGGGGTGTGATCGCTTGGCACACCTGATAGATGATTTGATTTTGGTAATGGATATCCGCACTGGTGCGGTGCAACATGCGTATCAAGCGGAAGCGGAGATGATTGAGGATGTAGGGGAATTGTTGCGTGAGGCGGCCACGGCCGTGGGGGCGAGCAAACGGATTACGGTTCATACCGAGATTGAACCCAATCTCCCAGCCGTGTGGGGCGTGCGGACACAATTGCGCATCGTCTTTCAACATTTAATAGACAACGCCATTAAATTCACCTTGCCCAAACAACAGCTAGACCCCCAGCTTTGGCTCCGCACCACGGCCGATGCAGAGCAAATACACCTGCAAATTATTGACAATGGGGTTGGTTTACCCGAGCGTGTTCATCGCCAGATATTTGATCTTTTTTACCAATATGACCGCGAGCATTATGAACAGCAAGGTACGGGGGCGGGCTTAGCAATCGTGCGCGGGCTGATTAATATCCACCGAGCGCAAATACGGTTGGAGAGTACCGAAGGTGAAGGCAGTATCTTTCATGTGTTTCTGCCGACCATAACCAACACGGCCGCTCAGTCTGACGCTGATCGTAGCCAATTACTGCCCGAGGCCAAGATATTGGTCGTGGAAGATGATTATTATTTACTAGATGGCCTGCGCGAATTACTGGAACTATATGAAGGCCCGTATCAACTTGAGGTAGAAACGGCCATGAATGGGCTGGAAGCACTTGATGTGATTCGCCACAAGCAACCAGACTTGATTATTTCCGACATTATGATGCCCAAGCTTGATGGATATGGCCTGCTTCAAGAAGTGCGCCAAAATCCAGACTGGACGCATATTCCCGTTATTTTTCTAACCGCCAAGGGAGATCCCAAAGATATTCATCGCGGTCTGCGCAGTGGCGTCGAGGAATATATTCCTAAGCCATATGATGGTGATGAGTTAATGGACTTGGTCACCACGCAGTTGAATCGGCATTTTCAACGGTTGGACGCCACGGCCGAGGATTTTGAGATGCTCAAGCAGAGCATTCTCAATCTGTTGCAAACGGATTTCCGCACGCCGCTGGCTTCGGTCAGCACCTACTCCTCCACGCTTTCTTCTGAATTGGAGCGAGCCAAAACAGCCAGCGACCTGAAACGGTCATTAGCGGGCATTCAAGAGGGCAGTCTGCGCATCAGTGAACTCGTGGAAGATTTTATTACGTTGGCTGAGGTCAAAACGGGCGAGGCGCATCATGCCTTGACATTGCGCGGCACGCCAATGTCTAATATAGGTCTGTTGCTTCACCAAGCGGCGCAAACGGAAGAAGTGCGCGTGAAAGCAGGAAGCCTAACTATCATTGAGGAAGCCAATTCACCTCTCCCTCCTGTATGGATTGATTACGAACGGCTACAAATAGCCTTTGTTCGTTTGCTTAGTGTCACGGTTGATTTGTGTAATTATGGGGAAGGAACCACAATCTGGCTCACGGCCGTGGCTGATGATGAGCAGGTTTATTTGCGAGTACGGCATGATAGCCAAGCGTTAAAAGAGGATTTGGTCACGTTGATTGAAAATTTGTTTACCGCCGACGATGAAAAAATTGTGGAAAAGACCTCTTTTGGCGCGGCTCTCTGTCTGGTCAACGGCGTGGTCAAAGTTCACCACGGCCGTGTGCAACTCACCACCACCAACCAACCAAACGACACCTTCACCATCACCCTACCCATCTCTAACGTCCCACAGCTCAACCTTGACGAAAATTTCCACGACCTAAAACTCAGCAACAGCTTTTTCTAACCGAGTGACCAGCACGTCAGCGGCCTCGACCATGCGTTCCCCTTATCTTATTCAAGCTCATATTTCATATCCCCTCTCAAGGAGAATAAAAAGATGGCATCCGTTCTCGAAAAAACCCAAACCCTCATTTCTGCCAACATGCACGCCCTCGTAGACCAAGCCCTAGAAGCTAACTCGATTGCCGTGCTAAAACAATATACCCGCGACGCCGAAAATAACCTGCGTGACCTAGAAGACGCGGCGGCCACGATTGGCGGCGAAGTCAAAAGCATGGAACGCAAATACAATGAATATAAAAAGAAAGCCGACCAACTAGATCGCAACATTGACACCTTCCTCATGCAGGGCAAAACAGATCTTGCCCGTGCCGCCCAAAATGAACTAAACAGTGCGCGTGAACTGCAAGAACAATACCACGAGCAATGGGTACGCCAAAAGCGAGAATATGATTCCCTGCTCAATGCGCGCATCAAACTCCAAGCACGGCTGAAGGAAATTCGCCAAGAGCAGAGAGAGTTGGAAACGCTGTTGCAACTTGCCAAATCAAAAGAGAAAACGGTCAAAGCAATTAAGAGCTTAGATGACTTAGCTGGAGCAGGCGATGCGGACATTGCCCGGATAGGCGAATCTATTCGGCGGCGGTTAGATAGAGCGTCAGCGCATGGCGAAATGCACGCCAGCAGTTTGGACACACAGATGAGCAACGCCCTCGGTGAAGCGGAATTAGATCTGCAACTGGAAGAACGGAAACGACGTTTGGGTCTGGAGGAAGCACCTAGCTATTCATTTGAAGAGGAAGAGGAAGAGCAAAGCAGTAGTTTGGCGAGCGACTTGGAGTAGTCTCGCCAACGCGGTTTTTGGCGTCTCGGGGATTTTGTGGGGTTGTGAAGCGTGTTATGTTTCACGTGGTATGTGTTTTTTCTTTAGACATGGCCTGTTGGACAAAGATGCTCACTAATTAACCCCACAAATTCCCGAATAGCCGTATTTTGCTGAACCAAGCGATTTCATTCACCATTAGCTATTCACAATTCAAACTGGCTCAGTGATCAATGTGACTCCGACCACCCCACCCCCCAGTCTAAATTACCAAGCCCACTCTGCTTTTGATGACGTATGGACCAGAGCGGATACGGCCGATATATGTGCTTTTTGCGCCTATGAACTGCCGTCCGACTTGCCAAATCATTGTCCCCAATGTCAGCGTAAGCTATACGTTTCGACCTTTGAATATAAAAAGGCGAGCACCAATGTGACCCTTTATTGGGTGTTGGTCATCTCGCTCTCCCAATTATTCTTGGTGCAAACCATTGTGGATGTCGTTAATGAGTTGCCTGTACCGCAAATGGTGCTCCATTTCTTACTCGTGCCGACTTATTTTGTGCTAGGGGTGCTGGTCGCTTGGCGACAACAAGTCGCTTTTTATGTATCGCTGGTGGTGCTGGCTATCACGGGGCTTTTACTAGCGGCGTTGCCTTTTGTGTATGAACCGCTAGCCAACGTACTGGGGGCAGAGGTAGCGCAGACGCCAATTTTTGGCCTCACGATGGGGGTTTCGTTTGCTCTGCTGGGGGCATTGCGGGTTCTTCAGGCCACGGCCGTGGTCATTGCTCTATTCGTGGGACTATTCCTGATTATGCCTGACTTCAACCGCCAAAAAATATGGCTCTTGGCCCGGCTAGACAGGAAGCTACCGCAAGCACCTGATTTACACTTGGCGGCCAACAGATGGGTGGAAAAAGGGATGTGGGCCACGGCCGTGTTACATTGGCGCAAAGCCGTGCTACTCGACCCCTACCGCCTACTCTACCACCTACATCTCGCCCAAGCCTATGCCCACCTCAAATTCTATCAACGCAGTCTCGATGTGCTACAATCAGCATCACAAATCGTGCAATCAGACGAAGCCCGCCGCAAAATCAAGCAAATGCGCCTCACCATCCAAGCCCAAGCCAAACAGGACACATGAAATTGCAAGTTAAGACACAAACCAAGTAAACGAGTGAAAAGTGAAAGGCAAGAAGTAAGAAGTAGCTGGGCAACCAATCTCCCTCTTCTTACGTTTCACATCTTACTTCTTACTCAGCTTACTCAGCTCATGAGACTTCCCTCTCTCCACCATGTCCTTTCGCCAAAATTTAGAACAACAAGCGCAACGCGCCATTCTCAAAAAAGCTCTACGTGACTGGAAAGTATTCGCTTCCCTGTCTGGCGCGACTATTTTCACCATCCTGCAAGCTTTAGCCATTGATGGCACGGGTTTCGCTTGGATAGGCGCCTTGGCTGGCCTGAGCCTAAGCGTCATCTTTTTCTTAACAACCCTACGCAACCCCAGCACCGGCGCGGACGCTGTGGCCGATATGCTCCGTGAAACGTTCAAACCAGAAGAACTCCGCAGTCGAGATTTGCAAGCCAAACTCAACGAAGCCCTCGACTACTATCGTAAAATGATGCGCCTCATCGAAACGCGAAACACAGACAGCATGCTGACCGATGAGCTAATCAAAATCGCCGACCAAATGGATGAGTGGGTCCAAGAAATTTATGATTTGTCCCGGCAAATTGACAACCATCGCCAAGAAAACAGGCGCCATGCGCAGACCATCCGGGACACACACATGAGCATCCGCACCTTGGAATCAAGATTAGACCAAGAGGAGGATGAGCCAATACGCGAGGAAATCCAGCGCAATTTGCAAAGCTTGCGTTATAAATTGCAAACGCTCGATAAAATAGAAGATATGATGAGCCGCGCTCTGCTCATGATAGACAACCAGCTTACAAATATGAGCACGATTTATCTGCAAGCGACGCTGATGGATGTCAAACAGATAGACAGTAGCCGCGCCCGGCGTCTACGGGAAGAGATCGCCAACGAAGTGCAAGAAATGGACGACATTTTGGTAACAATGGCTGAAATCTATGAGAGTGGTGAGCAATTTTAACGTTTGCTGAGGCACACGGCCGTGGGACGGCCCAATGTTTGCAATTTTAGATTGCGACCGCTAAACTTGATAGTCGCATAATACCCACAGGAGAAATAACCAGCTATGAAAGTGCTGTTAAAACAAGACGTAGATACATTAGGATTTGCTGGCGAGATTTTTGAAGTTTCCGCTGGCTATGGTCGCAATTTTTTGATTCCCCAAGGTCTGGCTCTGCCTGCCACCGAATCAACCCTGAAACAGTCCCGCGTTTGGATTGCCCAAGCTACCGCCCGCCGCGAGCAAATTCGTAAAGAATACGCCGCTATGGTCGAACGCCTAGACAACACCAACCTGACTTTTACCCGCAAAGCTGGGGAAACAGGGAAACTGTACGGTTCCGTCACCACCACTGAAATTGCTGACACCTTGGAAGAGCAAGTTGGCATCGAAGTGGATCGTCGCAAAATTGATGGCAAACCCCTGCGTCAGTTAGGTGTACACAACGTCAGCATTCGGTTTGATGGCGAATTTGTCGCCAATATCAAGGTCAACATTGTGCCCGAAGAAGACGATGAAGACACCCCCGTCGCTGAAGTAGTAACCGAGGCAGATGCTGTTAAAGCAGATGAACCAGCCGTTGCTGAGGCAGACGAATACGACGACTATGACGAGTACGAAGAAGCGTAATTAGCCGTAATCATTCATCCCTTCTTGAGAGTTAAAAACTTAATTCTGTATTGGTCACAAATTACTCACACAAAAAATCCTGTCTCGGCACACCTCGCCGCCTACGGCGGCTCGCCTGTCATAAGGGTGTTTTTTTAGTTTGGGCAATTGGACTTTAAGAAATTAGTTCGGGAATAGAGTGAAAAGTGAAACGTAAGAAGTGAGAAGTGTCTTGCGTTCGGCTCAAGAGCGGTCAGACAGCCCAACTTTTTACTTC
>JBGTIZ010000433.1:0-6543 GCA_041745395.1 Promineifilaceae bacterium (SeqCode) | reverse complement strand
CTTTTGTCAAAAAAAGTACGTTACTGATTCGTGACCACTACAGAAAAGTGAAAAGTTGGACTGTCTGACAGCCCTTGAGCAGAACGCAGTACACTTCTTACGTTTCACTTTTAGGCATGGTTCAAGTTACCTTTACACTTCATTGATGACTAACGGCTACACGCCTCGCCGCCGGCGGCGGCTCGGCTATTCTAAAGGGGTTTTTTTTAGTTTGGGCGTTCACCCAAACGAAAAAAAACCCCTCTTTCTAGCGAGTCGTGGGCGCACGCCCCGACGAAGCGGAAGTGCAAAGGTAACTTTGAAGGGATTTCTGAACCATGCCCACTTTTCACTCTGTAAGCCGTTACTACGAGCGATCGCACACGCTGGCGCGTGTGGAAGTCGGTAAGGATATGATTGTATTGGATGAAGCGACGGGGTTGCTACGGGGGCTGGTAGGGGATGCGCCCGAGGTGGCGGTAAACACGGCCGTGTCGGCCAACTGGCTCATCTACGCAGGACTCGGCCCACTTGCCCAAGCCAAACTACCCATCACCATGTTGGAAGCGCGTGCCCTGCTCCAAGGAGATGCGTACACGGCCGTGGCCGAAAACGCCATCCGCCAACAAGCGTTCGCCTATCTTGCCCAAAAACTGCAGGAAGCCAATCTGCCCGTTGTCCCCCTCAAAGGCATGGCCTTGGCCTTAACCATTTACGACGACCCCAGCCAGCGCGTCATGTCTGACATAGATTTGTGGCTAGACGACGCGGGCATGGCGCAGGCGGCGGAACTCATGCCGCAGTGGGGCTTTGTTTTTAGCGACAAGGATGACCGCCCCCACGAATTGCAAAAATTAGCGGATGGGGAGATGCGTTTTGGGCATCCTCGCTGGCCGCGTCTGCTCATTGAACTGCACTGGTCGCCGTTTCCTGGCTGGTGGCTGAAGCGCACGGCCGTGGTTAACAACACCGCCGTGTGGCAACGTCTAACTCCCCACCAACTCCCCCACCTTCCCTATCCCATCCAACTTTTAGCACCCGAAGATTGTCTTCTGTTGCTTATTCTCCATTTAGCCCTCAGTTCCCAATTTGCCCACAGCCCTGTGCGGATGCTGGTGGACATGGCTCTCTTGGCGGAAAAGTATGAGGTCAACTGGGATGTTTTGGTCGAACGCGCCCAAGCGTGGCGCGTCTCCACGGCCGTGTGGCTCACCCTCCACCTTGCCCTCCAAATATTACCCCCCCGTGGCCTTACCTCCGCCCACCTGCAACCCATCCAGCCCCGCGCCAGCCATCAGCGACAGCTCGCCCAGTTCGTCAACCCCACCACCATCATCAACCACGACGACATCACCACTTCATGGCGACGCTATCTCCTGCTGACCCTGCTGGTAGACCGTCCCCAAGACCGGCTCAAACTTGTGGGGCGCACCCTCTGGCCGGAGCCAGATTGGTTAAGAGCGCGGTATGGCGTCCCCACCAATCATTGGCAACATCTCGCTCGCCTGCTAAAGTCACGCGACGTATGAACAATCCCACCTTAGCTCGCGCCTACGAAAACTTTGCTTGGCTTCTCTTTTTGCCCTTGCTCCCACTGACTATTTTGGATCGGCCAGAGTGGGCCAGTTTTTTCTTGCTTTTGCCCGCGCTCTGGCTCCTGCGCCTGCTTGTGGTGGGACGGTTAACCCCCGCGACGCCGCTCAACGGCTCGCTTTGGTTACTGATTTTGATGCTGGGGGTCAGCCTCTGGGCGACGTATGATATAGACCGCTCCATTGGCAAGGTCACGGCCGTGTTTTACGGCATTGCTCTGCTGTGGATGTTGGCCGACACGGCGGGACGCACCCCGCGCCATTTCACCCTAGCGACCGCCGCTTTTCTGCTGGGCGGCTTGGGCGTGGCGGGTTTGGCTCTACTCGGCACGCAATGGTCAGCCAAATTGCCCCTCATTGGCCGTGCCGCGCTGTTTGTACGCAATCTCCAGCCCAGTTTGCCGGGGGGCATTCCCCAATTTAACGCCAATCAAATCGCGGGAACTCTGCTGTGGCTGGTGCCCTTGGCGATTGCGCTCGCGCTCACGGCCGTGGTTTATCGCCAAGAGATGCGGCAAGCGTTTGGCCGCTGGCTTACGCCGCTGGTTCAGCTTTTTGTGCTGGGCACGGCCGTGGTTTTAACCAGCGTTTTGCTTCTGACCCAATCACGGGGTGGGTATATTGGTTTGGGGCTGGCCTTGGGGCTGATGCTGATTTTGGCGGCGGGTCGCTGGCGGACATGGCTAATCGGGGCGGGCTTGCTTTTGCTGGTGGTGGGAGGGGGGTACACGGCCGTGGTTGGCCCCGCCCAAGGCTTGTCGCCCCTGTTTGAGGCGGCGGGTGCGGGGGCAGACATTGATAGTGCGGGCGATATTAGCACGCTCCAAGGGCGGGTCGAAATTTGGTCACGGGCGATTTATGCCGCCCAAGATTTTCCGTTTACGGGCATGGGCATGAATAATTTTCGGGAGGTGGTGCATATCTTGTACCCGCTGTTCCTCATTTCGCCCACAACAGATATTGCCCATGCGCACAATCATCTGTTGCACACGGCCGTGGAACTCGGCCTGCCCGGCCTCATCGCCTACCTTGCCCTCTGGTTTGGGCTAGCCGTCATGCTGGCGCAAATGTGGCGACGACAAGATAATCCCCTCTGGCGCGGCTTTATTATCGGGGCGGCGGGGTCTTTGCTCGGCTACTTCGCCTACGGCATGTTTGACGCAGTCGCTCTGGGAGCCAAGCCGGGGTTTCTGCTCTGGTTCCTCTGGGGACTCATCGCGGCGGGGCATAGATTAGCTGTGAGCCGTAAGCTTTAAGCTTTAAGCTGTGAGCTGTAAGTCGTAAGTCGTGAGCTATAAGCCAAAAAGGCCAGACTTCTCTGAGAAGTCTGGCCTTTTTTAGCTTGTGGCTTAAAGTTTATCGCTTAAAGCTCCTTTAATTCATCGAGCTAATCAGCCCCATCTTTGCCCAGTGGGCGGGCTGGAAAAGTGGCTCCATCTCTAGGGCGCGGTCATACGCCTCGATGGCGGAGCGATATTTGCCCAACTGCTCATGGGTACGCCCCAGATTGAAGTGGGCAAACTGCGGTGTCTCATAGCGGGTGGCTTGGGTTGCTTTTTCCAGCCATTCGATCGCTTCGGCGGGTTCGCCGAGGTCTAGCAGGTAGGAGCCGATGTCGTTGTACGGGTTGCCAAAGTCGGGGTCGAGTTCAATGGCGCGGAGGCATTGTTCAATCGCCTCTTCGTACCGGTTCATCATGCTGTATGTCCAGCCTAGATAGGTGTGAGCCTCGGCCGTGGGCACGATTTTGAGCGACCTTTCGTATAGGTCAACGGCGCGGTCAAAGTCGCCTTTCATTTGGCTACGATAGGCGCGTTCTAGCAAAATTCTAGCTTGTTGTAGGGTTATATTTTCTTCCATACTCTCTATTATTCTCGTGCTTGTTAGAATGGGGTAAAAAATGAGTAAGGCGTAATAAATATGGTGTCATGTTTCACGTGTCATGTGTCACGTCGTTTTTCGTCTGAACGTGACCTGCTTCGCAAAGATGACGGTCACACGCCTCGCCGCAGGCCACGCCGAAGCATTTTTTCCGCATTTGGAAAGCGACACAATGACATCTGTTTTAGTAAACCGTGACCAATACACTGTTTGATGATTCGCTTCCTGTTTTAAGCAATGCAGTCGCCCGCATATGATCAAATTGTGTCGAGAAAAGGAAGCTGAAATGCTGACTGGCTAAGATGCTGAACGGCTACTCTATCTCCTCGAAGCGGGCGATGGTGACGCCTGAGCCGCCTTCACCGTCTTGGGCTTCTTCCCAACGCAACACGGCCGTGTGTTTGTCTAAGGCGGTGCGCACGGCCGTGCGCATGCGTCCCGTGCCCTTGCCATGAATAATCCGCACCCACGGCAAACGCGCCAAAACAGCCGAATCCATATATTTATCCAGCGACATCAACCCTTCATCCACCCTTTGCCCCCGCAAATCCAGCTCTATGCCGGGGGATTCACCCATATAGTTGCTGTGTGTCGTGCCACTGGTACTGCTACTGCCAGCGACGAACTCTGGTTCCGCATTCTGCACCGGTCGCCCCTTAAACTCCAGCTCCTTTAGCTCCACCCGCGTGTGCAGACGACCAATCGCCACTTCGGCCTCATCCTTTTTGATACTCAGCACCTCCCCCTGCATCCCCAGCGACTTAATGCGTACCGTATCGCCCACTTTAAGCATACGCGGCCGTGGGCCAGACGACGCTTGCTCGGCGGGTCTGACCAGCGGCTCCGCCCGAAAACCCGTGCGCGGCTGGGTTTCGATGCCGTCCACATTTTTGCTCAACTGCTTCATCTGATTCAGCGATTGCGCGTCGCGCACCTTGCGCCGCACCTGCGTGATTTCGGCCCGAATTGCCTCCAGTTCGGTGTGCGCCTCGGCGCGGGCTTCAGCCAAAATGCGGTCGCGCTCCGCCTCTATCTCGAGCAGTTTGCGCTCAAGCTGAAGGTGTTCGCGCTCAATGCGTTTGCGGTTTAGCCGAATAGCGGCCTCTTCCGAAGCGATTTTTTCGCGCATATCATAAATAGAATCAAGCAGGGTCTCTGTTTCGGAACTACCCGCGCCCAATAGACCCAGAGCCGCATCCAGAATGGTTTCGTCTAAGCCGAGCCGTCGGGCAATCGCCAGCGCGTTTGATTTGCCGGGAATGCCGATGGTCATTTCGTAAGTAGGGCTGAGCGTTTCAATGTCGAACAGAAGCGAGGCGTTGGTTGACCCGGCCGTGCGCGTGGCATACGCCTTCAGCTCAGGGTAATGGGTCGCCACAAATGAGGTCGCCCCTTTATCCCGCAAATAATCAATGATGCTTTGCGCCAGTGCCGCTCCCTCAGCGGGGTCTGTGCCTGAACCTAGCTCATCCAGCAGAACGAGCGAACGGTCGTCCAACCCAGCCAAAATGCGGATGATGTTGGTCAGATGCCCTGAGAAAGTGGAGAGGCTTTGCTCGATAGATTGCTCGTCGCCAATGTCCGCAAACACATTGTCAAATAGCGACAGCTTGGCGTCGTGCGCGGGCAGGTGCAGGCCAGATTGCGCCATAAGCACCATCAGCCCAATCGTTTTGAGGCTGACCGTTTTGCCGCCCGTATTGGGGCCGGTGATAAGCACCAAGAAGACATCTTCACTGAGGGGCACATCAATGGGCACGACAATATCTTGGGGCAAGAGCGGGTGACGCGCCCCACGGAGCCAAATGGTGGAGCCAGGATGTAAGTTTTGCTTTTGCTGGGCCTTGGTCTGGTTGCGCCACGACACAAATTCGGGCGGGATGGCGTTGAGGTCGCTGGCGTAGCGGGCGCGGGCAAAGATTAGGTCAAAGTCCGCCATGCGCTCGACGATGCGGATGATAATGTCGCCTTGGTCGGCCACTTTGGCGGATAGCGCGGCCAAAATACGCTGAATTTCTTGCTCTTCTTCAAGTTGCAGACGGCGATAATCGTTGTTGAGTTCGACGGTGGCGAGGGGTTCAACCCAGACGGTGGCCCCACTGCCGCTTTGGTCGTGGATAATGCCCTGCACATTACTGCGTGATTCGGAGCGGACGGGCAAAACGTAGCGGCCGTTGCGCAGGCTAATCAGGCTTTCTTGCAGGTACGCACTGCGCTGGGACATGATTTGCTGGAGTTTGTCTTGGATACGGCCGTGGGCAATGCGTAAATCGCGCCGAATGTTGGCGAGGTGGGTGCTGGCACTGTCCAGCACGTCGCCCCGGTCGTCGAGGGTGTCGCCGATGGTGGCGACGAGGCCCGGCACTTCTTCGGTTAGCTCGGCGAGTTCGGCGAGGGTGGGGTAGCGTTCGGCTACTTTCTCGATTTTGCGCTTGAGGTTGCGGGCGGCTATCAGCGTGTTGCGGGTGTCAAGCAGTTCGTCGGCGAGGAGGGTTATGCCGCGTTGGGCACGATCCACGGCCGTGCGTACATCTCTGGCTCCGCCAATGGTGACATCGCTCCCCGCGGTGAGCAGGCGATACGCTTCTTGGGTTTCCCGTTGCCATCTTTCCGCTTCGGGCTGGTGTATGGTGGGGCGCAGGTTACGCGCCAGCTTTTCTCCCGCGCTAAAGTTGGTGTAGCGGGCAAGCTGGGTGAGGACTTTGTCGAATTCGAGGAGTTGGTAGGTTTTTTCGTTCATGATTGCTGTGTATTGTGGGGTGTGTGGGGTTTTTTGTCCAGTGTGGGGCGGTTAAGCCTCAAACCATGCCTAAGAGTTTGGACGGGAACACGGCCGTGGTTAGGGCCGCATTAGGATCTTGTTTGCGTTTACGCTAGAATCTTAGCCGCTTTACTGTGTCCCATCGAATTTTCTGAAGTGACGCTATCATCGCCAGATTTATGAATCATTTTCTGCTATTTTGTAGTGGTCACGAATCAGTAACGTACTTTTTTTGACAAAAGGCGTCTCTTCTCAACCGACTAGCTTCGTCGTGGCCTGCGGCCACGACTCGCTGGAAAGAGGGTGTTTTTTTCGTTTGGGCAACTGCCC
>JBGTIZ010000432.1:0-8278 GCA_041745395.1 Promineifilaceae bacterium (SeqCode) | reverse complement strand
GAAAATTTGCGCCAAAAACCGAACGCTGGCATGAAAATCATCTTGTTGACATAATGAGACAGTTGGGTCAAAAACAAGCCCAATTGTCGAAAAATGTGGCTGAAATTCGATTTTTGCCAAAAAAATGGTCGAAAGCCCAGTAATTAGCTAACTCCTTGTTGTTTTGCTGGGCGCAGTCGCGTCCGTATCCACAGAGAAGAAGGTGGAACACGGCCGTGTTCCACCTTCTTCGTTTTACTAAAAATAAAACAAAAAGGAACCAACCATGACCCACCAAGACTCGTTAGAAGACCTGCTCATCTACCGCCTCAGCGAACGCATCTGGCTTGCAGGGCAACCCCAGCCCGACCAAATGGACAAACTCCACCAGGCCGGCGTGCGCACCCTCATCAACATGCGCACCAGCGACGACCTCTCCACCCGCGAGGCAGAAAACGCGGCCAAAGCCAACCTCGACTACCTCTTTCTCCCCCTGCCTGCCTACGAACTCGAACCAGCGCACATGGCCGAATTCGAGCGAACCCTAGCCAACATCGAGGCCAACAGCGACGGTATTATCTGCATCCATTGCCGCACCGCCTCCCGCGTGGCCCTCATCTGGATGCTCCGCCGCATGATTTTCGAGAACTGGTCCGAAGAAGCGGCCGAAGCCGAACTCGTCGCCGCTGGTTATGATGACGATAGCCTCGAAACGTTCCGCTTTTGCGTTGATGATTATTACGAACGGCTAGAAGAATCTGAAGTCAAAGGAGCGGGCTTACCCGTTTAGAACCCCACGCTGTTATCTTTACAGTCCCGCTTCGTCGTGCCCTGCGGCCACGACTCGCTGGAATGAGGGGTTTTTTTCGTTTGGGCGAACGCCCAAACGAAAAAAAACCCCTTTAGAATGGCCGAGCCGCCGCAGGTGGCGAGGCGTGTGGCGGCTATCTGCTCACCAATTAACGGCAGAGGTAACTTGAACCATGCCAAAACTTGATATTCCCCAACTTATCCACAAATCTTCTCCCTTTATCCCCCAAAAACAGGCTAATTGGCCTGTTTTTGCGTTTTTATCCACATCCTATCCACAAATTGACATATAATCAGGGGACAATAATTAACAATTAATAATGAGTAATGAATAAAGGGGCGGGTGTGTATTCTGTCGCACCTCGCACCTCGCCCTTCGCACCTCGCACCCAAAAACCCATGAAACCGTTACGTAAACAAAAACCTAGCCAACAGCTCGCTTTTTTGCCTTATCCAGACGTGGAACCGCTGGCCGAATGCTTGGCCGCCTTTGCCAACAGCGCGGGGGGGCTGATTGTGCTGGGGCTGGATGACCAAGGGGATTTGATAGAGGATGTGCTTCCCGAAGATGCGGAAAGTGCCCTGCACGCGGCCATGAGCATGTGCCATCCGCCCGTGATGGGGCAGTGGCAACCCATCCCCGTAGGCGCGGAAGCGTTGATTGGCATTCGCGTGGAGCGCAGTGATGATATTCACAGCCTGGACGATGGGCGGATTTTGGTGCGGAGCGGGCGGGAAAATCGGCCCTTAAGTGGGGAAGAGGTGACCCAACTAGCCAGTGGACGCACGCTGGGGGATTTTGAGGAAGCGGTGGTACCGGGCGCGACGCTGGCTGATTTTGACGAAGAGATTGTGCGGGAGTATTTGGCGCAACGCGAGAAGCGGGGTGGGGCACTCATTGGCTCGCGGGAGGAGTTGCTGTTTGAGATAGGCGCGACCACGGCCGTGGGAGAACCAACCGTCGCGGGCATCCTTCTCTTTGGCAAAAACCCCCAAGCCTTCCTGCCCCAAAGCGGCGTCGTCTTTGTCCGTTTTCCCAGCACCGAACCCCGCGCCGCCACGGGCGAAGCCGGCTACGGCCGCCGCGACGAAATTCGCGGCCCACTGCCGCGCATTGTTGAACGGCTGTGGAACATCGTCTGGGACGAGATGCGCGTGGGAGCCGTGGTAAACCAGCTTGTGCGCGAAGATCAAACGGAATATCCCACCTTTGCCGTGCGCGAGGCGGTCGTCAACGCCGTCTGCCACCGCGATTATCGCATCAAAGGACGGCGCATCGAGGTGCGCATGTACACGGACAGGCTCGAAATTATCAGCCCCGGCGGGCTACCCGGTTACATCACGCTTGATAATTTGGTGGAGGAGCATTACTCGCGTAATCCGCGCCTCGTGAATGGGCTATACCAGTGGGGCTACATCGAAGAGCTAGGGCTGGGCATTGATCGCATGATTGAAGAGATGACCCAGTTCGGCCATCCGCCGCCGCAGTTCAAGGCGACGGGCTACTCGTTCACGGTGTTGCTATCAAACAAACAGACGGGCAAACCAACGCCGCCCAGTTGGACAAACAGCATGAATGAGCGGCAGGCGCGTTCCCTGACCTATGTGCGGGAAAATGGCAGTATTACGAATCGGGAGTATCAGCGGCTGTGTGGGGATGTAAGCGCGGAGACGTTGCGGCGGGATTTGGCGGATTTGGTGACGCGAGGGGTGTTGCTGAAGATTGGCTCGAAGAAGGGGACGTATTATATTTTGAAATAGTCGTAAGCTGGCTTTATACGGCACTTGTTGGGCATCGCTCAGCACTTTTTATCGGCCACGCCAGAAGTTCAACTTTTTGAAAAAGTTGAACTTCTCTTTTATCCCAATTTATCCCACACGCTATGTGGGATAAATGTGGGATATGTGGGATTAAATGTGGGTTTTTGGGATATAGAACCCCGCTCAGCACTCGTTACTCATCGCTCAGCACTGCTTTTATCCCACGGCCGTGGACATTTGCATCATCTCTAACAACATCTCAAACTCCTCTCGACAATGGTCGCACATCTGCAAGTGTCGCTCGATGAGCGGGGTGATTTCCCCTATATCCTCGCCGCGCAACTTCGCTTCTGCGTATTGATCTATAAGGTCATAGACCAGCCCACACGGGATTTCATCCTCCTGTGTGACCTGCAAAGCTCCCATGAGGCGCGTTAACAGAGCCGCATCCTCGGCCGTGGCCGTGCGTCCTTGCAAACGAGCGATTAATTGTCGTAGGGTGTCTAATAAAGTGGTCATGTGCTTGCGTTTTGTTTTGTCCGTGTTGCGTAAATGCCAAGCCAGAAGTTCAACGTTTTCTTGTGGGTCTTAATCTTTGCCTTGCCGCTCAGATGGGGTCTAGCTGTTCTTTCTTACAATTGCCTTACGTTAAAATACAGCCAGAATATCTTCAGGGGTTAGCCCCTCCGCTTCTAAGCGGTTTTTCAGGCGGACACGCGCATCGTGCATTAATTTATAGAGCGCGTTGCGATTGGTATCCATTTGCTCGACCACAAAATCCATAGGCAACCCTTTCAGCATGAGCAAAGTCATCGCTTCCCTCTGCCGCTCGGTTAGCTCTTCGGTGATGAGCCGATTCACGAGCAAAAGCAGGCCTTTTTGGCTGGTGCGGTCTTCGGGGCCGGGGGTTTCGTCTGCCATGAAGCTGGGTTCAAAGAGGGAGATACCATCAGGAGCGGTGGTTAATGCTTCGAGGGAGTGGTCGGTCCATCGTTTGCGGCGCAATTCGGTGAAAGCGACGCGCACGGCTATTTTTTGCGCCCACGTCAGAAACTTGCTTTCGCCGCGAAAGGTGTCGAGATTATCGAGGATTTTGAGGAGGCTCTCTTGGGCAAAATCTTCGGCGAGTGGCTCCACGGCCGTGTCCACGCGACTGTAAAGTGTATAGCGCAACCCTTTAACAAGTTGTGCCCGCAAATCCTCAATTGCGTCCGCTTTGTCTTCGCTTTGCAGGTCAACTAGCCATTCTTCGTTCGTTCTTTCCATGGCGCGTATTGTAGCATTGCATGGGGGTTGTGGGTAGATGAGGCGCGTAGAGCGCAACCGAAAATTGGCATCACGGCCGTGTCTTCGTACAATCAGGAGACAAAAGCTAGACATAACGATAAAAAGCATTTCAGCATTTCAGTACGTCAGCCAGATTTGCCAACCAATCACCGCTAAAAGGACAGACAGATGAACCCTGTGAACATCGGCTTTACCCCCCCTCCAGATGGCCGTCCCGCCGTCACCGTAGACGTCGTTATTTTTTCTCTCGTGGAAGACGACCTGCGCGTGTTGCTGGTTCAGCGCAAGCTCGACCCGTTTGCAGGGCTGTGGGCCACGCCCGGCGGCTTTGTTCGCCTAGACGAATCGCTCGAAGATGCGGCCACGCGCAAGCTGGCCGAAGAAACGGGCGTGACCGACGTTTATATGGAGCAGTTGTTCACCTTTGGCGACCCTGACCGAGACCCGCGTATGCGCGTCATCACCGTCAGCTATTTTGCGCTCGTGCCGTATGATGCGATTGACCTGCGGCCAGGTTTAAACGAGGAAGCGACGGGCTGGTTTTCGCTGAAAAATTTGCCCGAAATGGCGTTTGACCACCAGAAAATGGTGCGTTACGCTTGGGAACGCCTGCGCTATAAGTTGGAATACACGGCCGTGGGTTTCCGCCTGCTCCCCGATGAATTCACCCTCTCCGACCTGCAAAAAGCGTACGAAATTGTGCTAGACGAAGAGCTAGACAAGCGCAACTTTCGCCGCAAAATTCTGGCCGCCGGCATCATCGAAGAAACAGGGCGGATGCATACTCAGGGCGAAGGCAGACCCGCCAAGCTGTACACTTATCTGGATGATTCCGTCACCGAAGTGAAAACCAGACGACTTTTTCCGTAAAAACAGTAGCGAGCGATGAGTGCTGAGCGATGAGGCGCACGCTTCACTCAGCACTCGTTCTCGTTGCTCATCGCTCAACACTCCTATGATTCCTGTCAAACTACAACTCACCAATTTTCTCTCTTATCAAAACACGGCCGTGCTTGATTTCCAAAGCCTGCACCTTGCCGGTATAGCCGGGCTAAACGGGGCGGGCAAATCCAGCATTATCGACGCCATGACCTGGGCCCTCTTTGGCAAAAGTCGCAGTAAAAGCGACGACGACGTGGTCAATCGGCGAGCGGCCAAAAACGACGACACGGCCGAAATCATCTTTGATTTTGAGCTAGACAACCAAATTTATCGCATCATGCGGCGCAAACGTGCCCGCCGCGCTATGAAGGTGGAGCTTCAGGTGGCGGTCGATTATGAAGCAGGGGAGTGGAAAACCCTGACGAGGGCGAAACGGCGGGAAACAGACACGGCCGTGGAAGAACTCCTGCGCATGAACTACGACACCTTTACCAACGCCAGCTTCCTGCTCCAAGGGCAAGCGGACGAATTCACCACCAAAACGGCGGGACAGCGCAAAGAGATTTTGGCCGACCTGCTGGGCGTCAACGATTGGGAAAAATATCGGGAAACGGCCGCCAATCGGCGCAAATCCGAAGAAAACAGCCTGAACCTGCTCGACGGCCAAATGGGCGAAATTGAGCGGGAATTAGCCGAAGAACCCGCCCGCAAAACGGCCCTCGAAGCGGCGCAAGGAGAACGCGACCGGGTCAGCCGCGAGCTAAAAACACAAGAAACCCTGCTCAATCAGGTACGCCAAACGGCGGAGCTTATCAAACAGCAAACGGAGGCGGTGCGCCAGCTCAACGTCACCCTCGCCCGCACCCGTCGCCAAGTGCAGGAGCTAGAAACGACCCGCGACGAAAAGCAAAAAGAGCTAGCCCGCTACGAGGCGATTTTGGCCGAAGGGGAGACGATTCAGGCCAACTATGCCGCGTGGCAACAGGCGGAAGCGACTTTCCAAAGCTGGCAAAACAAGGCGGACGCATTTCATCGCCTGCAAAACCAGATGCATCCCCTCGAGAACAAAATCACCGAGGCGCGGAGCCGTTTGCGTCAGCAGGCCAGCCATCTGCAAGCGGAAAGGGAGCGGGTGGGGCAGATGCGCGGCGAGCGGGAAACGCTCACGGCGGAGCAAAAAAGCGTGCAGTCTGACTTAGAAAGCCTCGAAAAAGCGTTGGCGGCACTCGCCGAGACGGAAGCCACCTATGAAGCGGCGCGGCAGGCGTTACAAAGCCTGACGCTCGAGCGAAATCAGGTGGCGCGGGAGCTAAAGCAGTTAGAAACGGAAGCGGGCAACATAGAGAAACTTCGTATAGACCTCAAAAAGCAGGAAGCGTTGCAAACCAGCACGGAGCAAAAGCTGGCCGAACTGACGCAGGAATTGGCCGAACTCACGGCCGTGCAGGAACAACTGGCCGCCCTGAAAAACGAAGCCAGCGGCCGAGAAGCGGAACAACCCCTGCTCCGCGAGCAGATGACGCGCATCCAGACGCGCATTGACCAGCTCAAAGAAGCGGGCGACGAGGGCGAATGTCCGCTGTGTGGGCAAGCCCTCAGCCAAGCCCACCAAGAGAGCGTGATTGCGGAGCTACAGGAGGAAGGGCGCACCCTGGGCGATCATTTTCGGACGAATAAGAGTCGCTTGCTGGCGATAAGCACGGAAATAGCTGACCTAGAAAAACAGCTAAAAGAAAAAGGGAAGCTGGAGCGGGCGCAGAAGCAACATCAGCAGACCTTAGCCACGGCCGTGGCTCAGATCAGTGAGCTTAGCCGCCGCATTGCGAGTTGGGAAGCGGAAGGTGCGCCCCATCTAGCCGCGCTAACGGTGCAATTGGAAGATGACACGGCCGTGGTCACGCACCAAAAGCAGGTCAACGACCTCGCCGCCGCGCTGGCTCCCAAGAAAGAAAAAACGGCCGCCCACCAGCAAAAGCAGAAGCGATTCGCCCAAATCGAAGCGCGGCTGGCCGAAATCGAGAAAGCGATTACCAGGTGGGAATCCACAGGTGAGAGCGAGTTATCCACGGTTAACCACAGCTTATCCACAGACAGTGTCCTGCCCGAAGCGCAAACGTCGCTTTTGGCTCTGCAACAGCAGGCGATCGAAGTAGGCTATGTGGCCGAAGCGCATGAGGCGGCGCGACAGGCGCGGGACACCCTCAAAAAAGCCCCTGAGCGGCATAAACAGTGGGAACAGGCTAACACGGCCGTGGACGCGCTCAACAGCACTCTAGAGACCCTTAACAAGCAACTGGCGCACCAACAAGAGACGCTCACCGAGCAAGAAACCCAGCTCGCCACGGCCGAAAAACAGCTCAATACGCTGACCAGCAGCCAAACCATCCCACTCAACAAATTAGAAGATGAGGTGCACACACTACGCGAAGCGCATCAGGAAGCGGAGCGGCGCGTCGGCCGTGCTCAGCAGGATTTATTTGTGCTGGACAATCAGCGACAACGGCGCACCCAATTCCAAACAGAGCGGCGCGAGCTGACCGAGCGCATTCAGCAGTTAAAAATGCTGGAAGAGGCGTGCGGCCGGAATGGGGTGCAGGCGTTACTCATCGAACGCGCTCTGCCCGAAATCGAAGATTATGCGAATACGTTGCTCGAACGGCTGACCGGCGGTCGGATGCGGGTCGAGTTTGTGACTGAGAAACAGCTCAAAAGCAGACACGACACGGCCGAAACGCTTGATATTCGCATTGCGGATGAGGCGGGAGTGCGTCCTTATGAAAATTACAGCGGGGGAGAGCAGTTCCGCGTTAATTTTGCTATTCGGCTGGCGTTGTCCCACATTTTGGCTAAGCGAGCGGGAGCGCGTCTGCAAACGCTGGTCATTGATGAGGGGTTTGGGAGCCAAGACCCAGAGGGGCGGCAAAAGTTGGTCGAGGCGATTAACACGATTCAGGATGATTTTGCGCGGGTGCTGGTCATTACGCATGTGGAAGAGCTAAAAGATGCGTTCCCCTCCCGCATTGATATTGTGAAAACGCCGCAGGGGTCGCAGATTCAGGTCACGGCGTGATGAATTGTAAATGGTAAATTGCCAATGGTGAAGGGTGAACGGAGGCGTCCCATTCACCCTTCACCATTTATCATTTACCATTTACAATTTTTTATCTTCCCCTCATTCGTGCCAAAAGCAATTGTTGTATTGCCCCGCCTAACCCCCCCAGAATGGCGTTACCGCTGGTAGTTATCAACAGTTGTCCACTGTTTTGGGGTAGTTATCCACAAATTTATGTCAATATCAGTTTTGTGAATTTTTTAACAATGGGGGGGGCAATGAGTAATGAGCAAGGAACAATGAGCAAAAAGGTTGGTGACGAGGGATGAATGCGCGGTCTGGCGTTGTTGCTCGTAAGAATATCTCTGCGCTCTGTGGTTTGTCTGGCTCTTTTTGCTGTGAACTCTGGCAGAGCTTGAGAAACAAGGGTTCTTTACAGCAATTCCCGTAGCTAACGAATTTTCCGCATAAATTAAAGAAATGATGGTGTTGTTTTCAGCAATTTTG
>JBGTIZ010000431.1:0-5086 GCA_041745395.1 Promineifilaceae bacterium (SeqCode) | reverse complement strand
ATGAATCGTGGAGAAATCCAACCATGCATGACCTCCCCAATAACACCAATAGTCTGAAAGCAGGTGAGCCTGTATTTACAGGTGCTTGTGATACAGGCGAGGCCAAAGTCAAGGAAGCAAATCAGCGCGAAGAAGCAGAGGGGTCAACAGGCTCTATCTCGCATAGCTTTGAAGAGGAAAGTCAGGAGGCGAAGGCGCGTTGGTTTCAATCGCTAACGCTTGAAGAACGTATGGAGATGCTCTGCATGTTTACTGATATGATTTTGGGCGTTAATCCACAAATGATGGAGCGTAAAGATGCTAAACCAGTTGCAGGGCGTGTTCTCGTCCTTACACAATCATGAAGTACGCTACGTCATCATTGGTGGCATTGCCGCTATTTTGCATGGCGTTCCTCGGGCTACATTTGACTTGGATATACTCATTGAGGCTACACCTGAAAATGGGCAAAAATTGCTAGACGCTTTATTAGACACAGGCTTGGGAACAGCGAGCCTAACGAATGTCGAGGAACTTTTGGCTCACGAGATTACGATTTTCCGTGACAAAGTGCGGATAGATGTACAAACAGCGACGCCGGGTCTTGAATTTGACGAAGCATGGTTGGCCAGAGAAGAAATGCAGTATGGTCAGCAGACATTTTATGTCGTTTCACGGGAGCATTTAATCGCATCCAAAAGTGCGGCTGGACGAGTACGTGATTTGGAAGATATTCGCTTGCTCAAGGCAAATGATTAGTCAGTCAAATACAACGGCTCACTTTTGCACATTTGCATACCTTCCCCCGGCACTTCCAGAGTGCCAGAGAAATACTACAAGCCGTTTGGGACCGCGCAATTACTATCGCCCAAGGGGGTTTTTTCAAAAATCCGTGGTAGAAACTCCGGGCACTCAGCGGAAGATAAGTAATCGCTCTGGATGAAAAGTGCCCGGAGAGGAATGTCCCCATATTTGGGGAAGATGCCATTCAATGGCAGAGAACTGATAAGATGAACCCTTTAACGACAGACACCATCTGGGAAGCATTACAAACGGTGAAAGACCCGGAGATTCCGGCTGTGTCGCTGGTGGAGATGGGGATTGTGCGCGACGTGTCGCTGGCGGCCGATGGCACCTCGGCCACGGTGACGTTGACGCCCACGTTTGCGGGCTGTCCTGCTATGCTGGAGATGGAGACGCTGGTGCGGGAGAAGTTGCTGGCGTTGGGCGTGACCACGGCCGTGGTCAAAAAAACGCTCCATCCCCCCTGGTCCAGCGACTGGATCACCCCCGCTGGACGGCAAAAACTACGTGCATTTGGCCTCGCGCCACCGCCCAAACAGAGCAAACAGAGCGGCCTGACCGCTAGCAACGTCGTTACCTTCTTCGAGGCCGTGCCCTGCCCCTACTGCAACGGCACACACACCAGCCTCAAAAACAGCTTCGGCTCCACCCTCTGCCGCGCCATCCATTATTGCCACGACTGCCAAGATTCATTCGAGCAGTTCAAGCCTGTATGAGTAGGTGGGGTCAGGTTTTACGTGTCATGTTTCAGGTGTCATGTGTCAGGTGGTCTTGGTCTGGGCGTGACCTGTCTGACTAGCTTACAGGCTGACAGGCTGACTAGCTGAACGCTTGCCAACCCCATTCGCCCTGCACCCCCGATACGCATAAAATAAGGTCATGCAGATAGATATCCTGACCCTTTTCCCCGAGATGTTCGCTAGCTATTTGGGCGAAAGCATGCTCAAGCGGGCGCAAGAGATGGACGCGCTGGCCGTCACCCTCCACAACATTCGTGACTACGCGAATAGCAAGCATCGCGTCACCGATGAACCCCCTTACGGCGGCGGCGGCGGCATGGTGCTCAAGCCCGAACCGATTTTCACGGCCGTGGACAACCTCGCTCCCCCGCCCCAAACGCCCCTTATTTTACTCACTCCCCAAGGTCGCCCCTTCACCCAAGCCATCGCCCAAGAGCTAAGCCAACACCCTCGGCTCGTTCTGCTCTGCGGCCGATACGAGGGCGTAGACGAACGGGTGCGCACCCACCTCGTCACCGACGAAATTTCTATCGGCGATTACGTCTTAACAGGGGGCGAACTGGCGGCGATGGTGCTGGTGGATGCGGTCACGCGCCTGCTTCCCGACGTGCTGGGGGCGGAAGGCGCGGCCGAGGACGACAGCCACGCCACGGGCTTGCTCGAGGGGCCGCATTACACGCGCCCCGAAACGTTTCGCGGCTGGTCGGTTCCGGCCGTGTTGCGTTCAGGACACGCGGCCAATATTGCGCGGTGGCGACGGGAGCAGGCTCTGCGGCGCACGTGGCAACGGCGGCCAGAAATGTTGCTGTCGCCGTTGTTACAACTTACGGAAGAAGATAAGCAGTTTTTGGCCGTTTTGGCTGAGGAACAAGTTCAAAATGAATAATGGGCACGAATTATTTAACCGCAGAGAACACAGAGAACACAGAGTTTTCTCAAGAATTTCGCTCAATTTTCTGCGCCCTCTCTGGTCGTTGCTCACGGCCGTGTTTTTGCTCACCGCCCTATTCTACGCCACGGCCGTGGCCGAAGAACAACTGTGGCTCGATAAAACAGACCCCTATCTACAGCAACAGGCTCGCGTCCAAAACGCCAGCGAACCGCTCTCCGTGCTGGTCGAATTTACGGCGCAGGCTGACCTGACCCTAGCGCGAAGCTTGCCCGACAAGGCCAGCCGCGGCGCGTTTGTGCATCAACGGCTCACGGCCGTGTCCCAAACTAGCCAAGCGGAGACGCAAGCATGGCTCACCAGCCAGAACATCCCCTTCCGCAGTTACGCCATCAACAACAGCCTGTGGGTACAACTGCCCGCCCATCTCCTGCCCACCCTTGCTCAACGGCCAGAAGTCGCTTATCTGCACGCCAATCGCCCCTTCCCCGCCGATATTCCCCTGACGGGCGAAACGGCCCCGCTTGACACGAATGCCCCGCAGGCTATCGAATGGGGCGTGGAAAAAATTGGTGCGCCGCTGGTCTGGGCAGAAGGGGTGACAGGCACGGCCGTGGTCGTCGGCGGGCAAGATACGGGGTACGACTGGGCGCATCCCGCCCTGATAAACCAATATCGCGGCTGGCACACCATCAGCAACACCGCCGACCACAATTATCATTGGCACGACGCCATTCGGGAGGATTTGAGCGGCAACGGCTCTAACGTGCGCTGTGGTTTTGACTCGGCCGTGCCTTGTGATGACAACAGCCACGGCACGCACACCATGGGCACGATGGTCGGCGACGACGGCGGCACAAACCAGATTGGGGTCGCCCCGGGAGCGCAATGGATTGGCTGTCGCAACATGGAGGAGGGCTGGGGCACGCCCCAAACCTACATCGAATGTTTTAATTGGTTTCTCGCCCCGACCGATTTGGCGGGAGCCAACCCGCGCCCCGATTTAGCCCCGCACGTTATCAATAATTCGTGGGGCTGTCCCCCTGTGGAAGGGTGTAACAGCAGTAATTTCGGCCTGATGGAAACGGCCGTGGACAATCTGCGCGCGGCAGGCGTGGTCGTCGTCGTCTCGGCGGGCAACTCGGGGTCAAGCTGTAGCAGTGTCAACACCCCCGCCGCCTTTTTTTCCAGCGCGTTCACCGTGGGCAACACGATGAGCAATGACGCGATTGCCTCGAGTAGCTCACGCGGCCCCGTGACCAACTACGGCACGCGCCTCAAGCCTGAGATTTCCGCGCCTGGTACGGGCATTCGCTCCGCCATTTTGGATGGCGGGTATGGGTCTAAATCGGGTACGAGCATGGCGGGGCCGCACGTGGCGGGCGCGTTGGCTCTGCTCATGGCGGCTGACCCAGATTTACGAGGCAATCCAGACGCGCTGGAGGCGTTGTTGCAAGCCCATGCCCTCCAGCTAACGACCGCGCAGGGGTGCGGGGATGATACGCCGACTTCGGTGCCCAATAATGTGTACGGCCACGGCCGTGTGGATGTGTTCGCCGCCTACCAAGCCCTCGAATTGAGCGAACCAGAACCCCATCAGCTTACCCTGACCAAAACCGCGCCGCTAACCGTCAGCGAAGGGTCGCCCATCACCTACACGCTCACCCTGACCCATTTTCACCCGACCAGCCCCACCACCAACGTCGTCCTGACCGATGTGTTGCCCCTGCATACGAGCTTTATCACCGCCACCCAGCCGTTCACGCTGACGGGGGACACAGTGCAATGGGGCTGGCCATCGCTGGCCGCTTCGCAGACGGTGACGGTGCAGTTGGTGGTTTCGCCCACGGCCGTGACCACGATTACAAACGCCCTGTACGGGGCGCAGGATGGCACGGTTTTTGTATGGGGTGAGGCGGTACACACGGCCGTGTTGACCCGCACCATTATTCCACCGCCTCCGCCGCCCGTTAGCCACACCCTCACTTTACATAAATCAGCTCCCGCCAGCCTTATGGCCAACGACCTGCTGACCTATGCGCTCGTGCTGACCCATCAGCACCCCACCAGCCCCACCACGGCCGTGACGCTCAGCGACACCTTGCCCCTCAGCACGACGCTCATCCACGCCACCGCGCCCTACACGCAACTCGGGCAAACCATTCAATGGCAGTGGGACACCCTCGCCCCGACCCAAACGGTGACGGTCACGCTGACTGTTCAGCCAGATTTCACCCCCCAGCCCCGCGTCATTCGCAACGACCTTTATGGCGCGTCTAGCGACCAAGTCGCTCTGGTGACGGGGCCGCCTGTGCTAACGATTGTGAATCCGTATCAGATTTATGTGCCGATTTGGCTGGGTGCGCCGTAAACAGAGAAGTTGAACTTCTGTCACCTTTGGTTCGCTGTTTCCAGATTGGTCCAATCTTCTTTGGAGAAATTGTGTCTAAAAACGACCTACTTATAATGCTTTGCGTGGGTTTGTGGTTGGCCGTGGCTTGCCAGCCCGTGGAGGAAACAGTGGTTCTGCCCACGACCGTGTCTTCTTTGCCGACGAGTATGCCCACGGCCGTGGTGCAAATCATCACCGCCACCCCCACCCATACCCCCACCAGCCAACCAACCAACACACCCCCACCAACCCACACCCCCACCAACACTTCCACACCCACCC
>JBGTIZ010000430.1:0-4992 GCA_041745395.1 Promineifilaceae bacterium (SeqCode) | reverse complement strand
CCCCAGTACGGCAAAGCTGACGCCCGCCCCGTTTAGCACCGTGGCGACGGCGCGTACCGTCTTTTGTGCATTGGGGTCGAACGCGCCCGCACAACCCACCCACAGCAAATATTCAAAATCAGGATTTTCCTGCACGGTGGGCACATCAAAGCCCAGCCCTTCTGTCCAGCCCAGACGGCTGTCGGGATTGCTCCATGGGTTGCCCGCCCGCTCCAACCCCTTAAAAGCGACCTGTAGCTCATGCGGATAATCATCCTGCATCAGCACTTGGTCGCGGCGAATGTCGAGAATATCAAACATCGGTTCGTTGCCCACGGGGCAGACGTCAATGCAGGCACCACAACTGGTGCAGGCCCACACCGCGCTCTGGCTAATCACCGTGCCCATCAGCGGCACTTGCTCGCGGGTTCCGTTGGCTAGGCCAGACATATCTTCTTTTATATAGTACCGCTTGTTGATTTCGAGGGCGGCGGGGGAAAGCTCTTTGCCCGTGACATAGGCGGGGCAGGCATCTTGGCAACGGTTGCACATGATGCAAGCGAAGGCGTCGAGAATTTGGGTTTGAGGCAAATCAGACAGGGTGGAAACGCCAAATTGTTCAATGGTTTCATCGTCGAAATCAATTTTGTCGAGCGTGCCCAGCGCAGGGCGGGCGGGGCGGGTCATGAAGTTGAGCGGCCCCATGAAGAGGTGGGCGTGTTTGGTGGTGGGGAAGTAGGGGATGAAGACGAGTATCAACCCCAAGGCGAGCCACCAACTGGCGTGAATCCACCAGTTGAGAGCGAAGTCACCCATGCTCATGCTGGTCCACAGGAGGGACAAGCCCGAGGCAAATGGTTGAAATAAGTCTAACGAACCACCATGGGCGACGCTATGGGCGATGTGAAACGATTCCCCCAAAAAGCGGAAGCCCAAATGCAACAGGATAAACAACGCCACAAACATCGAATCCCGGGCAATGCCCTCCCGCGCCCCGGGATAGAACAACACATTTTCTCGCGTTTTCAGGTGCGGATCCACCATGATAAAGCGGCGCACAATGAAATAAACGACCGCAATTAGACCCAACACGCTCAGCACATCCGCCGTCAGGCGATAAATATCACCGGGAATGCCGGGAATGTCGAACTCGACAAACCCTTTGATAAGGTCAACCACATTAACCAAGCCATAAAAGATGAAAGCGTAGGCGACCATCCAGTGAAAAACGGAGGTGATTTTGCGGCGGCGCAGGATGCGTCCTTGCGTAAACAGGGCGGAAATACCGGCCATGATGCGCTGGGGGGCGCGATCCATGCCGAGTTTGCCTTGGCCGCTGGTGATAATTTTGAACATATCACCAAAGGTATAGGCGGCGGCCGTGAGACAAATCACGGTCAGCAAGATAAAGAGAATGCGTTCGGTTAGGGACAACATGGGGCCTCTCCTAAATAGCTCCGTAGGGCAAAGGCATGCCTTTGCCCTACGGAACTGGCGATGGGTGCGCCTGTGGCGCGAATATGCGGGTGTGGGTTGGGGTGAAGCGTACTAATCAAGCGATTAGTAAGTTTATGACACCGTGCGGCAAATATAACACAGCGTTAACGGGGTGTCTACAGAAAATTGGAGCGTTTTGTAAGGCAAAGGCATGCCTTTGCCCTACGGAACTTTAGAGAAGTTGAACTTCTGCGGGGTTGGGGCGAGGGGGCGGTATAATGGGCGACTATGTGGCAAAAAATTGTGCTTTCCACGGCCGTGTTCCTCCTGCTCATCGGCCTCATCCCCCCCGCAACCAACTTGGCCGACCTGACCGGCAAGGATGACCTGCCGGGCCAGCTACGCGGCATACCGCAATGGCTGTACGCTTCCCTGCGTCCCCAGCCAAATCTCGCCCCCACGGCCGTGTCTGATCACGGCCGTGGCGACGTTTCCCCCTTTGGCGTCAACACCTTCCTCGAGCAAGAAGTCCTGCCCGAAGTACGCAACCAAAGTTTGCAATATGCCCATCAGGCTGGGTTTCGTTTTATTCGCCAGCAATTCGTCTGGGAAGACATCGAAATTCACGCTAAAGGGGACTTTATTGACCGACGCAACGACCCCGACGGCGTTTCCGCGTGGGACAAATACGACAACATTGTCGAGTTGGCTGAGCAAAACAATATCGAAATCATCGCCCGCCTCGATAAGCCGCCTGCCTGGAGCCGCGCCCTGCCCCCAGAAGAGGCGGGGTCATACGCGCCGCCCGATGATTTCAACGATTTTGGAGATTTTGTGGCCGCTGTGGCCGAACGATACAAAGGTCGCCTTACCTATTACCAAATCTGGAATGAGCCGAACGGCAACGATGAGTGGGGCTTCCAAAACGTAGACCCCGAAGCATTTACCGAACTGCTCTGCCTCGCCCACAACCGGATTAAAGCGGTAGACCCTGACGCAGTGGTTTTGGCGGGGGCACTCACCCCCACTGTCGCCCTCGACGGGCGCAATCTCAACGACCTCGTTTTCCTCCAGCGCATGTATCGGGCGGGCGCGGCCGATTGCTTTGATATCATGTCGGCGCAAGGGTACGGCCTCTGGTCGGGCGCGATGGATAGACGGGTGCGTCCCACGGTGATTAACTTTGGGCACAACCAGCTTTTGCGGGACATGATGGTGGTCAACGGTGACGCGCACAAGCCTATCTGGATTAGCGAGATGGCCTGGAACGTCGTGCCCGAACATCTGCCCGCCAATTTTGGCCGCGTGACCGAGGCGGAACAGGCGCGATACACGCTCCAAGCATATGAGCGGTTGCAGGCGGAGTGGCCGTGGGTGGGCGTGGGCAATTATTGGTTCCTGAAGCGGGCGACGGATTGGGAACAAGACCAGCCCTTCTACTATTTTCGCCTGCTGGAGCCAGACTTTACGCCGCTTCCCGTGTATGAGGCTCTGGTTGAACAGGCCGCCGAGCCAACTCCTGTCAATCCACGGCCGTGGCTCTGGTACGTCTGGCAATTTTTGCGCCCCTATTTTTTGCTGACGGGCGGCTCTGTCTTGCTCTTTTTCTGGCTTCGCGCCCTAGCTCCTCGGGAGAATTGAGGCGTGAAGAACTCTGCGCGTTGGGGTTGGCTCACGGCCGTGGTTTTGCTGTTGCTCTTGGGCACGGCCGTGCGTTTTTACTGCCTCGACTGCCAATCCTTTTGGAACGACGAAGGCAACAGTGCCCGCCTCAGTGAACGGAGCATCCAACTCATCCTCGAGGGCACAGCCAGCGACGTACATCCTCCACTCTACTATTTACTCCTGCGCGGCTGGCGGGAACTGGTCGGCGAAACGGAGTTCGGCTTGCGGAGCCTCTCCGCCTTTCTGGGTGTGCTGACCGTAGGCACGACGCTCGCGGTGGGTCGTTTTTGGTTCAATCGCCCTGTGGCCCTCATGGCAGGTTTGCTGGTTGCCATTTCGCCGCCGCTCATTTATTACAGCCAAGAGGCGCGGATGTACAGCCTGCTGGGCTGGCTCAGTTTGCTCAGTTTGTGGTGGGTGGGGCAATTTTTTATCCATTTCCACCCGTTGCCTGAGCCTGTCGAAGGCAAACCCCCGACTGCGACAATCTCGGCTTCGACAAGCTCAGCCGGCGTGGTGGTGGTGGGAATCATCCTCACGGCCGTGGCTGGTCTCTACACCCATTACAGCTACCCCGCTACCCTCGTCGCGCTCAACCTCATCGTCGCCCTCTGGCTGGGTTGGCGACTGTGGCACAAACAACCGCTACGCTTGCCCCTCGCCCAATGGGTTGGGGCGATGATTATCACCTTTCTGCTCTATCTGCCGTGGCTCCCCATCTTTCTGCGTGGCACAGGCGGTCGCCCCCCCGCTCAGACACCTTTGCTCGATTTTCTACAATCGGCGGCGCATTGGCTTGTTGTCGGGGCAACGGGCGAACCAGATGAGCGAGCGGTAGGCATTGTGCTTCTCTTTTTTGTGGCCGCGTTGCTCCCGCTTTTTGTCCTGCGTCAGCCGTTAACCAGACGCGGAGATGACCCAAGCTGGGCGTTATGGCTGACCCTTTTTGTGCCGCTCGGGGCGATGGCGGCCGTGGGAGCGACGGACGGGAGTTATCATAAGTTTATGACGGGGTTGGTACCGCTGGTGTGGTTGCTCACGGCCGTGGGCGTGGTCAAACTGTGGCGCACGGCTCCCGCTTATGACCGCTGGGTATTGCCGCGTGATCTGTCGCATATGGTGTACACGGCCGTGTATCTGCTCACCCTTTTCACCCTCAGCTATCTCGCCTCACCCCTCTGGTTCTCCCTGCAAAACCTCTATCACAACCCCGACTACGCGAAGGCTGACTATCGCGGCATGGCCGCCCAAATCAGAGCCGAAGCACATCCCGACGCGGGCATCATCCTCAACGCGCCCAACCAATGGGAAGTGTTTACTTACTACTATAATGAGGAAGAGACGCCCATTTATCCGCTCGCCCAAACCCGCCTCGACGAAGCCACGGTCGCCACGGAACTAAGCCAAATAGCGGCCCAGCACAGCCGTCTTTATGCCCTGTTTTGGGGTGAAGCGGAGCGCGACCCTGAACGACTGGTGGAACGCTGGCTGGACGCGAATGCGTTTAAGGCGGTGGACGAATGGCGCGGCGACGTCCGTTTTGTGGTCTACGCCGTGCCGCCCGCCACGGCCACGGAGCCAGAAGTGCAGGTCAATTTGCCCGTGGGGGAGGGCATCACCCTGCACGGCTACGCCCTGAATGATGCGGATGATTTTCGCCCCGGGGATATTTTGCAACTGACGCTTTTTTGGCAAACGAGCCAGCCGCTCGAGGCCAGATACAAGGTATTTGTGCATCTGCTCGATTACACGGGGGCGTTGGTCGCCCAGCGGGATAGTGAACCCGTCGGCAATCTAAAGCCGACGAATACGTGGGCTGTGGACGAGCTTGTCGTGGATAATCATGGGGTGCTGTTGCCCTCTACTTTGCCTGCGGGGGATTATGCGGTACAAATTGGGCTGTATGAGGTG
>JBGTIZ010000429.1:0-15087 GCA_041745395.1 Promineifilaceae bacterium (SeqCode) | reverse complement strand
TTTCGCGCATCATTTGATGTCAACCCCCTGAATTCCTGAAGAACCCTAATACCCTCTTGACAGCGAGGCGTGGCCGCAGGCCACGCCGAAGCATTTTATCGCTTCTGGAAAGCGACACAATGACATCTGTTTTAGCAAGCCATGACCATTGCAGTAGCTTCCAGTGTGCATTATTAATTAGTGGCGCAATTTTCCGTTTTGTGATAGAAACCGACCAGTTGGTTTGTTGAATCTCAAGGAGAAAAACGCATGTCTTCCAATCTCGTTATGCCAACCTATTTAGACCTGCTCGACCAGCAGAGAGAAAGCGCGCTCACGGCCGTGGCTGACCTTTCCCCTGACCAAATTTGGCAACGCCCCGCGCCCAAAGAGTGGTGCATCGGCGAAATTTTGCACCACAACTATTTGCTAATTGCCCGCACCATGCCCTATGTCAAACTGATGTGGCGATTGTTCCACGGCCGTGGACAACGCCGCCGCCAACGACCCTACCAAACCAGTATCGCCGACCCTTATGATGAAAGCTTCCCTATGTGGGTCGGCTTTATGTGGAAACCCAGCTACACGCCGCAACGCCCTTTACCCTTAGCCGATTTGGCCGCGCTTTTGCGCGATTTGCATAGCGATGTGCGCCAATTTTACGCGGACAAACCAGAGGACATTTTGGGCAATGTGTTTGTTTACGACCCCTATTTTGGCTGGCTCAATCTCATTGTGACCCTGCACATTGGTCTGCACCATGATGAACTGCATTACCGCGACATCAAAAAAATGGCGGCCCAGTTTAAGAGTGAGAAGGAGGGCGTATGAGTCCGCGCGGCGTAGATACGGAATCACGCAAAGAGGAAATCATCATCGCCGCCAGACAGCTTTTTGCCGAGAAGGGGTTCTATGGCGCGAGCATGAACGATCTTGTAGCCGCTTCGGGGTTGAGTAAGGGGGGGGTGTATTGGCATTTTGCCAGCAAGGAAGCGATTATTCTGGCGATTTTGGAGGATATGTTTGCCCATGATGGTGCGGCAGTCATGACTATTTTGGCGGGGGAGGACACGGCCGTGGACAAAATTCACGCCATCATGGCGCATAGCTGTGCCGTCCTGTTAGAGATGTCTGACTTGCTTCCCGTCATTTATGAGTTTTACGCGCTGGCTAATCGCCAAGCGGAGGTACGCGCCTTTTTTGTGGCGTATTTGGGGGAATACACGGCCGTGTTAACCGATCTCATCACCCAAGCCGTTGCCCACCAAGAGCTACAGTTGCCGCCTCATGTCCCGCCCACGGCCGTGGCGCAAACCCTTGCCGCCCAGTTTGAAGGGCAACTGCTCTTAGCCGTCTTGACCGAGAATTTAGCTAACTTGGCTGAGAACATAGACACGGCCGTGGGGCTTATCCTTCAGACCCCAACCCCATCCCCATGACCCAACAAAAAAACCCCCGAATTGCGGCAATCAATTCGAGGGCAACGGGGAAAACAGAGTCGCTAAATCACCACACACAACAGAGAGATGATGACGACGCTCCCCTATTCACAAACTCAACAAGGTTTTTAGCACTTCGGTCACTCAGCGTGACAAGTAAAAAGTGAAGAGTGAAAAGCGAGTAGGTGCGTTTGTATGATCGCCCTTGGTTAGCACGCCAACCACTTTTTACTTCTTACTTTCGACTTTTTACTCTTTAGCGCAAGCCCAACGCCACCTGCCTATCAGCCGCTTGTCGACAGAGACTGGCCCCGCCAGCGGCTAGCCACTGTGCTAGGGTCGCGCTACTGCTTTCCCCGGCCGTGACCTCGCCATAAATGCCGCTTCCCCAGCGATAATACCGTTGCATCTCATGCGGCCAATTTCCCCACCCTTTGGGCACAGTGCCATGGCCGCCGTTATAACCAGCCATCGCCAAATTGGCGTCGCCGTCCCGCAGGGTTAGCCCTAGGGACAGATAGCTCATGCCGCGATAAGCGTTGGTGTCAGGGTGGAGCATATCTTCACCATCTTCAAAGTGGAAGGGCATGACCTGAAACAAGCCCCGCGCCCCCGCGCTGGAGATGGCGTGCGGGTCGCCGCAAGATTCAATTTGCATCACCGTAGCGACCAAATTGGGGTCTAAATTCCACTGGCCGGCCCACTCAATGATTTTAGGTGCCCAAAAAAGCACTTCGGGCGCAAAGGCGGGGGAGAGTTGCCCGCTGGCGAGAATGTCGGCCGTAGCGGTGGCGGCGTCGCTGGGGGCAAGGGCGTCACTGACCACGGGGGCGACCACCGCATTGCTGGAACTATCTGTTAAATGACTATTATTCGCGGCCACGGCCGTGATTTTTGCTCCCCAGCCAAACCACCACAAACCACCCACGCCCAGCAACACAATCAGCATCACTCCTATCAAGACCAGCGCCATACGCCGCGTGGTGGAGGGATACCCTAGTTCAGCCATAAACGGCGAGTATTCATCCGCATAGGCAAATTCACGCTCATATTCGTACTCTTGTTCAGAGCCAAACTGGTCAAAGTCGTCATTCACGGCCGTGTTATCCTCCCACGACCAATCTGCTTCGATAAACGCATTGGCGGCGGCGGCTTGATAACCGTGTCCCTCAGCCGTAGGCGCGGGGCGCAACACTGAGCGATACCCGTCATCCTGCGGCGTAAGCGGCGTACTAACCGGTTCGTATTGATATGGTTTTGGGCTAGGCTTACGTCCATAGGTAGACATTGTACCGTATCCTGGAAAGCAATGAGCAATGAACAAGGAGCAATGAACAAAAAGCAAAGGGTCTGCTTAGCGCGGAGATTTCTCTAGAAAACCCGCCTTTTTCTTCCTTCTTCCCTCGTCCTTCGTCCTTTTTTCAAGTCGCCCATTCCTCAACTATATCTTTTCGGCGGGCTGGCCTTCATGCCGACGGGCATGTTGGGGCGGGTAGCGGGGCCTGTGGGCATGTTCACGTTGGAGACATTTTGCCGCCGGATGCGACTGGTGCGCTGGGGCATGGGCTGGGTCGGGGCAGACGCCGTGGGTTGCGGGTCACGCATGGGTGCGGCGGGCTGGTTGGTGGGGCCACTAAAACTCGCGGCCGTGGCGGGGCGCACGCCCGGATTATTGCCGAGGCGACTGTTTGACGTGCCGTTGCGGTTGTTGTTCGTAGGTTTGGGAGCTGGTTTCGGTTTAGCGGGGCTAGCCACGGGGGGGCGAGCGGTGACTTGGACATCATCGCTGGCAAAAATATGCTCGCCAGCGACGGTCAGGGAGCCGATAAACAGGATGCGGGTCAACCAGACCAAGACGGCCACAAAAATGGGCACAACTTGGAGCAGTTGCTCCCGCGTCATGATTTCGTTGCCCAGTGGATGGTTGAGCAGGGTTAGAGAAATGGCCCACCACGTCATGACGGCGTTCATGGTCGCGCCCAAAAGCCACGCGCCCATCAGGAACCACACTTCTTTTGGCTCTTCACGGCCGCGTTCGGGCGTAAAGAGTCGCGCCAAACCCGCAAAGTCAATCGAGCAAAAGGCGATGGCTAAAATCGTCGCCCAGCCGATGCCAATAAAGCGCACATCACCCAGTAGGCTGTTGAGCGCGTAGCGGGTTGTATCAAAATTGAATAGCTCGAAGGCGAGCAGGGCGGTCAATAAGATAACGCCAATGACCAGATGGCGGGGACTGCGGGTGCCGACGAGGCTAGAGAGTTGGTCGCCAAAGCGACCCCGGCGAATAGGCAGGGTGTTTCTCATGATTCCTTTCCACTCCTTTCCACGGCCGTGGGGCGGCCGCTAGACTAAAAAACATCCATCTCTGCGAAAATTTGTTCTAATTTATGTAGAACAACTGTTCTTAAAAAGATTAGCACAAACGTTCTTGGTCGTCAACGGGAAAATGAGGGAACTTTTACCTAGTAAACAACGTTTTGGGACTATAAGCTGTACGTTGTAAGTGACCTTGCCCCTGAACCTTGCTCTAGGAGAAAAATGATGTTTACTTTTATGCGTAATGTCCCCTTTATGATTGTTTTAGCGATTTTGGTTTTGTCCACGGCCGTGGGATGCGCCGCCCAACAAACCACCGAAAATGAACCACAAATCACCACGCAACAATCCCAACCCACTAGTCAAATCGAGCAACCGTCCGTCTTACCGGAAGTCCAGCGCGAAACCGAAACGAGCGAAGGCGCAACCAGTGACGACGCGGCCGCACCTATAGCGGCGTCAGAAGAGTCAGAGTCGGAAAGCACAGGCGCACTCATGGCCCCCAGTGACAGCATTGCCCCCGAGCCACCGCCAGTCGCCCCGCCGCCAGTTGAGCCACCCAGCGGCCTCATCACCGAGGGGTACGTCACCAACCCGTTTATAGACACGGCCGACGATAATCTCTCCACCTTTGCCATTGATGTAGACACAGGCGCGTACACCATCATGCGCCGCTACCTGAGCGACCGTTTTTTGCCTCCGCAAGAGAGCGTGCGCATCGAGGAATACATCAACTACTTCCAGCAAGATTACCCCTTGCCGAGCCAAGATGCGGGCGCGTTTAACATCCATCTGGAAGCCGCGCCTGCCCCTTACGGCGAAAGCGACAGGTATCATCTTCTGCGCGTCGGCGTGCAGGGATATGATGTGCCCGAGGCCAATCGACCAGACGCGATGCTCATTTTTGTGATAGATGTGTCGGGTTCGATAGATCGGCCAGAGCGGATGGGACTGGTCAAACAGTCGCTCTTGATGCTGTTGGACAACCTCAAGCCAACGGATCAAGTGGGCTTGGTGACGTATGGCTCTGAAGCGCAGGTGCTGTTGCCCCCCACCTATGTCGCCGCCGACCGCCAAATTCGCACCGGTATCGAAAGTCTGTATCCTAGCGGGGGCACCAATATGGAGCAGGGGTTACAGATGGCGTATCAATTGGCTAACCAATACGCCCAGCCCGGCAACATCAATCGGCTCATTTTAGTGTCAGATGGGGTCGCCAATATCGGCGCGACCATGCCCGAACTCATCCTGCAACATGCCCAAGCGGGGATTCAGTTGAGCAGTTTTGGGTATGGTTTTGGCGGATATAATGATGTGAATATGGAGCAGTTGGCTAATCAGGGGGATGGCTCGTATGCGTATATTGATACGCTGGAGGAAGCGGAACGGGTCTTTGCCGATAATCTGCTCAGCACTATTTTGACCATTGCCAAAGATGCCAAAATTCAGGTGGAATTTAACACGGCCGTGGTCGAACGTTATCGCTTGTTGGGCTACGAAAACCGGGACGTGGCCGATGAAGATTTTCGCAACGACAGCGTAGACGCGGGCGAAATTGGCTCGGGGCACAGCGTCACCGCCCTGTACGAAGTTTTGTTCAGCGAAGACGCCCGCCCCAACGAAGCCGCCCTGACCGTGCGCGTGCGTTACACCGACCCCAATACCAACGAAACGGAGGAAATCAGCCAAAGCATGAGCCGCCGTGAGGTGCATGAGCGATTTAGCGACGCCTCGGTGCGCTTCCAGCTAAGCGCGACCGTAGCGGAATTTGCGGAAATGTTGCGCGGTAGTTTCTGGGCGCAAGAAGGGGATATGGGCATCGTGGCGCAAGAGGCGCGGCGCATCGCCCAATTATTGCCCGAGGACACGGCCGTGCAGGAGTTTGCGGGCTTGGTAGGGCAAGCGAACTTGTTGCTGGAACGATAAGGCAAGGTGCAAGGTGCATGGTTCAGTCGCCTAGGCTACACTTTGCGCCATGTTATCTTTGGACAAACAGAACGAATTGCGGGAACAATATCGCACCAGCCATCCCGACTGGCGACCCGCGACCGAGGCGTATGCGGCTTTGGTGCTCGAGTACGTGAACCCCCACGGCCGTGTGCTTGATCTCGGCTGTGGGCGGGGCGGCTTGGTCGAGCAGTTAGGCCATCCGCTGAGCCAACTGGTCGGCCTCGACCCCGATTGGCCGTCGCTGGTCGAGCATCGCCTTGCGCCCGCGTTGCCGCGCACGGCCGGGCTAAGTGCCGCACTCCCGTTTCGGCGGGACAGCTTTGACCTGATTTTTGCGAGCTGGCTGTTGGAGCATTTAGCCGCCCCGGCCGTGGATGTGGCCGAGTTAGGGCGGGTGTTGCGGCCTAGCGGGGCGTTTGTTTTTATCACCCCCAACGGCCAGCATCCGCTGAGCTGGCTCAATCATCAGTTGGGGCGGTTCACGGCCGTGCAGGGGCGATTGGTTGAATGGCTCTACGGTCGGGCAGAAGCGGACGCTTTCCCCACGCGCTATCGGGCGAATACGCGCACACAGTTGCAGGCTCTGGCGGGGCAAGCGGGTCTGCGGCTCGTCCATTTGGAAGCGATTGCTGACCCGACGTATCTCGCTTTTGTGCCGCAGTTATGGCCGTTGCTCACGGCCGTGGAAAATCGCCTCCCCGCCGCCCGACGCATTCATTTGGTGGGGGTTATGCAGAAGAAGGGGGAGAATGGTGAACGGTAAATGCTAAATGGTGAATGGTGAATGGGGGCGTTCATTTACCATTCACCATTCACCATTTACAATTTACCATTTACAATTTGCGCTCGATAATCGGTTTACGAGCCGTCAAACTTCGGAATAACTGACTGGCTGAAATGCTGACTCGCTGACTGGCTGAAAGGCTTCCCCAAAAACTGTCAGATGTTTTGTCAGAAAATTGGCCTAACTTAATAAGTGCAGACAGATACAGAGTAGGTTCCCCCCTCACTCCAAACAACAATCACAACACAAAAAAGCGACCCGGTGCCAGCCGAGTCGCTTTTTTGTTGTCTGGTAGTCCAGACAGCGCACTTCTCACTTTTCACTTTTTACTTCTCACTTTTCTAACTAACAGGCCGCCCCGTATACCGCAAACGGCCTTGGTCTACGGCCAAAAGCCCTTTTTCGAGCAAATCATAGAGCCACGTGGCGAGGGCGCTTTGGGTAAGCGGCACGGCCGTGTTAACGACCTCTACCTGCTCCCCACTGCTCAGCGGCTCGACCAAACGCACGGCAAAGTTGGCCGCCGTGGGCGTCACAAAAATAGAGGCGCGAGGCTGGGGCACAAGGTCTAAAACCACGGCCGTGTCCTCTTCCCGAATGCGCCAGTTAAGGCGCGTCTTCTTAATCCGTTTCGTGTTAAACAGGCTCCGCTTTTTCGTTATCTCCACCTCTTCGGCATCCCCACCATGCACAAGCGCAAACTCGCCTAGCGTCTCCCGCGCCAAGGCTAGCGGGTTCGCCAACACGGCCGTGTCTGTGGGCGTCACTTCCGCTGTTTCGCTTGCCCCACTTACATTGAGCGGCGTTAACCCCATGGCTAACGCACCCGCCTTGTCAAACAGTTTTTGCGCGGTGGCATTGCTCGGCTCGATGTCCAGCACTCGCCTAAAATAGTGGCGAGATTGCTCTGCCCGCGCTTGGGCAAGGGCCACCTGACCCAGCCATAATGCGGGGCGCACATCGTGGGGGAGGGCATGTTCGCCCGCGTGGCGAAAATTATCTTCCGCATCCTGATACTCTTTCTCCAGCAAATGCACCCGCCCCCGCTGGAGATACGGCTCGATGCTGTGGCTATTTTGGGTGACGGCCAGCGTAAAATCGGCGTGCGCGTCTTCAGTGTAGCCCAGTTGGTAACAGGCCCACCCGCGATACGCATACGCCTCAGCCGTTTGTTGGGTGTTGGGCTGTTTGCCCAACACGTGGGAAAAGTTGACATAAGCGTCTTCGTATTGGGCGTGGCTCAGTGAGAGCAGGGCGGTATCAAACAGCTCGCCCACAGGGAGGTCGGGGGCAGGGGGCAGGGAGAGAGCGATGCGTCCCGGCCGTGTTGGTTCTGGCTCTGGTTTGGGTTCAGGCATATCTGCGGTTTCATCTGGGGCGACTGGGGGAAAAACCACGGCCGTGTGTCCATACTCCGCCGCTCGCCGTAAACAATCGGCCGCCTTGGCTTCATCCCCCCGCTTCTGAAACAGCGTGCCCATCAAATACCACGCATCTGGCTGGCGCGGATCTAGCCGTAGCACCTTGGCACAATCAGCCAAAGCTGGCTCCTGTTGACCCATGGCGGCCAGCAGTTGGGCACGGTAGCCATACGGCCGTGTATCTTGGGGGGCAAGGGCAATGGCCGCCGTAAACTCTTTTAACGCGGCCGTGAATGATTGCTCTTTAATGTGTGCCAACCCTTTTTGGAGCAACGTCTCCAGTTGTTCATTCTCGGTTTCGTTTGTTGACATAATCGAATCTCCACATACGATACAACGCTATTGCCACAAGCTTATGTCACCCAGCCCTTGTGCGTCAAGTGGATGAATCCATTGCCATTCTCCCTTGCTCCCTTTCTCTCTTACTCTCTTGCTCCCTCCCTCTTACCCACGCCGCGCTGTAGCCACAAATATAATCCCGCCATCACCACCCCTTGCAGGAACAGAAACGGGCCAATCGCCTCTAGGCTGACCCGTTCGGCCAGGACGCCCGCCAAGGAGGGCAGAACGGCGACGCCAAAGCCGGTGATGCCCACTTGGAAGCCCGTGGCGTTGGCGGCATGTTTTTCGCCGACGTAACGCGGGGTGAGGGTGACGAGCGTGGGGAAAATGGGGGCAATCGCAAAACCGATAATGACGAGACCAAGGTAGCTGGTCAGCGGCGTCAGGTTGAGCCAGAAGAGGAGCATGCCGAACAGGCCACCCATCATGGAGAGGTTGAGGATGCGCCAGCCGCCCAACCTATCCGCTACGAAGCCGACTAAAACACGGCCGAGGGTAAAAATGCCCCAATACGCCGTTACCCACAGCCCGGCCGTGTCGGCGGGTGCGCCACGACTTTCAGTAAAAATGGTGAAGCTCCATTGCCCCGCTGTTAGCTCGACCCCGCCGTAAACAAAGAAGATAGCCATGCCCAGCAATACGGCCGGGACTCGTAAACTTTCGCGCAGACTCACGGCCGTGTTTTCTTCGATAGCGATAACAGAGACAACCCCTGTGCTAGAGGTCACTGTGCGCGTGGCGCGACGCGGCCACACGGGGCGCAACAGGAGCAAGGCCAAGACAAGAAAAAGGATAGAAACGGCAATCAGCCCATACGCCGCCCGCCAACCAAAGCCAAACGTGACCACCAACCCGAACAATAGAGGGCCAAACGTGGCCCCCAGCCCAAAATTAGCGTGCATCCAATTCATCATGCGGGCACTATAATAACGGGCAACGAACACGTTGGCCGAGGTGTCTATCAGCCCCCCCGCAATGCCCCACAGGCTGTAGCTGGCGACCAAAATAAACCAGCTGGGGGTCAGGCTAATCAGGGACATGGCCGTCAGGCTGAGCAGGGTACTGCCCACCAGCGTAGGGTAAATCCCCCAGCGGGTGACGACGCGCCCGCTGATAAAGCTGGCGATGACGTGTCCCGTTGTGCCGAGAGCCAAAATCGCGCCGATGGCTTCGTTGGTCAGCCCAAAGCTGTCGCGGATGCTGGGCCAGGCGACGCTGAGCAGGCCGCTGGGCAGACCGATAATGATGAACATGAAGAAGAGTGCTCCAGCCACGGCCGTGGCTGTCGAGCGCGATGCAAAGTTAGGTGTGTTTGTCATGGTAAGCGTGTTGAGTGCTGAGTGACGAGCGATGAGTGGCTCCTTTGTTCCTTGCTCATTGCCCCTTGTTCATTGATAAACCCGTTAGTCAATTGTCTAATCGGCTGAAAATAGCACAGCCTAGTTGCTAGGGCACATAGCTCACACCGCCCGTTAAGCCATGCTATACTTGGCGCGGATGGTAGCCAAGAAATTGACGAATAGTGACCCGAGAGGATTCATTCACCATTAGCTATTCACCGTTTACCATTTACAATTTTCACACCCCTGGCCTATGACCATACGCACGATTGAACTGCGCGAATACACGGCCGTGTCCCTCCCCCCCGACGCCCTCACCCCCGCCGAAGGCGAAGCGATTTGGCACAGCTACGGCCACCTCATCACCGTCGAGTTCCCCTCCCCCCAAACCGCGCACAAATGGCGGCTGACCGCCCAAGGCTGGGTCGGCCATTTGCCCATCAGCCCGAGCTTGCGCCTGCTTATCCAGCCCCGCCTGCCGCTCCAAAATTTGTGGGGCATGATGGCCTATGGCTATGACCTAGACAGCCTGCACATCTGGCCCGACGTGGTGCAGAGCGCGTCGCTGACCGCTTTTTTTGAGCAGTTGGCGCAGTTATTGGCGCGGGGCGTGCTGGGATTGTGTCGGCGGGGGGTATATCGGGCGTATGTGTCCCAGACGAGGCGCACGGCCGTGGTGCGGGGGCGGGTCAATCTGGCGGCGTCGCTTACCCAGCCCGCTCAGCCCCAGTTGGTCTGCACCTTTGACCAGCACACGGCCGAGCTGTTATCGAACCAATTGCTAGCTGTGGCTCTGGATCAAATTGGGCGGAGCGGTTTGTGCCGCCCAGCCGTGGGGAGCGAGGTGCGTCGTGCATTGCGGGCGTTGGGGTTAGAAAAATGGCCCCCGCTCACGGCCGTGGATTGTGACCGAGTTGTTTACCAGCGACTTAATCAGGATTATCAGCCGTGGCACGCCCTGTGTCGCTTTTTTCTGTCAGCCACCGGCCCCGCTGGCCTGCAAGGCGACCAGCCGACCGTGCCGTTTTTGGTCAATATGTCCCATTTGTTTGAGCGATTTGTGACCGCGTGGCTCCAGCGACACGCGCCCGCCCATCTGCTCATCGAAAGCCAGCCGATGCTGACGGCGGGGCAAAACGTGCAGGTTGTGCCGGACTTGGTGGTGCGCGACAGAGCGTCGCGCCGTCCCCTGCTGGTGCTAGACACAAAATATAAGCTGGCCGCCACGGCCGCGCCGGCGGATTTGTATCAGGTGGCGTTTTATGCCAGTAATGTGTTGCGCTGTGACACGGCCGTGTTAATCTACCCGCAGGCGTTAACCCGCCCCCTGCACGAGAGCTTGGCCCACGTCCAGCTACGCTCCGCTACGTTTGACCTCACCACCACCGATTTAAGTACGAGCGGCCATCGATTCTGGCATCAATTAGAAGCGTCAATCACTCAATCCATCCCCGCCTAAAAAACATGCCCCCACTCACTACCTATTATCTGCAAATGTTTGCCCCACCCACGGCCGTGTTCGCCCGCCCTTTACCCGCCGGAAGCACGGTCATGCGTGCCCATCAGCCGACCGTTTCCTTTTATCGCTATCTGTACAACACGGTGGGGGAGCCGTATGAATGGGTTGACCGTCGGCGGCTGAGTGATAGAGAACTCGCGGCTATTGTGCAGGACACGGCCGTGGAGGTGCAGATGCTGTATGCGCACGGCGTGCCCGCTGGCTACGCCGAGCTAGACCGACGACAGATCGAGCAAAATGAGATTGAGCTGGCTTATTTTGGGCTGTTGCCGGAGTTTGTGGGGCGGGGCTATGGGCTGTCGTTTTTGCAAGAGATGATTGATTTGGCGTGGTCGCATCAGCCCCAGCGGCTGTGGGTGCATACCTGCACGCTGGATCATCCTAATGCGTTGGGGGTGTATCAGAAGGCGGGGTTTGTGTTGTATAAAGAGGAGACGGAATAGTATGAATGTGAAGCAACCATTATGTCTGCTCGATTCTTATGCTTGTAGATCTTCTAAAACAATGATTGACAAGGCATCTATCCGATTTAGTTGGCGGTCATTGGTTAAGAACAAATCGCATCCAGCCTCTAGTGCCGTAGCAATCTGAAGCGCATCAGCCAAGTGCAAATTGTATTCTGCACGTAACGCGGCAGATTGTTGGGCAATCACGGCCGTGATTGGCATGTACATGACATTTCGGCCATAAATAAGTCTCTGACTAAACGCTTCAACCAAATATGTTTGGTCATTTTTATATGGATAATATAGGCATTCCGCTACGGTTATGGCAGAGGTTACAGCCATTAACTGACCATCGTCTATCCGATCAAATATAGGTTTTGCTAATTGCCAAAATGGCTCTTTTTGCTCTACCAGATAGATGACAGGGGCTGTATCAAGAAATATTGTGGCGGCATTCTCAATCAAGTTTGTTAGGTATTTCACGTGCCCACTCCTCATCACGTAGCTGGTTCACCCATTCTTGCGCATCTTTGCCCGCTAATAAATCAGGGGCAATACCTTGTAAATCACGCCAATAATAGGCTGGGACAGCGAGCGTTTCGGGCATATCTTGGCTTTGGGCAGCTTGTGCTAATTCGGCAATAAGCGCCAACATTTCGGTGTGGGTTAAATATTTTATTTCGTGCCGAATGCGTTGTAAATGGGGGGATGCCATGCTCATTGTTTACCTCGTCTTCTCTAACCTGTTAAACTTAGCATCATTTTAGCACAGATTTACTCTAGTTGAGGCAAAAATAGATGACCACGATAACGCTTGTGCGTCAGCGCAGTATAGGGCTGATGCAGAACACTTTGCACACGTTGACCAATATTATGCAGACTGTAGATGACACCACGGCCGTGTCTGTGCGTGACCCTAATGATGGCGAAAAAGGCTGGACAATCCTCGAAATCCTGTGCCATTTGCGGGACTTTGACGAATTTTTCCACGGCCGTGCCTTGCTCATGCGCGACCAAGACCATCCCCAACTGCCAGCCTATGACCATGAAGCTCTTGCCCACGAACGCCGCTACAACGAGCAAAATCCTGCCGATGTGTTAGCCGACCTGCAACAAAAGCGGGCGCGTTTTATCGCGTTCTTTCAAGATTTGAGCGAGGCTGAGTGGGAAGGCACGGGCGTTCATCCCGAGCGGGACAGTTTTGATATGACCGATGCGGTGATGCAGGTGGGGCATCATGATGTGATTCACATTGAGCAGATAACGCGGATTTTGGCCGAGCGTCCCTGAATGGTGAGGGCACTCATCGCTCGTCGCTCAGCACTCAAAACACGGCCGTGTTAGACAACATCTCGGTTAACGCGCCCCGCGTTACCCGATTTTGATGGATAACCACGGCCGTGTCCAACTCCTCCCGCACATCCAGCGACGGCGACGAGGCCAAGCTATCCGTGCCCAGCCCGACGGGAATGCCCCGCGCCAACATCTGCTCCAGCGGCATCCGCCCCGTTTCCAGCCGCACATTACTGCGCGGACAATGTGCCACCGTCGCCCCCGCCGCCGCTACCAAATCAAGATCCTCTTCGCTGACCTGCACCATATGCACGAGCAGAGGTTTGGCCTCTAGCACGCCCAAATCCGCCAAATAGCGCACGGGCGACACGGCCGGCACCTGCGGGCGAACGGTGCCGCCCAGTTGAAGGGGCAAATCAGCCAGCGGGCCAGCGTTGGTGGCAAATAGCTCCCGTTCGGCGGGGGATTCGGCGAGATGAATGCAGAGGGGAATCTCTTCGGCAAGGCAAAGCTGGGCGACCTTTTGAAAAGTCACGGCCGTGGTGGAATACGGTGCGTGCGCACTTAGGCCAATCCGCAAGCCGTTGCGCTCCAGCGGCCGATATTTAGCCAGCCACTCTTGCGCCCGCGCCAGCATATAATCTCCGATACCCTCCTCCAAACCCAACACCTCGATATAAACGACCCCCGCCAAGCCGCTGTCCAGCAGTGGCTCAATGCTCAACCCACTGTTACTAATATCTCCCACATGGGTCGTGCCACAGGCCAGCAACTGCGCTATGCCCTGCTCAATCCCCTTTTGCAACCGCGTCTCGTGGGCATTCGTTTGGCGCGATAGCCGACTGCGCCGCACAAAGCGCATCATCCATTGGTGAAATGGTTGGGATGTGGCGGGAAGGAGGGCGTGTGCCCAGCTTAGTTCGAGATGGGTATGGGCATTGACGAGCGGGGTGATGGCTGGGGTCATTCGGTTATTATTTCAGCGTCTGTTTCGTCTGATTCATATTGCATGGTAATGAGATGTAGAAAATCACGAGCACCAAGCCAGCCGGCCAACAGGCCGCACAGCCCGCCCAGCACAATCGCCAAGGGCGCAATGGGCACGACAAAGTACCATCCCCCAAGTAAACCTAGCAGTAAGCCGATGCCCCACCAGAGGTAAGGTACTCGGCTGGTATCATTCTGCCGTAGTAATATCCAGCCGCTGAGCGTGCCGGTAAACGCCCCCATGACGGCCCCCACCACGGCCGTGCCCATCCCCCCATAAGTCGCGCCAGCCAAAACGGCGAAGACAACCGCCGCCCATTCGCCTGCCGACAGGCTCATGCTAACGGCGAGCAGAATTCCGGCCAATGCCCCGCTCACTGCGCCGCCTTTGATGCCGCTGACCACGCCAATCGCGCCCGCACGTAGCGCGTCCACGGCCGTGGAATTTGCACCATTTGTCTTTACATTTGTAGAATTGTTCATGTCTGCCTGCCTAAGATTAAGTCAGCTATATGCCTAGATTTTTGTAAGTAGTTGAGCCTGTTGTCGCGTAGCAACTAAGTTCCTTTGCGGGACTTAATTGCTATACTGCACACAGACTGTGGTGCGGTAGACAACCGAGTATGCTTATGCTAACCTAAAGCGACGGGTTGCACCATGATTGTTTAACAAAAAAGAAAGGTTGATTGGGTAAGAAAGAGATCACGACCGTGGGTCATGTGAAGATAGCGCAAATTGATGCTTAATTGGCCGCAAGGTCAACACGGTCACAAACTTTTGAGCGATAATACAAGCAACCTTTCGTCTAACGGGCAACCGCTTACCACTAAAATTTAACCAAAGGGCAGACGAGACGAATATGGACAAAAAGATACGTATTGTATGTATTGAAGATGAAGCAGAAATGATAGAACTCATAAAGCTCATCCTGACCCGTCATGGGTTTGAGGTTTATGGAGCCATTGGGGGACAAGAAGGCTTGGAAATCATCAAACAGGTGAAACCAGACCTCGTGTTGTTAGACCTCATGATGCCCGAAATGGACGGCTGGCAAGTCTTCCAAACCCTGCGCGTCAATGCCGAGATGGCCGACATTCCCGTTATCATTGTCACCGCCAAAGCCCAAAGCATAGATAAAGTCCTTGGCATTCATATTGCCAAAGTATCTGATTACCTCACCAAGCCATTTGGACCTCAAGAGTTATTGGATAGTGTGCGACGGGTTTTAGCCAAGACCAACGGCATGCCGTAACAGCCGCTTCATCATCGCC
>JBGTIZ010000428.1:0-3477 GCA_041745395.1 Promineifilaceae bacterium (SeqCode) | reverse complement strand
CCGTTCGCATCAAACATGGATGGCTATCAATCGTGAGTTGAAACGCTCAGACATTCTGGGAGTGCCATTCATCCCCTCTGCGCTTGAGGCTTATTTAGGTCACTCCGCGTATATTCTATTGCTTGAAAAACCATTTCCTGCTGAAAAAAGTGGCACTGTTGTTCAAGAGTGTATTTTTGCTAAAGTTGTTTACATAATATCACAGTCCAGAACAGTCGATTTCAAATTTGTAGCCATTCATGGAGAAAAACCTAACAAGACGCGCTTACTCTTGTTAGAAAGTGGTACTTTCCTCGGACCTTTGCCTAGAACTGAATGTGTTTATCCCTCTGCTAGTGGCGATTCCTATCCTGCCAGCAGACTCAGGGCAGGCTATTAGTGGGGGCACAACTGGGGTGAGGCTGATACGACCACATGGCGAGAAATAGCCAGCTAACCACGGCCGTGTCTTGTTCTTCCTCTGGCAAAACTTTCCACATCCTAATCAGACGGACTACCTTCACCCCAACTTCACCTGCTTGCCGTGACCGTAGCGGTCGTGGCTAGACAGGGCACATCAAGTGCAAAAAAACATAACGCACGGCACCTGAAACGTGACCCTGTGTTCACAACGCCACGAAATCCCCCCCCCCCAGAGACCCATGTTTGGCATTCAGCCAGACATCTGCCTATAATCACCACAAAATACCAAACCAACTACCAACACCACACAAACTGGATAACTCAATGACCGACGACATCAGTACAACCCCTTCCAACTTTATCCGCACCATTATTGACGAACACCTCGACACGGGTCGTTACAGCGGCGTCCACACCCGCTTTCCCCCCGAGCCAAACGGCTACCTGCACATCGGCCACGCCACCGCCATTCACACTAACTTTAGCCTCGCCCAAGCATACGGCGGCAAAACCAACCTCCGCTTCGACGACACCAACCCCTCCAAAGAAGAGGTGGAGTACGTCGAAGGCATTATGGAAGACATTTTATGGCTTGGTTACCAGTGGGACGAACTCTTCTATGCTTCCGACTATTTCGACCAGCTCTATGCGTGGGCGGTGCAACTCATTAAGCAGGGGGATGCCTATGTGGATGATTTGTCTCAGGATGAGATGCGCACTTACCGTGGCACGCTCACCGAGCCGGGTAAAAACAGCCCCTATCGTGACCGCTCCGTAGAAGAAAATTTAGACTTGTTCGAGCGCATGAAAAACGGCGAATTTCCCGAAGGAAGCCGCGTATTACGAACCAAAATCGATATGACCCATCCCAATGTGCTCATGCGTGACCCAACCATGTACCGCATTATGCACATGCCCCACCACCGCACAGGCGACAAATGGTGCATCTACCCCATGTATGATTGGGCACACGGCCAAAGCGATTCTATCGAAGGCATCACGCATTCGCTTTGCTCGTTGGAATATGTAAACCATCGCCCTATTTATGATTGGTTTATCGAGAAATTGGGTATCTACGCGCCGCAACAAATTGAATTTTCCCGCGTGAGCCTCAACTATACGGTGGTCAGCAAGCGCAAGCTCCGCCAACTGGTAGAAAATGGACACGTTTCCGGTTGGGATGATCCGCGTATGCCCACCTTGGCCGGAATGCGGCGGCGTGGCTATCCGCCAGCGGCCATCCGCTACTTTTGTGACATGGTGGGTGTGGCTAAATCTAGCTATAACGTGGTCGTGGATATGGGTATGTTGGAACATGCCATCCGCGATAATTTAAACCAGAATGCCCCGCGTGTGATGGCGGTGCTTGACCCGCTCAAAGTGGTCGTGACCAATTATCCGGAGGGAGAGACGGAATGGTTTGAGCTGGATAACAACCCTATGGATGAGGCGGCGGGCACGCGCCAGTTGCCGTTTGGCCGTGAGCTATATATCGAGCAGGAGGATTTCCGCGAGGAAGCGAACCGCAAGTATAAGCGCATGGTGCCAGGGCGGCTGATTCGGCTGATGGGAGCCTATTTGGTGACGTGCAACACGGCCGTGAAAAACGACAGCGGCGACATTATCGAAGTGCATTGTACGTATCACCCCGAAACCAAAGGGGGCAACGCCGTGGGCGACCTGAAGCCCAGCGGCACGATTCATTGGGTGGCCGCTAGCCACGCCGTGCCCGCTGAGGTGCGGCTGTATGACCGGCTCTTTGTGCAGGAAGACCCGGAAGATGTGCCCGAGGGAGAATCCTTCTTGGACAGGCTGAACCCTGATTCGCTGACCGTAGTGACGGGCGTGCAGTGCGAGCCGAGCCTGAAAGAGAACACGGCCGTGGGTGACCGCTTCCAGTTTATGCGTATCGGCTACTTTGCCATAGACCCCGACAGCACCCCAGACCAGCTCATCTTCAATCGCACCGTTACCCTGCGCAACACGTGGGATAATTAGCAATTAGGTGCGATGGGCGAAGGGCGAGGTGCGAAGCTTCTGACCGTCGCCCTTCGCACCTCGCACCTCGCACCTTTATTAACTTATGAGTAAATTCCAGATTGACAACTTCTCCCAACTGCAAGCAGGCTACTTTCTGATGTGCGAGCGGCAAGCGTATGCTCCCGCGTTGAAGCTGATTCGGCAGGAATACGGCCGTTTTCCTGCGGCGAAGTCATTGCTCACGCGCTGGTGCATTGGGCTGTTTGCCCAGATGGGACAGGAAGAGCGGGCGTTAACCGCTTTAGACGATGCTATTTCGGCGGGGCATTATTTTCGTGAGGAAAAGTTGCGCCATGATGCCGATTTGCAGGCGTTGCGCCACAATTCCCGCTTTCGCTCGCTGAGCAAGCAGAGCGGCACGCTGTATGAGGAGCATCGCCAGCAGGTGCGACCAGATTTGCTGGTGCTAACGCCGCAGACGCCGCCGCCGTGGCCTGTTTTGATTGCGTTGCATGAGAGTATGAGCAACACGGCCGTGTCTGAAGCGTATTGGCACACGGCCGTGGACGAAGGCTGGCTGGTCGTTCTGCCCCAATCCAGCCAGCTTGGTTGGGCCACAGGTCACTACGTCTGGGACAAAACTGAGATAGCTTTGTCGCAAATTCAGGGTCAATATGCTCAGCTACAGCAGGATTACGCGCTTCAGCTTCAAACGGATAGCGTGGTGGTGGCGGGCTATGGGCAAGGGGGCTACGTGGCGCAAAAACTGCTGGAGCAACAGCCCAGCCCGTTTACCGCTCGCGGGGCAATTTTGGTTGAGGGGTGGTCGCTGGATGGGTTTCAGCATATGCACCGCTTTTTGAACCGCTCACCACGGCCGCGCTACTATTTGCTGGCAGGGCAGAACATTCCGGGGCAGATTTTTGACCATTACGAAGAGGCGCACAAGCTATCGCGCCAGTTTGCCAGAATGGGGTTTTTGTGTCGGGTGGAGGGCTGGAAGGAGAAGCGGGTGGGGTTGCCAGCGGGGTTTGATAAGTTACTCGGCCGTGGGCTTCAGTTTTTTTCCAATGAGCAATGAGCAAGGTTCATGGT
>JBGTIZ010000427.1:0-14611 GCA_041745395.1 Promineifilaceae bacterium (SeqCode) | reverse complement strand
CTGCCTATAGGTAGTAACAAGCCGATTTTGGGTCTATTTTATGGCTTCGTTTTCTCTTTGAGGAAACCAAAATTGCTGAAAACAACACCATCATTTCTTTAATTTATGCGGAAAATTCGTTAGCTACGGGAATTGCTGCTTTTGGGCATAGCGTGCCAAAGCAGCACTGGTTCAGTTAAGTGGGATACCAGAGGTGACTTACCAGAGAAATCCCATTCAATAGAACCAGTGCCCAGAAAAGAGGTTGGATGATTTTTTATCGGGGTCAGGGTTGCTCATTAGGTCGCTCCGGTCGAGAGAATTGACAAATCTGGTTGCTCAAGAAAAAAGGACGCGCCCAACTATAGCACAATTTGGGACACCTAGATTGACGTAATCTTGTTGTAGATTGAAAAACGAATCGGATAAAACAGACAAGGAACCTTAGCCTTGTCATTTCGAGCCACAGGCGAGAAATCCCGCACAATGTGTTTATCCATAGCGTTTGGCATTCCCTAGCGGGCGGAATTCTTCACTGCGTTCAGAATGACAATCCACATTGAGCCTGCAAAACGTTTGCCTGATTTGTTTCTCAACTTGCAAGAAGATTGGTCCAATCTCACAGGCGGCGTTACAAACTCATAAGACCAGTTGCTATACCCGCGCAAATTCGTTACTATCCTTACATACCCCCCCCTAGGGGGTAGGGAAAAACATATGGATGAACAAACTAAAAAAGCAATTACCCGCCGCCTCGCCAGCGCCACCGGCCACCTCAAAGCGACCCAACGCATGGTCGAAGAGGACAACTACTGCATTGACGTGATTCGTCAAATTCAGGCGGTGCAAGCCGCGCTGGACAAGGTGAACACGCTCATGCTGGAAAACCATCTGCGCACCTGTGTCACCACCGCCATTCAGGGGGACGACGCCGAGGAGCGGGAAAAGATGCTGGGCGAGATTAGCTCTGTGTTTTCAGTGCAGAGCAAGCTGTAGCTCAGTGCTGAATCTGCCGCTGAGGCGATGGCCTTTTTCAGCATCGGAGTGGTCTCGAATGCGTTGCGCCTGACCCGTTTCCAATTTCAGCCATAATCGTAACTGCTTACCCAACAAGTCCGTTGCCTGAGCTTGTCGAAGGCAAAAGGACGGGCTTCGACAAGCTCAGCCCTCGAGTGCGTTAGTAGTTACCCATAATCTATCGATATAAGTGACCATCTGTGAACCATTTCTACACATCCCTTCCCCTTTTGGCATTGATGCTTTTGCTGGTTGGTTGCCAAACAACTGTTTCTCCCCAGACAACAGAGCCATCTCAAGTCACGGCTTTGACTCAAGGGGCACAAATTTATCAACAATATTGCGCCGCCTGCCATGGAGCCAACCTAGAAGGTGAGCCAGATTGGCAACAACCACGGGCAGATGACTCTTTACGGACTCCGCCCCACGATGAAACGGGACATACTTGGCATCATGGGGATCAATATCTGTTTGAGCGTACCAAATATGGGGCGGCAAGTTTGCCTCCCAACTGGGCTTCTTTGAGCAGTATGCCAGCGTATGAGGGGATTTTGACGGATGCAGAGATTATGGCTGTCATCGAATATATTAAGGAGAGTTGGCCGCCTGATATTCAAGCGCGGCAACAGGAGATCACGGCCGTGGAATGAGTTGTTAAAGTCGGTTGCGCATTCTGTGGCTTGAGCCTCTGAAAACCAACTTTGACACATATTGCCTATCCTAGCTGGCTGACTTTCTAATGCAAACCCCTTCCCATTTCCTCATAACGGCCGCGCTCAATCATTGGCTGACCCCACGGAAGCTAATCCCTTCTTTGCACAGTAAAGCATTACTTATCGGCTCCATCTTGCCAGATATACCTTTCGTCGCCCTTACCCTAGGCTTTGAGATTTATTACCGCTGGTTTGCACCCTTGCCTGTGCCCGGCGGCATCATGGAATATTTACATTTTGACCTCTTCTTCAACGACCCTTTATGGATTATTAGCCATAATTTTTTTCATTCACTGATTATCAATAGCGTATTACTGTTGGCCGGCTGGTGGGGGTTTCGACAAACACGGCCGTGGGGTAGCCCTCTTTTCTGGCTAGCAGTGGGAATGCAAATCCACACCGTCATTGACGTTTTTACCCATCACAGCGACGGCCCATTACTGCTATTCCCTTTTAATTGGCAGATACGCTTTGCTAGCCCGGTCAGCTATTGGGAAACAGACCAGTTTGGTCTCTTTTTTCTAATCTTTGAGTACAGCCTAAACGTACTTATTCTGCTATTCCTTTTTCACACTTGGCGGCGTTCCCGCTTGAAACCAGATTCAACTGGCAAATAGTCTTGCCTAAGGAGAATGTAGCAATGTCTGACCACACAAAGCATGATCATCATGAAGAGCAGGACGAATCAGGCCACAGCCACCACAAGCAGTCATCGTCTCATAAAGGGGGACATGCCAATCACGCTGATCACAGTGGTCATGAGCAAATGTTTCGCACCCGATTTTGGGTAAGTTTGGTGCTAAGCATTCCTGTCTTGCTGTACGCGCCGATGCTTCAGATGTGGTTTGGCTTTACGATGCCCACCTTTACGGGAAGCGAATGGATTGCCCCTGTTTTAGCCATCGTTATTTTTGCCTATGGCGGCCTGCCCTTTTTGCAAATGGCCGTCCCCGAACTGCGCAACCGCCAGCCCGGCATGATGACCCTGATTTCGTTGGCGATTAGCGTCGCCTTTTTTTACAGTTTAGCCAGTTTTTTCTTCGGGGTTGGCGAAGATTTGTTTTGGGAATTGGTGACGCTGATTGTCATCATGCTGTTGGGGCATTGGATAGAGATGCGTAGCATCCGGCAAGCGTCGGGGGCGTTGGGTGAATTGGCGAAACTGATGCCCGATGAGGCGGAGCGCATTCTGGAAAATGGGCAGACTGAGACGGTTTCGGTAACAGAATTGTCCACCGATGACAAGCTTTTAGTGCGACCAGGCGCCACCGTTCCAGCGGATGGGGAAGTGATAGAAGGGAAATCGGACGTTAATGAGGCGATGATTACGGGCGAATCTGCGCCAGTAAAGAAGGAAGTCGGGAGCCACGTGATTGGGGGAACCATCAATGAGGGCAACGGCAGTTTGCGCCTGCGGGTGACGGCCACGGGGGATGAAACGGCTCTGGCGGGCATCATGCGGCTGGTGGATGACGCACAAAACAGCAAGTCACGGACGCAAGTTTTGGCTGATAGGGCGGCAGGCTGGCTTTTTTATATCGCGTTGGCGACGGCGGTTCTCACGGCCGTGGCTTGGACTCTGATCGACGGCTTTAGCGGCCAAGTAATTATTCGGGTCGTCACCGTGTTAGTCATTGCCTGCCCCCACGCGCTCGGGCTAGCCATTCCCCTCGTGGTGTCCATCACCACCTCCATGTCGGCCAAGAAAGGGATCTTGATTCGTGACCGACTGGCTATGGAGTTGGTACGGCAGGTGGACGTGGTTATTTTTGACAAGACCGGCACGCTGACCAAGGGGGAGCAGGGCATGGTGGCGATGACGGCCGTGGAAGGGGAAGATGAGTCGGCCTTGCTGGCCTTGGCGGCGGCCGTGGAGGGTGACTCTGAACATTTTATTGCGCAAGCAATCCAGACAGCGGCTGGCGAGAAGGAGCTAGACATCCCCGAGGTAAGTAAATTTGAGGCTATCAAAGGGCGCGGGGTCACGGCCGTGTATGAAGAGCGCGACATTTATGTCGGTGGCCCCCGTTTGTTGGAAATGCTAGAAGTTGAGCGGCCGGCGGCGATTGAGTCGTTTGCCCAAAAGCATGGTGAGCAAGGGCAGTCGGTGATTTATATGCTTGACCACGGCCGTGTTGTGGCCGCCTTTGCCCTCGCCGACGTGATCCGTCCCGAGAGCAAAGAAGCCATTAGCAGATTGCAAGAGATGGGCATTGAAGTCGCCATGCTAACGGGCGACAGCCAAGCCGTGGCCGATGCCGTCGCCGCTGAACTAGGCATTGACCATGTCTTCGCCGAAGTTCTGCCCGAGCATAAAGATGAAAAGGTCATGGCTTTCCAAAAAGAAGGGAAAAAGGTAGCCATGGTCGGGGACGGCGTGAACGACGCGCCCGCTCTGGCACGGGCGGATGTGGGCATTGCCATCGGCAGTGGCACAGATGTCGCCATGGAATCGGCAGGCATCATTTTAGCCCAGAGCAACCCGCAGGGCGTGGCCGATGTGATCGCGCTTAGCAAGGCCAGCTATCGCAAAATGGTGGAAAATTTGGTATGGGCAACGGGGTATAATGTCGTAGCCTTACCGTTGGCGGCAGGGGTTTTGGCTCCCATAGGTATTTTGCTTTCCCCGGCCGTGGGTGCGGTACTCATGTCCTTAAGCACGATTATCGTCGCCATCAATGCCCAGCTCCTACGCCGGGCCATTTAGCGACAAACCGTACGCATAGTTAGTCATAATGTGATATTGCGTATTTCAATTCCTAGCGCGTCAGCGCACTTTATTCCAAAACAAAGGAGATACATAACATGAACAACACAACTTTAACCGTTAACAACATTTCTTGTGGACACTGCGTCAAAACCATCGAGAGTGAACTCAGCGAGATGGGTGGGGTACAGTCGGTACAGGCCAGTAATGAAACGAAGCAGGTGGTCGTGGTGTGGGATGCCCCCGCCAGCGAAACACTTATTCGTGATGTGCTGGAAGATATTGGCTATCCTGCCGCGTAAAAGTAAAAGTGAAACGTCAGAAGTAAGAAGTGGCTGGCGTGCGGCTCATACGCAGTCTAGCGAAACACGCTTTTTACTTCTGACTTCACGCTTCTAACTGCACCAACCAGCCCGTTGCCTGAAGCTCTGTCGAAGGTATAAGGGCGTTAGTAGCTACATTGTTTTTTGAAATCAAAATCCGGAGATACACAAAATGTTTGTTTTTAAGCGCACCATCAGCCTCATGGCCTTCATGCTTGCCGCCCTCTTCCTGATAGGATGTGGGCCGGCCAGCATGAATAACCCCATGATGACAGACCAAGGACATATGGACAACATGGGCAACATGGACAACATGGGCAACATGGGCATGGGGATGGACGCCGAGGATGCTCATGGCGGTCATGGGGGAGAGATGCACGAGGTCAGTAGTCAGCCCCCCATCGAGGGCGCACCAGAAATCCGCATTGTGGCGGATGAATTTGGGTTCACTCCCAACACCCTAAATTTGACCGTGGGTGAAGCGGTTAATATCGTGTTGGTTAACGAAGGGGCTTTACCGCATGACATAGACATTGAGGCCTTGGGGTTTCATGGACATGCCGATGCGGGTGAAACGATTACGGTGGGGCTACTGCCTACGCAAACGGGCGAGTTTGAATTTATCTGTACCATTGCCGGCCATTACCAAGCAGGCATGTTTGGTCAAGCGAATATTTCTAACTAACTGATTTTGCACGAGAATTGACAAATCCTGGAGATTTGTCAATTCTTTGTCCCCTAAAAAACTATGACTCAAAAACAAGTAACGCTCCCCATCACAGGTATGACCTGTGCCAACTGCGCCGCAACAGTGTCACGCAGTGCCAAGAAAGTTGAAGGCGTCCTCGAAGCGGATGTGAACTATGCCAGCGAAAAGCTGGTGCTGACCTATGACGACAAAATCGCCCAGCCCGAAGATGTGATTGCGCGGGTGGAGAAGGCGGGGTATGGGGTGGTGACCAGTAGCCTCGACCTGCCCATCACGGGCATGACCTGCGCCAACTGCGCCAACACCATCCAGCGCAAAGTCAGCAAACTGGACGGCGTGCTCAAAGCGGAAGTCAACTACGCCAGCGAACGCGCCAGCGTGACCTACGCGCCGGGTGACATAGAGCGGGCCGACATCGTGCGCGCTATTCGGCAAGCGGGCTATGACGTGGTCGAAGTGGAAGGGGAGGAAGAGCTAGAAGACGCAGAAGCGGCGGCGCGGTTAGCCGAAATTGATCATCAAAAACATCGCCTGCTGGTCGGGGTAATTTTCACCCTACCTCTCTTCGTGTTGAGCATGAGCCGTGACTTTGGCCTGTTGGGCGAGTGGGCTGAGGCGGCGTGGGTTAACTGGTTTTTCTTGGCCTTGGCGACCCCTGTCCAATTTTATGTAGGTTGGGATTATTACGTCGGGGCGTATAAATCATTGCGGGGGGGCAGTGCCAACATGGATGTGCTGGTCGCCTTGGGCACAAGCGTGGCTTACTTCTATAGTGTCGCCGTAATTTTGGCTCTGGCGGCGGGAAGCCATGCCATTGGGCATCATGTCTATTTGGAAACGTCAGCCATGATTATCACCCTCGTGGTGCTGGGCAAACTGCTGGAGGCCCGAGCCAAGGGGCAAACGAGCGCGGCGATTAAGGCGTTGATGGGCTTGCGCGCCAAGACGGCGTGGGTGATACGGGAGGGCACGGAGCAGGAAATCCCGGTAACAGAGGTGATGCGGGGAGATGTGGTGCTGGTACGCCCTGGGGAGAAAATCCCGGTGGATGGGGTGATTGTGGAGGGCCACACGGCCGTGGACGAGAGCATGTTGACCGGCGAAAGCTTACCCGCCGAAAAAACAGTCGGCGACGAAGTCGTCGGGGCGACCCTCAACAAACAAGGCTTCATCAAATTTGAAGCGACCAAAGTGGGCAAAGAGACCGCCCTTGCCCAAATTATCAAGCTGGTCGAGCAAGCGCAGGGGAGCAAAGCCCCCATTCAGCGACTGGTAGACCAAGTGGCGGCCTATTTTGTACCCGCCGTGATTGTCATTGCCATCATCACCTTTGGGGTGTGGATGGTGGTCACGGGTGATTTCACGGCCGCTTTGCTTCGGCTCACGGCCGTGTTGGTCATCGCTTGCCCCTGTGCTATGGGACTGGCCACGCCCACCTCGATTATGGTCGGCATGGGCAAGGGGGCGGAACATGGCATCTTGTTTAAGAGCAGTAGCGCGTTGGAGCAGGCGCAAAAAATCACGGCCGTGGTGCTTGATAAAACTGGCACCATCACCAAAGGGGAACCTGCCGTAACTGACATCCTGCTCGCCACCAACGCGGCCGAGCGTCTGCCCCAATTGGCGGGACAAAACGGCCATCTGACCCCACAAACCGACACGCTCGAAAATCATTTCTTGCGCCTCGCCGCCTCCGCCGAGCGCGGCTCCGAACATCCGCTGGGGGAGGCCATCGTGCGCGCCGCCGCCATGCAGGAGCTAAGCCTGAGCGAGCCGCTTGCTTTTGAAGCGATTGCGGGGCACGGCATTCAGGCCACGGTGGACGGTCAAGCGATTTTGCTGGGCAATTTGCGCCTGATGAAGCAGGAGGAAGTTGACTTGAATGGGCTGGCAGAAGAGGCGACTCGTCTGCAAAATGAGGCGAAGACAGTGATGTGGCTGGCGGTCGAGAACACGGCCGTGGCTCTGATCGGCGTGGCTGATGTCATCAAAGAAGGGTCGGCCGCAGCGATAAAACAGCTTCATGACCAAGGGCTAACCGTGGTCATGATGACGGGGGACAACGAAGCTACCGCCCGAGCCATCGCCCAACAGGTCGGCCTAGACCGCGTCATGGCCGAAGTGTTGCCCGGCGACAAAGCGGCACACGTCGCCCATCTCCAAGCGGAAGGGTTCATCGTGGGCATGGTCGGCGATGGGCTGAACGACGCCCCCGCCCTCGCCCAAGCGAACGTGGGCATGGCGATTGGCACAGGCACAGATGTAGCCATGGAAGCGGCCGACGTGACCCTCATGCGCGGCGATTTGCGCAGTGTGCCTCAAGCGATTAAGCTTTCGCAGGCGACGATGCGCAACATTCGACAAAACCTCGTTTGGGCGTTTGGTTATAACGTGGCTCTGATTCCCATAGCGGCTGGCGTTCTTGCTCCCTTCGCTTGGGCCCCCGATATGCTCCGCGAACTGCATCCCATTTTAGCGGCGGGCGCCATGGCCTTTTCCAGCATCAGCGTCGTCAGCAACGCCTTACGCCTCAAGCGCGTACAGTTAAGGTAATTTGTCTCGTCAAGAGTATAGGAACTAATAGACAAACTATTTAAACCTCGGAAAATGTAATTCTGTGAAGCCAAAGCCCGCCCCCAGTTTGCGGTAAATGATTGTCCGAACTTAAGATGTTTTCTCTATTAGTTCCTGCGGCATGGGTTGAGCGATAAGTGTGTGCCCCACACGCCGAACCCTGCACCCCGTCAGGAAAAATATATGACCACCACCGATACAAGTGAAACAGCCGAACAAGCTCTTGAACGAAAACGTGAAGCGGCGCGAAAGGCGAACCGCCTTACTTATTGGTTAGCCGATCATTGGCTCCTGATGGTCAACACGCTGGTGGGCATTTTTGTCCTGCTCCCCTTTGTCGCGCCCGTGTTGATGCACCTCGGGTTAGAAGGGCCAGGGCGAGCGATTCACGTCATGTATATGGCGTTTTGTCACCAGTTCCCCCAGCGTTCCTACTTCATGTTTGGCCCGCAAACAATGTACTCCCTCGATGAAATCGCCCTCGTGTGGCACAACGTCGAAAACCCGCTCATCCTGCGTCAATTCATTGGCACGCCAGAGATGGGCTGGAAAGTGGCCTGGTCTGACCGCATGGTTTCGATGTATGGCGGCATGTTGCTATTTGGCCTGCTGTATGCGGTGGTGCGTCGCTGGCGCACGATTAAGCCCCTGCCGCTGTGGGGCATCGTACTTTTCTCAATTCCGATGGGCATTGATGGGCTGACGCACGTCATTAGCGACCTGTTTGGGATTGGGCAAGGCTTTCGCTACACGAATGAATGGCTAGCGGAATTAACCAACTTCGCCTTTAGCGTCGATTTTTATGTGGGTAACGGACTTGGCTCGTTTAACTGGTGGATGCGCCTGATAACGGGGTTGCTCTTTGCGCTGGGCGTGGTGTGGCTGGCTTATCCCCATCTGGAAAGAGCCTTCGGCCAAACGCGCCGCCAGATTGAGGCGAAGTTTCGGCGGGCAGGGCTGGAATTAGGGGAGGGGCAAGTAAGAAGTAAGAAGTGAAAAGTTGGGTCTGCCTGACACATTTTGACTAGAATGCCAACCATTTCTTACTTCTTACTTTTTACTTCTTACTTTTTACTTCTTACTGCTCACTTCACTTATGGCCCCGTGGGCGTGGGAGTGGTCAGCACATAGCCTTTGGGGATAACCTGCTGGTAGGGAGGGGCGGTGGGAGGCGTTTCGGCCGTGAAGATGATGGTCTCGAAACCCAAGCCTTGCAAGAAGCCTTCCATATAAGCCTCGGCGTTGGCTTGCGCTTCACGCAAAATGCCATACTCGAGAGCGGCCTCCAAAATGGCGGCTTCGCCTGATTGCCGCGCCAGCGTTTCTAGCTCGGCATTGGTACCAGCAAATAGCCCCGTACTGCGATTAACCACATAGGATCTGTCATTGTCTAAAGTGGCAACCAATATTTCGGTCTCGGGCAGATGCACCATCACGGTGGTGGGGTCAATGACCTGTATATCGGCCGTGTCCATCTGCTTGAGGTCAATGCCAGCGATAATTTCGCCATGCGCCACAAAAACGATCGTGTCCCCAAATGCGCCAAACAGAATATCGGTATTGCCTTGGTCAATACGCACGACTTTTTCGGCCACAAATGAGGATGTCTCAAGGCGAGCAAGCTGGTTGACTTCGCGCACGATGGTCACGGGGTCGGGCATGACCACGGGAGTGGCTTCGAGAATAATGCCGCGCATGAAGTCAAACATGGGGTCGCGCGTCACGGCCGTGGATGGATTGCCCCCCGTCACAAATTGGCGCACATAGCCAAACACGACCAGTGCCCCAATGGCAAAAATAATGAATAACATGATGTTGATGACTTTGCTCATGATGCTGTTTGTCCTTGGTGCTTGCTTTTAGTAACTGGGTGAGAAGTAGGGTCTAGCGAAAGTGAAAGGGTAATTCCTCTTGCGTCCTGTCGTGCATTTTTTTAAGATTAGGCGGATTGCCTGCTGTTTATCCTGTGCGTTTATAAGACGCCCACGGCCGTGGACAAGTAACAACACGGCCGTGTTACCAATCTGCTTCTAATTTTGCAACCGTCCCCTTTATCATAACCCAGCAAACCAGCCCCCGCCGCCCAACATGATTATCATCACCTGCCAAATCGAGCTAAACCTGCCCGGCGTCGCTTCCCTAAAAGAAAAACGGAGTATCATTAAGTCCGTTGTCAAACGACTCCAGCGCGAATTCAACCTCGCCACGGCCGAAATCGGCCACCTAGACGTATGGCAAAGTAGCCAGATCGGCCTCGTCACCATCGGCAACGATGCGGGACATTTGCAAAGCCAGTTGGAAAAAGCGGTCGCGTGGCTAGAACGGAACCGACCAGACGTGTACATCGTTGATTATACAATTGAATTTCGATAGTGTAGCCGTTCAGCATTTCAGCCAGTCAGCTTGCTTTTCGCCACCCGGTCTGGTCATCGTGGTGCTCAACTTTTTCAGGACAGTTATGAATCTATCTCATCTGTTTATTGGTCACGAATTATCAAACCACAGAGAGCTTTTTGAGAAAAACTCCGCGGTTAATTTGTGGGGCAAACAATCTGTCATGCGCGTCATGTTATGGGGAAGCCTGCTGGTTTTGCTACTCCTCACGCTGGCCAAGCCCGCCGTCGCTCAAGAAATTCTCATTGACAACCCCAACATCGAGATGAGCGTCACGGCCGGGTGGGACGGCTACCGCAAGCTGGGGGATTGGATTCCTGTACAGGTCACTTTGCAAAACAATGGCACGGCCGTGGAAACCGTCCTGAGCATCAATAGTGGCACAGGCCGCCCCAACTACACCTTACCCGTCAGCCTGCCCAATCAATCCAACAAACAGGTAGAACTTTACGTTTATCTGCCCAACGCCCAGCGCAACCTCATCGTTAACCTGCAAGATGAAGCGAGTGGCGACATCATTGAGCAAATGCGCACCGCGCCGCTGGTCAGTCTCGATGACGATAGCGTACTGTATGGCGTCGTGACCAGCCAGCCCGACATCATGCCCTTTTTGGGGCGACTGACGGCGGGGCGGGCAGAAGTGGGCGTCGCTTATTTGCAACTGGATGATTTGCCCAGCGAGTCGGCCGTGTGGGATGCGCTCGACGTGCTCATTTTGCACGATGTGGACACCAATCAGCTAGGGGCGGAGCAAAGAGAGGCTCTGCGAGCGTGGGTAGGTCTGGGCGGGCAACTGGTGGTCACGGGCGGGCCAAATTGGCAACGCACCAGCACGGCCGTGCTTGATTTGCTCCCCGTTACCCCCACTGGCCTAGAAAGCTTTGAAGACCTGCCCAGCCTGAACATCGCCACGGGACAGCTATTCCGCGACCCTGGCCCTTATCTGGTGACCATCAGCACCCTAAGCAATGGGGAATTGCTCCTGCGTGAAGGGGAGCTACCCCTATTGGCTAAGCGGGCACACGGCCGTGGGGCCGTTTATTTCCTTGCCCTCGACCCCACCCTCGCTCCGCTCCGCGATTGGAACGGCAGTGAGCAAATTTGGCAAACCTTTATCAGTGACCAACTGCCGCGCACGCCCGTCTGGGGGCAGGATTTTAACGACGAAAATGCCATCCGCAATGCCGCCGAAAGCCTGCCCTCGCTCGAACTGCCCTCTACTCTGCTGTTCATGCTCTTTCTCTGTAGCTATGTCTTTATTGTCGGGCCGGGAACTTACTTTGCGCTGACTTATGTCAACCGCAAGGAGCTGGCTTGGGTGACCATTCCCGTGACGATTTTTGCCTTCACGGCCGTGGCCTATATCTCGGGGCAATTTTTGCGCGGCAACAACACCCTCGTCAACCAAGTCAGCCTCGTCTACGGGCACAGCACAGGTGAACAAGCGCGTTTCCACACGGCCGTGAGCGTTTACTCCCCCCGCCGCAGTAGCTACCAAATAACCGTCAACGACCAGCCCCTCCTGCGCGACCTAGATCAATTTAGCGGTAGCCTCAGCAACAAAAACATCAGCCAAGGCATAAACAGCCAAATTGATGATTTGTTAGTAGACGTGGGCGGCCTCCAATCTTTTGCCGTCAAAGGGTACCGAGATACCCCACCCCTCACTGGCGAAGTCATTTTTAGCGGCGATGCCAGTAGCGCAACCTTAGAAATCACCGTCACCAATAATGGCAACAACCCCTTAGAACGCGCCATGTTGCTGATTAACGATGAATCAATCGCCATCGGTGATTTACAGCCGGGCGAAACCCGCACCCTCACCAAAAGCTTGCTCGGCCCTGGTGCCGAAGCCGCCTATAATGTCAGCCGTGGGCAGGCACACCTCACGCCCGTCACCCCCGGTTTTACCAATGACCCGCTTTATATTCATTACACCAACCTGCTGGGCACGACCACTTATTATGGCAGTGATGATCGCACCGTTTACCCCCGCTACCAGCTTCTGCAAAGCCTGACCGATTATTACAGTTCCAGCGCGGCCGGCGTTTGGCAACCAGAAGGCATTGTCACCCTGATTGGCTGGGGTAGCGAACCATTTCTCGACGTGCGGCTAGACAACAACACGGCCGTGACCACCGCCACCACCCTTTACTTGATTGAACTGCCTTACAGACGGTAAAAAAGGCAGAGGGAAGAAGGAAGAAGGAAGAAAACGTTTCTCTCCTCTACACGCCACCCACCAAATAAATCAACGAGAAAATCACGCATGTCTACCATTGTTGAAATCAACGGCCTGACCAAAAAATACGGCTCCCTCACCGCCCTCGACGACCTCAACTTAAACATCGAAGAAGGCGCGGTCTTTGGCTTCCTCGGCCCCAACGGCGCGGGCAAAACAACCACGATGCGCATCCTCACCACCCTGCTCAAGCCCACGGCCGGGGATGCCCGCATTGGTGGTTATTCTGTTACCAAAAACCCCAACGACGTGCGTCGCCTTATTGGCTACATGCCCGACTTTTTTGGGGTGTATGATGACATGAAAGTGTGGGAATACCTCGACTTTTTCGCCGCTTGTTACAACGTACCGGCCAACGTGCGCCAAGGCATGATTGGCGACCTGCTCGCCCTTGTCGATTTGAACCACAAACGTGACGCTTTTGTCGAAAGCCTCAGTCGTGGCATGAAGCAACGGCTCTGCTTGGCCCGCACCCTCGCCCACGACCCCCAAATTCTCATTCTGGATGAACCCGCCAGCGGGCTAGACCCCCGCGCCCGCATCGAGATGCGTGAACTGCTACGCGCCCTTAAGCAAATGGGCAAAACGATATTTTTCTCCTCCCATATTCTGTCTGAAGTGGCGGATATTTGCACCAGTATCGGCATTATGGAAGCGGGGCGCATGGTCGCTTTTGGCGATTTACAAACGATGCGCCAGCAATTGCAAATGCACCGCCTTATTCAAGCGCGGGTATTGGGCGACATAACACCGCTCAAAGAGTTTTTGCTACACGAGCCGAACGTGCAAAGCGTGATGGATGGCACCGAGGTTGAACTGACAGCCGACGTGGTGCGTTTTGACTTTACGGGGGACGACGAAGCGTTGAGCAACTTGCTCAGCCGCCTTATCGCCGTCCAAATCCCGCTCATCTCCTTTAGTGAAGAAATGGGCGACCTCGAAGATGTGTTCATGCAGGTCACCAAAGGCATTGTGAATTAGTCCGTAGGCCCATCACTCAGCATTTCAAATGTTTCATTTTTTTCGCACGCTCCGTCACAATCCCATTTATTTGCGCGAACACGGCCGTTGGGGGCAACCCAATCGCTTTTTTAGCACGCTCAGCCGATATTCGCCCTTTGTCTTTATGGGGGCATTTGTGGTGGGCATCTGCTCTACTTCCTATGGTTTTCCGCTCCTCATGGGGCTAAACAGTGACATCATTGGTTACTGGCTTATCGTTTGCCTGCCCACTTTTGCGGTACAAATTATGCTCCTAGGAGCTTTGGTGACGGTTCCCACCCTAACCACGCCGCTGGTCAGCACCGAGATGGAGCAAGGCACTTGGGAGATTTTGCGCCTGACGCCCCAGCCCATGCTCGATTTACTGGTGGCAAAAATGCTGGGCGCGTTGGCGCGGCTCAAATGGCTGTGGGTATTGCTGTTGATTGGCACATTTTTGCAGGTGGCAGGGGGGGCATTGGGGATATTGGGTATCGTGGCCATCGTGCCCGAGGATTTGACCGAGCAGGTGAATATGTCGGTCTTGTTGATTTTGTTGAGCATTTTGCTGGTCACACGGCCGTGGGCAGAGATCGCCTTCATTGCCGTCCTTGGTTTGGTCATCTCCACCATCGTCCGCTCGACGCGGCTTGGCTTGGCCACCTGCTACATCATCCTATTTATCGTCCGCACCCTCAACGGTAACTTCGTGTGGGGTATCATAGCCATTCTGGTCGGTGAAGCGTTAAACAGCGAAAGTTTGTTTGCTATCGTCAGCCTCACGCCCAGCATGATTTATTTGTTGTCCACGGCCGTGTTAATGCTCGTCCTCATCTGGCGAGCAAACGTGCTGACCACAATGAGCAATGAGTAATGAGTCCCCTGCAAAAAGGGGTATTTGGAAAGCACCTTGACAAAATCAAAGCGCGGTGGTCATTCAGGCAAATAGATATTGTGGCTTGTGGCAAGCCC
>JBGTIZ010000426.1:0-3388 GCA_041745395.1 Promineifilaceae bacterium (SeqCode) | reverse complement strand
GCAGAAGAAAAGCGACGCTGTGCCCATGTCCCGCCAAAATATTCTTGCCAAAACCGTGGCGCACGGCCCTCCAGCCATCATACATGCGGCAACTGACCAGCCCCCCGCCGTCCACCATGCGCAAGCGAAAACCCTGCCCTTTGACGCGCCGCGCCAGATGCACGTCCTCCACGATTTCGCCCCGCACGGCCGTGTGCCCACCAATCGCCTCATACACAGGCCGCCGAAAAAGCATACATTGACCGTTGGCCGCCGCAAAAATGGGCCACGGCAACTCGTTGACGCCCACATGGGGCAGATAGCTGATGATGGCAAACTTCATCAACGGAATAACTAATTTTTCTGACCAACTGCCCGTGATTTGCGTCGGCCAGACGGTCAGCAGGTCGGCTTGTTGACGTTGCTGTTGGGCGATGAGCGCGGCCAACGCTTGCGGCTTCCACTGCACATCGGCATCGGTAAACAGGAGCCAATCGCCGCTAGCCGCTTGGCTAAGCTGGTGGCACGCCCAATTTTTGCCCAGCCAGCCGTCGGGCAACGGTTGCCCGCTGATAATTTTGAGGCGCGGATCGTCTTGCGCCGCTTTTTGGGCTAACACGGCCGTGTTATCTTCCGACTCATCATCCAAAAGGATTAGCTCAAACGTCCCCAGCGTCTGGTTCAGCAACCGACGCACCGTGTCATAAATGACCGCCCCTTCATTGCGAGCAGGTATCAAAATAGAGAGCGTGCCCGCCAGTTGCGGCACGGGAGAAGAAACACCCAGTTTGGGAAAGACAAACAGGTTCATGATGGTGGTCAGCAAAAAGATGAAGAGCAGAAAGCCAACCACGGCCGTGTAGAGGATGAAAAGAGTCGTCAGCATAGGGTGTGGGCAAGAATGCCCCTTATTTGCCCCTTTTTTTCACAAAGGGACGCTGGCGCAGGTCGGCCAGATGGGTATAGATGATGAGCAAAATTTGGGCGCACAAAATGGCGATGTAGACCCAGCCAAAGCCGCGCCACACGAGATAACCTACAAAGGGCACGGCCGTGAGCAAAACCGCCCAGCCCGCCGGGCCAACCACGAAATTAATCAGCGTCAGCCCCAGCAACATGAGAATCGGCAACTCCCACAGCGTCAGCCCAATCCACGCCCCCAGCATCGTCGCCAACGCCTTGCCCCCCTGCCAGCCCAAAAACGGGCTAAACGTGTGCCCCAACGACGGGGCAAGGGCGATAAAAAAGAGCGGCCAATCCGTCCAGCCAAAAACATAGTGCGCCAAGCCCACAGGCGCGGCCGCCTTGCTAAAATCAGCACAAATAGCGAGCGCAAACCAACGCCAACCAGCCGCCCTTAAGACGTTGGTCGCGCCGGGGTTGCCGTCGCCATATTGCCGAATATCTTTGCCCGCCAGCCGCCCAATCCAAACGGACAAAGGCAACGCGCCAGAGAGATAGCTGAGGAAAATCCAGAGTAGTTGCATGGGTCAGGGTTCAGGGTTCAAGGGGCAAGGTGCAGGGTGCAGGGTGCAGGGTACGCGGGTGACGGTTGGCAAGGCATTTTCACTCATCGCTCATCGCTCATCACTCAGCACTTTTTTCCAAGCAAGCACCATAAACGCCCCCATAACCACCCCGCCAACCAGCGCGGGGCCGATCATGCCCCAGAAAATGAGCAGGCCGACGGTTTGCAGGAACCAGACGATGCTGTAAATGGTGAGCAGGGCGCGATGGGGGATTTTTTTCCACGGAGGGCGCACGACAAGCATGACCACGGCCGTGATAACCGCCGCCCCTAACAGCCAGCCAGCATAATTTTGCCACGGAATGCCAAAATAGTTAAAGGCGGGCACATCGCGCCACAGCCAAAATTCCCACATGACCATTTGCGGGTCAAGAAACAAATCCCAGGCGGTCATGGCGGCGGCGGAAAGCAGGATAAACGACCACCACGGCCGTGTGCCCCGCCCCAGCAAACTCGCTACCGCCCAGCTAACGGGCATCATCATAAACCACGCCAGCGGAATGAGCAGGGGCACATGGGCAACTTGGGGCTGGAGTTTGTCCGTATAATCATACAGGCCAAAGGGGAAACCAGTGGCCGTTCCGACCGCTTCGAGGAGCCAGCCGAGCAGGCCCACGACCACGGCCGTGCCCACGCTTTTGCGCCAGCCCCAGCTTTCGACCAGTAGCACAAACACGGCCGTGGCCTGCAAAAAAGTAGCGACCATCATCATGCCTGGCACGGCCGTGAGACCCACCGTCCAAATCCCAATCGGCACCGCAATCATGGTCAACATCCAGCCCAGAACGAACAGAGCCGACAGGGGCGAGAGCTGGAAGAAATGGTGAATGGTGAATGGTGAATTGTGAATTGTGAATGACTTGGGCGACCCGCTATTTTTACTCATTGCTCATTGCTCATTGCTCATTACTCATTGTTTTTTGCTCATTACTGAGTCTTCTGTAAAAAGGTCAATTTCACCGCAGAGGACGCGGAGAGCGCGGAGATTTTCTCGAGAAGACCCGCCCCTTTTCTTCCTTCTTCCCTCTTCCTTCTACCTTTTTTCAGGTCGCTCATTGCTCATTGCTTCTGCATGTCTAGCAGACGCTCTAAATCGCCGTGGACTTCTAGCCCGGCGTTGCGTCCCGTGCCCTGAAACAGCAGGCGTTCCTGATTGGTGCGCTGGTCCACGGCCGTGAGCGTCAGTTCAACCGTCGCCAGCATCGTCTCCCCCACGCGACTGCTCATCTCTTCCCGCGTCGGGCCGAGCAACAGCCCGCCCTGCGCCCGATTGGCGCGGATGTGCAGGCGGCGCGTCTTGTTCCAGTTGCGCACCGTCCAATACACATGGTCGTCGCGGATTTCCAGCGTTTCGGTTTTTGCCCCCGTATAAGTGGCAAAACGATGCAGTTCCCCTTTATGCCACAGCCCGATAATAAAGCCGGGAAAGCTGGTTCCCAGCCATGGAATAATAGCGATGGAGCCAACAAAGCTAGTGCCAGAGGTGTGAAAATGGTTGGTTTGCGCCCAAACATAACCAGCGGGGAATGATTGCCCCCAATCTTTTTCGATGTATCCACGGCCGTGGGCAAAATCCAGCCGCTCGCCATTCAGCACCAGTTCCCCCGCCAGCCCATGATCCAAACTGATCACGCCGTGATAACACTCCATGATAGGCACCAGCCCAAACGGCCCCATAATTCCGGGCGATAGCGTCGTAATCGGCCACGGAGCTTGTCCGTCAAACGTGACCTCCCCCCGCAAAGTTAACTGCTCATCCTGAATATCCAGGGCAATGCCCCGCGCTGAAAATTCGCTCTGCCCCACGCGCACCAGAAAGCTGTCTTCCGCCGCCCAAAACGCTTCGGCAGGGTAGCGATGATAGGTAGCCGTGCCCGTCAG
>JBGTIZ010000425.1:0-9080 GCA_041745395.1 Promineifilaceae bacterium (SeqCode) | reverse complement strand
AAGCCGTGGCCGCAGCCCACGCCGAAGCATTTTATCGCTTCTGTAAAGCGACACAATGACATCTGTTTTAGCAAGCCGTGACTAATACAGAATAATGTAGAAATGAATGATGAGTAAAGTGGCGACACCTTTATTCATTACGCCTTATTCTAGCCCGGGCATGCCTGTAATCGTGCCGACGAGCGAGAGGCGCAGGGTGGTGCCGAGGGCAATTTGACCCAAAGCCAATAAAAGACCAATGCCCAGCGGCCATAGCACCTGCGTCCATCGTTCGGCGAGGCTGTCGCGCCGCAGGGCGACTAATATAAAAATGGTGTTGATACCAGTCAAAATCAAGGTGACGCCAGCCACGCTGGCTAAAGCCAATACGTAACTAATGGTCGAGACGTTGCCCAGCAGAAGAAAACCGATGAAACCAGTCAGGCCGATTAAGGCGGCTAATTCGCTCCAAGAGCTGATAATCGGCTTCCAGGTGGGGCCGCGCCACAGCACTTGCGCCACGGCCGGGAGCAAAAACGCGCCCATAGCCAAGCCGGTGCCCAATCCCGTAAACAAGCGCATGGTGTTGGTGGGGGCGTAGAGCGGCGTGCCAAAGGGCAAGCTCGCCATAGCTGAGTTCAGCCCGTCCACGGCCATGATAGCCACCAGACCCCCGAGGACGAGCATGTGTGGCAGACGGGGAAAAGCGGCCCATCGCTCCCGTCCCGCTAAGAGCAAGATGGTCAGGATGACCATGAAGCCCACGTACATGCCGCTACAGCGGGCACAGAGGGGAAATTGTCGCCCCGCTATGGTAAAGCTGTGTGAGGTGAGCCGATGGCAAAAGGTCGCGCCCATGTAGTCCCCCACGGTGAGCGGGGTGCTGATGGCGAGGCGAGCGGGGTCGCTGACGGTGTACCAGCCGAGCAGGAGTAGGGCGAGGAGGGCGATACCCACGGCCGTGGTGCGTCTTGTTAGAAACAGTTGGACAGTTGACATACAAAAACCTCTTTGAACCGTTAATCATATGCTATTATAACCATTAGCCAGTCAATTCAATGTTGAGCAATCAACCTCGCTATTTAGGCGACCAAAACAGGCAGGAGAAACGCATGTCACCGACCATTCAAGCCTTACAAGAGGAGCTGGCGCAACGGAATCTGGAGCTAAAACTTATTAACGCCATAGACCATATCCGCGATTCGATTCATGAACCAGCGGCCATGTTGGCGGCCATCGTTAGTTTGCTGGCGCAAGAGCTACGCGCCGATTTGTGCCTGCTCTCTCTGCGTGACCGGGACACGGGTGAGATGAACCTGAAGGCGATGCAGAAGAATAATCACGCGCGGGCGGGATTAGAGGAATTTATTAACCGTGATTTGGCGGAGCGGGCGATTGCGTTGTCACACACGGCCGTGTGGACAGGCGCAGAAATTGACTCCGAGTTAGAAGACGGGGTGCAAGTCGCGGCCGTGCCCATCATTCTCAATCATGATGTGCATCTCGGTGCGCTCCTGCTGGTGCGTAGTGACCAGCCCTTCACCACGGCCGAGACCAATATGCTCGACCTCATCGAAGATCACATAGACTCGGCCGTGATGCAAGGCTATCACTTTCACGACCTCGAGCAACGCAATCGAGAACTCGAGACCATTTATCAGATTGACCATATTCGTGACCGAGTGCAAACGTTTGATGAGCTTCTCAACGAAGTCTTGGCTGAGGTACAAAAAATCCTCAAAAGCGAAGTTGGGTTTATCATGCTGTATGACAATGGTGGCGAACGGTTTGAAACGCGCACCTCAGCCGATAGCGAAAGCAACAGCGATTTATTCGCCCTTTCCGCGCAAACCAATGTGCTAGACGATTTGGCGCATCGTGCCCTCGAGCAGGGGGAGCTTATCTGCGAGAATTATCCTGAGCAAGCTATTCACAGCGTGATGGGTCTGCCCCTCATTTTTAACAAGCGCATCATTGGCGTGCTGGGTGTGGCTAATCACTACGGCGAACGGGGCTTTGGGCAAAACGATAGGCAATTGCTCAGCGCGATTGGCAGTCAGATAGATACGGCTATTTTTGAAAGCATGGCGCGGCGACACCTGCGCGAAGTGCTGGGGCGTTCGGTTGACCCGCGCGTCATGGAGCGTCTCCTAGAACAATCAAACGGGTCTGATTTTCTGAAAGGGGAGCGGCGGGTGGTGACTGTCCTTTATGCGGATATTCGCGGCTCGACCAGTTTAGCTGAAGAGACAGAGCCAGAGTTGCTGGTCAGCTTTATCAACGATTATTTGGCGACGATGACGGCCGTGGTGTTTGAAAATCAGGGCACGCTTGATAAGTTTGTGGGGGATGAGGTGATGGCTCTCTTTGGCGCACCTCATCAGCAGGAAGACCACGCTTTGCGGGCGGTGCAAACGGGGTTAGCGATGCAAAAGGCACACGCGGCTCTGCTGGCTCGCTGGCAAACGCGGGGCATCAAGCTGGCGCCGATTGGGGTGGGCGTGGCGACGGGGGAACTGATTGTGGGAGAGATGGGGTCGGCGCAACGGACTGATTACACGGTGCTGGGGAGGGCGGCTAATTTGGGGGCGCGGATTTGCAGTGTGGCACAGGGGGGACAGGTGTTGATTAGTCCGCAGACGTATGAAATCGTGGCGGATAAGGTGCAGGCCACGGCCGTGGATGGTCTGCAATTCAAAGGCGTTTCTGGCCGTATGACCGTCTACAACGTCTCTAAAGTTACCGATCCAATTACTGAGTGAGAAGTAAAGAGTGCCCTGAAAAAAGGGACGAATTACAAATTACGAATGACGAAAAGAGCGGGTTTTCTCGAGAAGATCCGCTCTTTTTCTTCCTTCTTCCCTCGTCTTTCGTCCTTTGTTCACCCCAACTGTTCCGCATAGGCAAACAGCGCGGGCATCCCGCCCGTATGCCAAAACAGCACCGATTGACCCCGCGTGAATGCGCCCCAGCGGATTAAATCAAGCAACGCCCCCATCGCCCGTCCCGTGTAAACGGGGTCGAGCAAGATCCCCTCTTTTTGGGCCACTAGCTCAATCGCTTCCCGCTCCAAATCAGTTAAAACGGCATAGCCCGGTTCAATATAATCATCGTTCACTTCGACCCGCTCCGCTAGGCTGACCGTGGCTAAGCCTAAGTGGGTGGCCGTGGCCGTGCCCAGAGCGGCGGCCTGCATTTTTAGGTCGCCCGCTTGGCGGTCAATGCTAATGCCGTAAATTTGGCCGCGAAAGCCGTAAATCTGTGCCCCCAACACCAGCCCCGCCTGTGTCCCGCCGCTACTGCTGGCGTGGACAATCACGTCAATGTTGAGACGTTGCTCCTCTAGCTGGGTGACAAATTCTTGCATCGCCTGCACGTAAGCGGTTGTGCCGACGACGTTGGAGCCGCCCAGCGGGATGAGATATGGCTTGCGCCCGAGGGTGCATAGCTCTTTGAGGACGCCGTCTATGACTTCGGCGGGGGGACGGCCGTTGGTCCAGTAAATGTGTGCGCCGAGTAGTTTGTCGAGCAGGAGGTTGCCGTTGGACACGGCCGTGTTGTGTTCATACCCCTTCAGCACCAAGCTACAGCCCAAGCCATATTTGGCGGCGGCGGCGGCCGTTTGACGGCAATGATTGCTCTGTGGCCCCCCAATTGTGACCACGTGATCACAGCCCTGCGCCAACGCTTCGGCGATGAGAAAGGCGAGCTTGCGCGTTTTGTTTCCGCCGCCCGCCAGACCCGTTTGGTCATCCCGCTTGATGTAAAGGTCTGGCCCGTGCAGATGCTGGGTGAGCCGCGCCATTTTTTCAACGGGGGTGGGTAAAAAGGGGAGGTTGACCTGTTGTGGATAGTTCGGTTTCATAGGTTCTCATTGTACCTTAGCCGTAAGCCGTTAGCTATAAGGGAAGCGGTCAGCATTTCAGCCAGTCAGCCGGTCAGCTTGTTTTTTCGGCACGATTTGGTCTTATTCGAGGGACTGAGTGGGCTAAAACAGAATGCGAAGCATAAAGCCGCCTGTGTTGCGCCGCAAAAATCAAGGTGGGCACGCAGTTTAGCTAGCTGAAGTGCTGAAATGCTGATTAGCTGAACTGCTCAAAATGCAACTTCTCCCACGGCCGTGGCGTACAGCTTTATACAGGCTAACCCCCTGTGACCTGACTAAGAAAGCATGGCCGATGCCTCTGGAGCTATCTAACCCTATAGCTCCGAGGCATTGTGTCATGACCTTCTGAACACGATCAATAAACAAACAAACAAACCAACAAACGAGCCTGTTGCCTGAAGCCCTGTCGAAGGCCAAAGGGCATCAGTAATGACAACCAATCAACCCATCAAACAACAACGAGGAAAATATACTCATGTCTGAAGAAAAACCGTACCGAATCGAACCCGTCAAAGAAATCCCCTTTATCCTGCGGGTCTTGTGGTTCTTTCTCATCGGCTGGCACGTGGCTGGCGGATGGATTTTGGTCGCATGGTTTCTCAATTTGACCATTCTCGGCCTGCCGCTGGGCCTGTGGATGATTCATCGCGTGCCGCAGGTGATGACCCTAAAAGCACGGCCGGGCGTATACATCAACGCCGACGGCCAAGCAAGCTACAGTGATTTACCCGCACGGCCGTTTATCATCCGCGCCATCTACTTCCTACTCATCGGCTGGTGGTTCAGCTTCTTCTGGGCCGCTGTCGGCTATCTGCTCAGCCTGACCATTATCGGCTTGCCGTTTGGCATTGTCATGCTTAACCGCTTGCCGCAGGTGACAACGCTGAGCCGAGGCTAGAGTCAGAGAGCAAGGGAGAAAGCGAGCAAGAGAGTAAGAGAGGAAGGGAGGAGTGTCGTCAGGCACTTCTCCCTTTTTGTTTTGGCTTTGGGGGAATTTGTGGGGACAATGTGCGCTCACTAAAAGCAGGACAACAATTTATGCCACGCATGTCGTCCCAGAGAGGTTATGATGAAACCAATAGAGATAGGCCAAGCGTATAATCAAATCACGCACAGATGGGAAAGTGAAGCGTTTAATCGCCACAATGGGATTGCACAGCATGAGAGGGCGTTGAAGTTTGCCCACGGCCGTGGGTGGGCGTTAGATATCGGCTGTGGCTCGACAGGCCGGTTGATAGAATTGCTGATGCAGGCTGGGTTCCACGTCGAGGGGGTCGATATTTCCGAGGAAATGCTCGCCCTAGCCCGGCAAAAGCATCCCCAACTCACCTTTTACCAGCAGGATATTTGTGAATGGGCCTTGCCCCGCAAGTATGACTTTATCACCGCGTGGGATAGCATCTGGCACATCCCCCTAGACCAGCAGGAGCAAGTCATCACCAAGATTGTCAACAGCTTGAATAAAGGGGGGATTTTCATCTTCTCTTTTGGGGGCACGTTGGCGGCGGGGGAACACAGGAGTGACGCCATGGGGCCAGAGGTTTACTACTCTTCGTTGGGCACAAACGGCTTTCTATCCTTGCTGATGCGCCTACACTGCCTCTGCCGCCATTTGGAGTACGACCAACTGCCCGAGTTGCACACCTATGTGATTGTGGAAAAAACCTGACAAACGGTTTAACAAGGGTTGCCGCTCCTCCCCTCCCCTCCCCTACCCGTTCATTGCTAGGGAGGAATTTCTTCGGAAGAAAAATATTTTTCTAGTGAAGAAACGGAGCAATTCCTCCGAAGAAAATATTTTTTCTAGGGAAGAAATTGTAGGGAAGGATTCAGGAACAAAATAGCCTCTGGTGGGTGGGTCGGCCAGAGCCAATGTCTCCCCTCTATACTTTCATTAGCCACCACCTACTGACTGGTACATAGCTCCCTTGTTCCTCCCCCCGCACAGAGTATAATGTCACTGGCTCATAGGTGCCTAAAAAAAGCTCCCACACCCTGTACCCGCATCTCCAAAACGTACCACTTCATCCGCGAAAACGATGCGGCTCTTTCTTTCTTCCACCCAAGGAACCACAATGACCGACAACCACGACCTAGAAAAAACCCTCTGGACCGCCGCCGACAAACTCCGCGCTAACATGGACGCGGCCGAATACAAACACATCGTTCTTGGCCTCATCTTCCTCAAATACATCTCCGATGCCTTCAACGACCTGCACCGCAAGCTAACCGCTGGCGAAGGGGAATTTGAAGGAGCCGACCCCGAAGACCCCGACGAATATCTCGCCTACAACATTTTTTTTGTCCCCGCCGAAGCCCGCTGGCAACATTTACAAGACAACGCCAAACAGCCCACCATCGGCACCTTGCTCGATACGGCGATGGATGAAATCGAGAAGCGCAACGCTTCCCTCAAAGGCGTCTTGCCCAAAATATACGCTGACCCCGACCTCAATAAAACCCGCCTCGGTGAGCTAATTGACCTCATTGGCACGATAGGCTTTAACCAAGAGGGACATCAGGCACAAGATTTGCTCGGGCGCGTTTACGAATATTTCTTGGGGCAGTTTGCCGACGCCGAAGGCAAAAAAGGAGGGCAGTTTTATACCCCCGCCAGCATCGTCAAACTGCTCGTCGCCATGCTGGAACCCTACGCGGGGCGCGTTTATGATGGCTGTTGCGGTAGTGGCGGCATGTTTGTGCAAAGCGAACGCTTTGTCGAGGAGCATCAGGGCAATATCAAAGATATTTCCATTTATGGGCAGGAATCGAACCCCACAACCCTGCGACTAGCCAAGATGAACCTCGCTATTCGCGGCATTGATGCCCGATTAGAGCTAGGCGATACCCTGCTCAATGACAAACATCCCGACCTGAAAGCCGACTATGTGTTAGTCAATCCCCCCTTTAACGTCAGCGATTGGCACGGGGAGCAGTTGCGCGAAGATGTGCGCTGGCAGGGGTACGGCGCACCTCCCACGGGCAACGCCAACTATGCTTGGCTTCTCCACTTTTTGCACAAGCTGAGCACGAATGGCACCGCTGGGATTGTGTTAGCCAACGGTAGTATGAACAGCAACACTGGGGGGGAAGGGGAGATACGGCAAAAGATGATTGAGGCGGGCGTGGTAGACTGCATGGTCGCCCTCCCTTCCCAGCTTTTTTACAACACGATGATTCCTGCCTGCCTCTGGTTCCTATCCAAAAACAAACACAACCACAAATTCCGCGACCGGGCCAACGAAATTTTATTTATTGATGCCCGCCATATGGGGCAGATGATTAGCCGTCGCAACCGAGAACTGACCGATGAGGATATTGCCCGCATTGCCGACACGTACCATGCGTGGCGCAACCCCAGCCATACCCAGACCCGACACGACGACCAGACCCTAAAGGTCTCGGAGACCTTTAGGGTCTTAGACGACTACGAAGACATCCCCGGTTTTTGCAAGGCGGCCACGCTGGACGAGGTACGTAGCAACGGCTACGTGCTAATGCCGGGGCGTTATGTGGGCACGGAAGAAGAGGAGGATGACGGCATTCCCTTTGAGGAAAAGATGACTGCCCTGACGGAACAACTGGCCGCCCAGTTTGCCAAAGGCACGGAACTGGAAGCAACCATCCGCAAGAACCTTGAGGGGATTGGCTATGAGGTTTGATGAATGGGAAACTCTCACTTTACAAGATGTTTGCACAACGATTACTGATGGAGCACATTTTTCTCCAAAAGAAGAACCTTCTGGGTTACCAATGGCTTCAGTCAAAGACTTGACAAGATTTGGAATTGAAGTCGCAAACTGTAAAAGAATTTCTCAAGAAGATTTTGATAACCTTGTTAACCAGAATTGTGCTCCTCAGATTGGCGATGTACTAATTGCAAAAGATGGTAACTCTTCGCTTGATACAGTGTGCATTTTCAATCAGAAAGATAGATTGGTTTTGCTATCATCAGTTGCAATATTGAGGCCAAATGACAGGATAACTTCAGATTACCTTTTCTATTATCTTGATTCGGTGGAGACTCGGCGCTTTCTAAAAGAAAATTTCAGATCAGGAAGTGCAATACCGCGTGTCATTCTAAGAGACTTTAGAAGAGCACCAATTCCGGTGCCACCTATTGAAGTGCAAAAAGCTATTGCAAATGTTCTACGTCCGTTGGATGAGAAGATTGAGCTGAACCGACAGACGAACGCCACGCTGGAAGCCATCGCCCAAGCCATCTTCAAGGAGTGGTTTGTCCACTACAACTACCCCGGCGCTACCGGCCACCTCGTAGACAGCGAACTCGGCCCTATCCCAGCCAGATGGCGCGTTGTTACGCTAGAAGATGTCACTTCTAAGATTGGCAGTGGGGCTACCCCCCGTGGAGGAAGTAACGTTTATATTTCCGAAGGCGTCAATTTGATTCGCAGTCAAAATGTTTATGACTCAGAATTTGTTTGGTCTGGGTTAGTCCATATTACTGAGGAACATGCAGAGAAACTAAAAAATGTAACGCTAAAAACTGGCGATGTTCTGATCAACATTACTGGCGACTCAATATTACGAACGTGTACAGTTGATAAATCAATGCTCCCTGGGCGAGTAAATCAACATGTTGCCATTGTCCGCCCTAAACCCCAAATACCTACACATTTTTTGCATCAGTTTCTGTTGTTACCAGCAACTAAAGCAAAAATGCTAAACATGTCTTCTGGAGCAACGCGGAAAGCAATGACCAAAGGCACTCTGGAAAACTTAGAAATAATTCTTCCAGCGCAAAATTGCTTGGAAGCGTTTGAAAATTTGACAAATCCGCTGTTTTCTCGAATCCAGTGCAACAGTCAGGAATCCCGATTCTTAGCCCAAATCCGAGATGTACTTTTGCCAAAACTTATGCGCGGAGAAATCGCAATATGAGTACCGAAGTCGAGTTGAGATATAACGATCATCCCGACTTCAACCAATCGATAGATGATGAGGTTGGAGAAATTAACATTCTAGGCGAAACATTTTCTCCCAGTGCTGTGCTATTTGAGCTTGCTCAAGAAACCTACCGCATCGCCACAACTGAGTATTATGAACAAGCCTTTGAGAGAGTGTTGCATAAAATAGGGTTGGATGAGCCAAGCGCCCATCCAACCCTTTTATTTTTCCCCCGCTACACCATCCCCCCGCCAAAAACGCCCCTTAGACCCACTTTTTCCGACCCAAACAGGCTTTTTGACCCAAA
>JBGTIZ010000424.1:0-33771 GCA_041745395.1 Promineifilaceae bacterium (SeqCode) | reverse complement strand
CCAGCCGTAGTTTTCGCCACCGCCGCTACTGGCGGGCTGGAAGTTAATCTCTTCTTGCAAAACAAGACCGACGTCTCCCAAGTAAAGGTCACCCGTGAGGCGATCAAAACTGAAGCGCCACGGGTTGCGGAAGCCGATGGCCCAAATTTCGTCCCGCACGGCCGTGTCTCCCACAAACGGATTATCAGCCGGAATCAGATAGTTGGTCTCGCTCGTCGTGCCATCCACATCAATCCGCAACAGCTTGCCTAGCAAACTCCCCCCATCCTGCGCCAAATTATTCGGGTCGCCCACGCCACCCCCATCTCCCAAGGCGATGTAAAGATACCCATCTGGCCCGAAGTGCATATCGCCACCGTTGTTATTTTCGGCGGGTTGCGGCACGCTCAATATCGGAAAAGCCGAGGCGGGATCCGCCACATCGGGGTCGCCGCTAACGGTGTAGCGCACGATTTGGCTATCGCCGTCGGCGTCAACATAGTACACATAAAAATAGCCGTTGTTTTCATAGTCGGGATGAAAGGTGAAGCCCAGCAATCCTTGCTCGTAGAAGCCAGTATTCACGTCAACGGTTATAGAAAGAAACGGGGTCGGCTCAATATCACCCGCGCCATTAATAATGCGAATCACCCCTTCTTGCTCGGCGATAAAGAGGCGGTCATCGCCCGCATGGGTGATAACGATCGGCTGGTTAAAACCAGTGGCGATGGTTTCCAAACTAACGTCGAGAATGGGGGCGTCCACGGCCGTGGATAGCACCTGGGACGCATTGGCAATCGGCCACGATAGCCATAAGCTGACAAACAGCAGACTGCCCAGCAAAAAAAGAGCCAACACAGCCAGCTTGACGCCGCCGTGGGCAAAAACACGGATAGAAACGGGGGGATGGGACATGGTGTACAGATACTCCTTATGGAAATGGGGAATGGGTAAAGACCAGCTACTCGGCACTCAGCGCGGCCAAAAAGGCCAGCAGTTGACCAATCTCTTGGTCAGAAACGGGGTAGGTGAGGGGTAATTGAGGGGATAAGGTAGACAAAATAGCGTCCGTGGTGACGGGGGCATTTTGCACAGTGGCTTGCAGGTCAGGGGGCAAATGGGAACCGTCGTATTGGGTCAGGTAGGTCGCGGGGTCGAAATGGTGACGCACGGCCGTGTGCAAATCATTATACACCCCATTATGAAACCACGGCCCCGTCATTGTCACTTGGCGCAAAGAAGGCGTCAAAAAAGCGAACCGATCCGCCTCTGCGCCCGTCACCTCAAACCGCCCATAGTCGAGCGGCGCCAGCGGCGAGCGACCTGGCCCCACCTGCGGCGCACCAATATTATGGGTTTGCTGGTCACTGAACAAAGGCCCCGCGTGGCAACTCGCACAGCCCGCCGCCCCATAAAACAGCACCGCCCCCTGCTTCGCCTCCAGCGACAACGCCGCCGTCTCCCCCGCCAAATACCTGTCCCAAGGGGTGTTGGCATAGGTAAACGTTGCCGTTTGAAAAGCGGCCAACGCTTCGGCCAGATGGGTAAACTCGATTTGCTCCAGCGGCACAGCGGGATAAGCGGCGGCCAGCAAGGACTGGTAGCGGGGCAAGCCCGTTATCCGCGCGGTTAAGGCGTCCCAAATGAGCGGCATGGCGGCGGGGTCGTTGCCAAACGTGGCCAACTCGTTCGGCTCCCCAAAAATGTCTTGATCTTGCCAGCCAAGCGGTTGTTCACGGCCGAGTAATCCCCCCGGCTGATAATCCTCTGCCCGCTCCCCCGGCTGAATCAAATACCCCGCCACATCATACAGCCCGCCGCGCATCTCGTGGCGCGAGGTGACGGCCAGCAGAGCCTGCACCGCCAAGACCGAGCTAAGGCCGTCTGGCAAATGTTCGCCCGCTGGGGAATCAAAACCAGCGTCGGTCTGAGCAATGCGCCCGTCCCAGAACAACGTCGTCCGCTCGGGCACGCCCCGATTGGCCACATCGGGCGTGTTACGCGGCACAAATTGCCGCCCCTCGCCCAAGATACGGTCGGGGCCAACGCCGCTCCCGCCCGTGCCCACCGCCAGCGGCAGGCCGTCCGTCAGGCCAAAGCTGGGATGGTGGCAGGTAGCGCAACTGATGTCTCGGTTGCCGCTGAGTTCGGTTTCAAAGAAGAGGGTTTGTCCGAGGGTGATGAGAGCCACGGCCGTGGGATCTTCACTTCTCTCCTGCACCCAAACCGTGGTCAATGGCTCCACCCCCTGCGCCACAATCAGTTGCTGTAGCTCCGCCTCGATGCCCGCTTCATCTGCTGGCGAGGTGTAAACGAACCACCACGCCCCGACCAACACAAGGGCAAGTAAGAATAAAAGCAGAGTCCCCTCGATTTTGCTATTGGGCCACTGTTTCACAAATTCTCCTGACGGCCAGCTAGCCGCTACATTTAACACAGGGTCACGCTTGTTTATAGCTCTGGCTAATATAAAACAGCCATTCGCCAAAAGCAACATGGCTGACAGAGTGGCTATTGTTATTTATCCTCCTTCACTTATAATCTAGCGTCGATACTCACCACACCCAAATACATTCCCCCCATACAGGAGAAACCCCATGCAATGGCAAAACAGCAAGACGGCCTACGGCACGATAACCAAAACCTTTCACTGGCTTATCTTTCTCATCTTCGCCAACCAATACATCGTGGCCTACAACATGCTCAACATCGCCGCTAACGAGACGGCCTTGGGCGGTTTCTCGCAAGCAACCCTCTATAACTGGCACAAATCCATCGGTCTGATTGCCCTGCTCATTGCCCTGCTCCGCTTCACTTGGCGCAAAACCACCCGTCTGCCCAACTGGGCGGATGGCCTAAGTGCCCAGGAACGCACGCTCATTCATTGGTATGAACGCCTGCTCTATGCCGCTATGTTTATCATGCCTATCAGCGGCTATTTATACGTCATGGCGGGTAATTATGGCGTCCATTTTTTCAGCACGGTGCATTTGCCTAATCCGATTCCCCAGTGGGAAATGCTCGCCACGGCCGCCCGCTGGACGCACATCGGCACGGGCTGGGTTATTTTGGCGGTACTGGCGGTGCATGTGGGGCTGGTGCTGAAGCATCAGTTGGTGGATAAAGATGGCCTTTTGCGGCGGATGTTGCCGTTTACGCAGTGAGTGGGAGTGCTGAGCGACCTGAAAAAGGACGAGGGAAGAGGGCAGAAGGAAGAAAATGGGCGGGTCTTCTCGAGAAAATCTCCGCGCTCTCCGCGTTCTCTATTGAAAAAAGATGATTCTTTCGGATTTCGTGGGGTTTTCAACAGTGTCACGTTTCACGTGTCATGTGTCAGGTGGTTTTTCTCTGGGCGTGGTTTGTTTAAGCAGGGCAGTTGCTCATTGACCCCGTGAATTCCCAAAGAGCCAAAAAGATTCAAGTATAAAACAACCATCCGTAGGGGTGGGACGGCACGGGGTGAGTTTGGCGATAACCAACCAAGTTCCGCCCGTGCCGTCTCGCCCATATTGTGCGTCAGGTGGGCGAGACGGCGCGGAGACAAGTTGAGCCGTTTTGGGACAGGTATTACCGCGCCGCCCCGCCCCGCCCCTAAGATAATCCCCCTGTTCACCCGATTTATTTCTAAACTTACAATAGGTTCACTGGTAACTCTCAAAACACGTACTCCATGACATCAACGTTTAAATCATCTGCCCCTCCCCCACCGTCTAAAGGGCGACAGCTAGGGTTAAATATTCTCTTTTGGCTCTTGTTTGGGGGTTTGAATTTTTTACTGTTTGCGCCTTACTACTACTTTTTTATAGAGGAAACGACGCTGTGGCCGGAACTAGACACGGCCGTGTCCCCCCTCTGGTCAACCCTCCTCTACGACCGCCCCAACCTCGACCCGTGGCGGCTCCATCTGGAATTCACGTGGCTGGTGGCTCTGTGGGTGTGGTGGCGTCCACGGCCGTGGCCTTGGTCAATCCCCCTCTTTGTGGGGCTATACAGCTTTTTGTTGACTCACTCGCTATACGAAGGGTTTATTCGCTCCTACTACCTGCTCGACCCCATCTGGTACAACGACTACCCCCTCTTTCGGGACGGCCTGCTGTATGTTCTGACCAGCCTCAATTTACCCCCCACCCTCTATCTGCTGGGCATACTCACCCTGCTCGGCGGGCTGGCTCTGCTGATTTTGCTCATTTATGGCCTCGTGGGGCAACCAATGCTAGGGGAAATCCATCACGCCACGCGCTGGGGATTGCTTGTGCTGTTGGTATGGCCCATGGCCGTGCTTCTACATAAACAGTCTGAGATGTACGCCCCGACCACGGCCGTGGGTAGCCTCACTAGCAAACTCAGCTACAACCTCCACCTCTCCCGCGAAGCCCAACTTGCCAGCCAACAATTCACTCGTGACCGGCTCACTCCCTTCTACGAAGAAGGCCCCGCCGACCTCGCCATCAAGCCCAACATCTATCTCATTTTCATCGAATCCTACGGGAGCGTTCTCTATCAGCGGGACGATTTTCGCGCCAACTACGTCGCCCTTCTGCGGCGGCTCGACCGGCAACTGGACGAAGAAGGATGGCACGTTGTCTCCAGCCGGAGCAACTCCCCCACTTGGGGTGGCGGCTCGTGGCTAGCGTACACCAGCGCCATGTCGGGTCTGCCCATTGACGCCCACGCCCAATACCTGCTTCTGCTCAACCGTTACCAAAACGAAACCCTACCTAATTTGCCCAATTATCTGCGCCAGCAAGGGTATCGGAGCTACAGCATTTCGGGCAATTCCGACCTGCTGAACGAGATAGAGTGGCAACGCTACCAGCGGTTTTACGGCATTGATGAGTGGTGGCAATTTGATAAGCTCGCTTATGAAGGGCCACTTTACGGCTGGGGGCCAGCCCTGCCTGACCAGTACGCCCTCGGCTACATGCAGGCGCAGATGCGGGCGCAGAGCGACCCCCATTTCTTCTTCTACATCAGCCAAAACTCCCATTATCCGTGGCATCCCCTGCCCCCCGTGCTGGGTGATTGGCAAGAGTTCCCCACCTTGCCCCAGCCGCCGTTCGAGACGGAGCGCGTGCCTCATCCCGTTTTGCGCCAGCGGTATTGGCAAGCGATGGCGGGTCAGCTTCAGGGGACGATGACGCAGGTGGTGGCACACGGCCGTGCCAACGACCTCTACATTATCATCGGAGACCACCAGCCCGCCCGCGTCGCCAACTACAACGACGGCTGGGACACCCCCATCCACATCATCACCCAAGACCCCGCCCTGGCCGAGGCGTTCCTCCCCCTTGGCTTCCAGCCGGGCCTCGACACCAAAACCATCACCGAGCCACCTCTGAACCACGCGGGGCTGTATTCTCTACTGACCCATGTCCTGCTGACGCAATACGGGGTTGAGCCAGCCACGGCGCCGCCTTATTTGCCACACGGCCGTGTGGAATAAGGCATTAAGCTAAGTGAGAAGTGAGCAGTAAAAAGTGAAAAGTGAGAAGTGAGAAGATGCGTTCATCTAACAGCCCCCGTTGAGCACGCAAACCACTTCTTACTTCTAACTTCTTGCTTCTTACTTTTCACCCCACATTCCCCCCCTCCCCGCCCCCACATAGCTTATAATAAATCGCATGACACAGACCACAGACATCCAGCTCTTGGGCGATTTTGTCGTGCGGCAAAACGGCCAGCCAGTAGCCGCCCTCGACAGCACCCGCCTGCAAGCCCTGCTCACCTACCTGCTCCTCCATCGCGGCGTGCCCCAACTGCGCCACCACATCGCCTTCACCTTCTGGCCCGACTCCGACGAAGCCCAAGCCCGCACCAACCTGCGTAATCTGCTCCACCGCTTGCGCCAAGTGTGGCCCACGGTGGACGAATATCTGCACATCGAAACCAAAAGCCTCACGTGGCGCACCGACGTGCCCTTGCGCTTAGACGTAGCCGACTTTGAACAATATGTGACCGACGCCCACACGGCCGTGTCCCCCGCCACCACCTACACCACCCTCCAGCAAGCCATCGCCCTCTACCAAGGCGACCTCCTACCGGGCTGTTACGACGACTGGATTTTATCCGAGCGCACGCGGCTGGGTCAGCTATTTCGACAGGCGCTGACCACGGCCGTGGAACTCGCTGCCGCCCAAGAAGATTACCCCACGGCCGTGCAAATCAGCCGCCAGCTTCTCGAAACCGACCCCCTCAGCGAAACCAGCTACCGCCAGCTCATGCACCTCTATGCGAAAAGCGGCGACCGCGCCGCCGCCCTGCGCGTCTATTACCAATGCGTCGCCACCCTGCGCCGCGAGCTAGACATCGGCCCCAGCACCGCCACCCAAACCGCCTACCAGCGGTTGATGACCCCTACCCCACCCCTTGCCCCGCACGACAGCCCAGCCAAAAGCGAAGCCAACGCCCCAACCAAAGAACCAACCCTCATCGGACGCCAAACCGAATGGCAACAGCTAACCAACCTCTGGCGGCAAACCGCCGCCGAGCCGCCCGAAGCGACAACCCCCGCGCCCACCCTCGCTCTGCTGAGCGGCGAAGCGGGCATTGGCAAAACCCGTTTAGCCGACGAACTGCTGGCGTGGGTGCGGCGCCAAGGCGCGACCACGGCCGTGACCAGTTGTTACGCCGCCGAAGCCGAACTCGCCTTCGCCCCCCTCGCGGGGTGGCTCAAAGCACTGCCGCTCGACCGCTTACCCCCCCTATGGCGCACCGAATTAGCCCGCCTGCGCCCCCAACTTCTGCTCGACGACCCCAGCTTATCCCCGCCCGGCTCCCTTACCGAAGCGTGGCAACAGCGACGCTTTTTCACCGCCCTCACCCAAGCCTTGCAAACGGCACGTCAGCCCCTTTTGCTCCTGCTGGATGACCTGCAATGGTGTGATGAAGAGACGCTGGCCTGGCTCCACACCCTTTTGCATCGTCCCCCGCCGCTCCGCCTGCTCCTGCTCGCCACCTATCGCCGCGAAGAGATCCCCAATCCCAGCCTCGATGCCCTGCTCGCCACGGGACGCCAGCTTAAGCGGCTGACCACGCTCTCCCTCACACGACTCTCGCCCGCCGACACGGCCGTGTTAGCCGCCGAACTCCTGCCCCATCTGCCCGCCTCCCCCACGGCCGACGCCTTCTTTCGCCACACCGAGGGCAACCCCCTTTTTATAGTAGAGACCGCCCGCGCCATGCAGGGGGGCGATTGGGATCTAAACCAGACCAGCCCCTTGCCCCTGCCCGACAATGTGCAGGCCATGCTCGAAAGCCGCCTCGCTCAGCTTTCCGCCACGGCGCGAGAGGTGGCCAGTTTGGCGGCCGTGATGGGTCGCTCCTTTACGTTTGATGTGGTGGGACAGGCCAGCGACCTCGGCGAAAATGAGCTGTTAACTGCGCTGGATGAGTTGTGGCAAAGGCGCATCGTCATGCCGCGTGAGGAGCAGGGGTACGATTTTAGCCATGAGAAACTGCGTGAGGTCGTCTATGAGGGGCTGAGTCCCGCCCGTCGCCGCTGGTTACACGGCCGTGTGCTCGACGCCCTCCACCCGCCACGCGACGAAACCATTGGCGCCCTCGCCTACCACGCCGCCCGCGCCGGGCGACACAGCGAAGCGGCTCGCTACGCCCTGCAAACGGGCCAATTAGCCCTCAATCGGTTCGCCTATCGGGAAGCTGTCACCCATTTCAGCCAAGCCCTCGAGCATCTTGACCAGCTTGACCCCGCACAAACCACGGCGCAGTACGACGCCCTTAACGGCCGTGCCCAAGCGTGGTACGCGCTCAGCGACCAAGCCGCCCTAGAAGCTGATTTAGCCCACCTGCAAACGCTGGCCGACGTCCAAAATAATCCCCACTGGCAAGCCGAAGTCGCTTGGCGTCGCGCCGAGTTGGCTTGGCTCCAAGGCGACCAGTCCACCGCCCAAGCGTTGGCCGAAGCGGGGCTAACGTGGGCGCGGGAAGCGGGCGACGGGGCGCGAGAGGCCGCTTTTTTAGAGACGCTGGCGCGAGTGGCTCGCAACAAAGGGGATTATCACCAAGCGCGACGCTGGGTCGAAGCGGCGCATGAACGGTTCACGGCCGTGGGTCATCATTTTGGCACCGCCTCCACCCTGGACAAGCTCGCCAATCTGACGCTTGAGGCAGGCGACGCCCCGCAAGCGGCCATCATGCACGCCGAGGCGGCCGCCATTTTCCGCGAGCTACAGGCCACCCCCTACGAAGCGCGTGCCCTCAGCGGACGGGCGTTGGCTCTAAAAATGATGGGCGATTATGAAACGGCTCGCCAAACGCATCGGGAGCTATTAGCCACGGCCGAAACGTTCGACGACCGCCATAACCAGTGGGTGCAACAAATTTTGCTGGGCAACATCGCTTATGAGTTGGGAGATTATGCCACGGCCGTGTCTTGGTTCGGCCGGGCACTCACCCTTGCTCAACAGCTAAACAACCCGCGCGACCTCAGCATGAACCTCAATAATTTGGGCGAAGCACACCGGGAAATGGGCGCAATCACAGAAGCTCGCCGCTATTATGAAGAGGGGCTGGCCCTGAACCGCGCCAAAGGGTTTGAACGAGGCGAAGCCAACAGCCTGCACGGGTTAGGTCTCGTGTATCTAAACCAAAACCAGCCCGCCGCCGCCCGCGACGTTCTGCAAGCGACCTGTGCCCTGTGGCGGACGCTGGGCGAACGGCTCAAGCTGGCCGAAAGTTTGGCGAGTTTGGCCTTGGCCGCTTTGGCCGAAGGGCAGTTGCGCGAGGCGCAAACGCATATCGCCGCCGCGCTGACTATGTTGGGCGAAGAGCAAAATTACCCCACACACCGCCGCTGGGTCTACTTTGCCGCTTATCAGGTGTGGGACGCCGTCGGGGATGATGGGGCGGATGAGCAGGCTCGGCTCTATCTCAACCAAGCCGCCCAAGCCGTCGCCGAAATCGGGGCAAAACTCCCACCCACGGCCGTGGGTCAGTTCCAACAAGCTCGCCTCAACCAGCAAATCGCCGCCGCCAAACGCTTTGGAAACGCTGGCTAACTATGCTGTATAGACATAGTATTGTCAGCATTCACCCATTCAGCCGATTTAGCCCCGCCCCATCATGCCCTCACCTAATCCCCAACACCACTTCCTGTTAAACGTCTGGCGCGAAGAAGTGCGCCCCGACCAAGTCGAATGGCGCGGCAAGCTCCAGCACCTGCCCAGCGGCGAAGCCCTCTATTTCCGCGATTGGCCCCGGCTGATTGAACGACTCGAAGCGTTGCTGTCCGAACATGCCGACAGTGATACCAGCAATCACCAGCGTTAAAAGCACCATAGGGCAACGGCGATGGGGAGCCATCCTCTGCTAATTGCCCTGCCCCGCGCATGACATTCCCATCCCCCAAAATACCTAAAAAGAAGGGTGGGCAAGCGACATAAACCCGTTATCATAGCGGTTCACCCTTTCACCCAAGGAAAATAACCCTATGTCGCACATCCCCCCTGCCCAACGCATGCTTTTTATTGTGTCCGCTCTTGGCTTTTTTTTGGTTCTTAGCCTCTTGTCCACGGCCGTGTCCACGGCCGCCCCACCTGACCTGCCCCCCCGCCCCACAGTCGAGCCGACGGCCACGAGCGTACCCCTGCCCACGGCCGTGGCTACCCCCATTCCCCGCCAAGGCGGAACCATCACCCTGCAAGTGACCAACGGCTCCCGCACCATGTGGAGCATCGTGCAGTGGCAAGACGCCCTCGGCGATTGGCACGACGTAGAAGGCTGGCGCGGCCACCTCGACGAACGCACCCCCAACGGGCAAAGCAAAACATGGTGGGTCGCTCCCGACGATTTGGGCAAAGGCCCCTTTCGCTGGCAAATTTTCGCCACCGAAACCGGGCCTCTGCTGACAACCACCGATCCCTTCCATCTACCCGCCGCCCATGGTCAAATAGTCACCATTCCTGCCGAACTACCCTAATGCACGAAGCTTATTTATTAGATGAACGCATTCGCTGTTGATAGCTAGCCTCGTCAAGGAAAACAAAATGTTTAAGCAAACCCCTGCCCGCCTTATTTCCAGCCTTCTTTTTATTTTCGCCCTGCTTTTTAGCGGGAATGCTAGCCCCGCCTCGGGCAACCCCACTCCCCTTTCTAGCCACATCATCTACGTCAATGAAAACGCTGTCGGCGCCAATAACGGCACAAGCTGGGCCAACGCCTTTACCGATTTACAAGCCGCCTTGGGCGCGGCCACCGCCGGCGATGAAATCTGGGTCGCGGCCGGGACTTACAAACCCACCACTGTCACTACCGATAGAGATGCCACTTTCACGCTCAAGAACGGCGTGGCCCTCTACGGCGGCTTTGCCGGCACGGAAACCCAGCGCGACCAGCGCGACTGGGCCACGAATATCACCATCCTCAGTGGGGATATTAACAACTCTGAAACCCTTGATGGCAACGCTTACTCCGTAGTGACTGGCTCTGGCACGGACGCCACGGCCGTGATAGACGGCTTTACCATCACCATGGGCAATGCAGACGCCACAGTGGGCAATTTTTTCGACCCCAGTCGCTCCGGCGGCGGGATGTACAATACTTCCTCCTCCCCCACGGTAACGAACAGCACCTTTTCGGGAAATTCGGCAGGGGACAACGGTGGCGGGATGTTCAACACCGGCGGATCCCCCACGGTAACGAACAGCATTATTTGGAACAATTCAGCTAATGGAACTACTGCTACAACCTCAGCTTCGGTGTTTAATCTAAACAGTAGTGTTCCTACATTCAGCTACAGCCTAATTGCCAATTCAGGAGGAAGCGGGAGTTGGGACAATGCCATAGGTACGAATGGTGGCAACAATATCGCCGCCAACCCGCTCTTTATTGAAACGCCCAATCCGGCAACCGCCCCCACCACCGCCGGCAACCTGCGCCTGCGGGCCGGTTCGCCGGCCATTGATGTCGGCAACAACGCGGCCAACAGCACCCCTGCCGACTTGGCCGGTAATGTGCGCATCATCAACACCACCATCGATCTCGGCGCCTACGAGGCCGTAGCCACAACCTGCCCGGCCGGCGGCGTGCGGTTCGTGGATCGCAACGCCAGCTTGCCGGGCGACGGCCTGAGTTGGGATAGTGCCTACCGCGACCTGCAAGACGCCTTGGCCGTCACTGTGCCGTGCGAAATCTGGGTCGCGGCCGGGACTTACAAACCCACCGATGACCCCACCGCGCGCACGGCCACTTTCAGGCTCAGGAATGGCGTGGCCCTCTACGGCGGCTTTGTGGGCACGGAAACCCAGCGCGACCAGCGCGACTGGGCCACGAATATCACCACCCTTAGTGGAGATATTAACAACTCTGGAACCCTTAACGGCAACGCTTACTCCGTAGTGACTGGCTCTGGCACGAACGCCACGGCCGTGATAGACGGCTTTACCATCACCATGGGAAATGCAAACGCCACATCGGTCGATCCTTTCAGCCCCAATCACTCCGGCGGCGGCATGTACAACAACGGCGGATCCCCCACAGTAACGAACAGCACCTTTTCGGGGAATTCGGCAGGAAGCAACGGTGGCGGGATGTTCAATATTGGTTCCTCCCCTGCGGTAACGAACAGCACCTTTTCGGGAAATTCGGCAGGAACCAACGGTGGCGGGATGTTCAATCATTCTTCCTCCCCCACAGTAACGAACAGCACCTTTTCGGGAAATTCGGCAGAAAGAGACGGTGGCGGGATGTTCAATAACAATTCCTCCTCCCCTGTGGTAACGAACAGCACCTTTTCGGGAAATTCGGCAGAAAGAGACGGTGGCGGGATGTTCAATAACAATTCCTCCTCCCCTGTGGTAACGAACAGCACCTTTTCGGGAAATTCGGCAGGAACCCGGGGTGGCGGGATGTTCAATCAATCTTCCTCCCCCACGGTAACGAACAGCACCTTTTCGGGGAATTCGGCAGGAAGCGACGGTGGCGGGATGTACAATGTCTTTTCCTCCCCCACGGTAACGAACAGCATTATTTGGAACAATTCAGCTACTGGAGAGACTACTACAGCCTCAGCTTCGGTGTTTAATAACTCTAGTACGCCTACATTCAGCTACAGCCTCATTGCCAATTCAGGAGGAAGCGGGAGCTGGGTCGGTGCCATCGGTACGGATAATGGCAACAATATCGCCGCCAATCCGCTCTTTATTGAAACGCCCAATCCGGCAACCGCGCCCACAACGGCGGGCAACCTGCGCCTGCAAGCCAGTTCACCAGCCTTTGATGCTGGTAATGATGCTGTCGTGGGCGTGGCTACCGACCTAGACGGCAACCCGCGCATTATGGGCACGGCCGTGGATATGGGCGCGTATGAACTAATCGCTTTCCTACTGCAAATCAATATCGCGGGGCAAGGGACGGTCACACCACAGCCAGACGAAGCCGCTTATCTGGCTGGTTCGGTAGTGACGCTCACGGCCGTGGCCGACCCCGGCTGGAGCTTTGCCGCTTGGAGCGGCGATTTAAGCGGCACAATCAACCCCGAAACCATCGTCATGGACAGTGCCAAAGTGGTGACGGCTACCTTTAGCAACAATCCGCCCGTCGCCGACGCTGGCGCGGAGCAGACGGTTGCGGTCAACACGCTGGTCACCCTGGACGGCACTGGCTCCTATGATGAAGACCTCAGCCAAACCTTGACCTACGGCTGGGCGCAAACAGGGGGCACGGCCGTGATTTTGAACGATAACACGGCCGTTTCGCCCACCTTTACCGCGCCCACCAGCCCCGCCGTTCTCACCTTCACCCTCGTGGTCACAGACAGCTTTGGCCTCGCCAGTCTGCCCGATACGGTGGTTATCACCGTAGAAGATGTGGCGGTGAGTGACCTCAATGCGGCGAGCAGTAGCCCCACCACCCTCGGCCAAACGACCAGCTTCACGGCCACCATTGCGACGGGCAGTAATGTCAGCTATGCGTGGGACTTTGGGGACGGCAACGGCGGCGCGGGCGCATTGCCCAGCCATGTTTATGCCACGGCGGGAACCTTTACGGCGACCGTCACGGCAACGAATCAGACCAACAGCCAAACCGCCACAACCCTCGTCACCATCACCAATGAGCCACCTGTGGCTGATGCAGGTAGTGACCAGACGACGGAAGTGAATCAAGCCGTTGCGCTGGATGGCAGTGGCTCAACCGACCCCGATGGGCATTTGCCGCTGACTTTTGGGTGGACGCAAACGGGAGGTGTGCCGGTACTGTTGAGCGATAACACGGCCGTGCAACCCACCTTCACCAGCCCGATGGGGCGCACCGTGCTAACCTTCACCCTCGTGGTCACAGATAGTTTTGGTCAGCCCAGCTCGCCCGATACGGTCATGGTGACAGTGCAAGAGCCAGAGATCACCATCCACAAAGCGGCCAATCCGACCACCGCCAACATCGGCGACCTCATCACCTACACCTACACCCTGACCAACAGCGGCGACGTGCCGTTGAGCGGCATTAATCCGCTGGATGACCAGCTTGGTTTGGTTTTGGCTCAACCCATCAGCTTGACCGAGGGCCAAAGCATCAGCGCGACCTTGTTCTACACCGTCGCCGAAGCGGATTTGCCGGGGCCGTTGCTCAATACGGTCATTGTCAGCGGCACATCGCCGCTGGGCAATGTGGTGCAAGATAGCGACTGGGCGGCGGTCATTCTGACCAGTCAGCCCGCCATTCACATCATCAAAGAAGCCAACGTGGGCAGTGTGGGCATGAATGGGGTGCTGACCTACACCTACACGGTGATGAATGTGGGGGATGTGACGTTAACGGGCATCACGGCCGTGGATACCCCCCTCGGCCCCGTGCCCCTGCTGACCGATACCCTGCCCTCACTGGGCATGACCACGAGGATTCTGACCTATACCGTCAGCGAAAGTGACCTGCCCGGCCCGCTGGTTAACAGCGTTACAGTGACGGGCACGTCGCCGATTAATGAACTGGTGACGGCGCAGGATAGTTTCACGGTGACGGTGACCAGTGCGCCGAGTTTGTTGGTCACACTCACGGCCGTGCCTGAGCTAGCCCGCCCCAGTGAGACCGTGACCTTTACCCTCACCCTGCACAACAACGGCGATGTCACCCTGCACGACCTGAGCAGTGTGACCAGCTTGCCCAGCGACTTTGCCCTGAGCGGCGACCTCGCGCCCGGGGCGTCGCTAAGCGTGAGCGGCAGTTACACTGTTCTCGCCGCAGATTTGCCCGGCCCTCTGAGCAACAGCGTCACGGTGACGGCCACGCCCACGGCGGGAGCCGCGCTTCAGGTTGGGGCGACGGCGACGGTGACGTTGACGCTTCATATGGCCTATCTCCCACTGGTGCAGGTGGCCGATACGGAACCTCTGCCCGATTTAATCATTGAGAGCGTCACGGCCACGGCCGGGCAGGTATCTATCACGATTCGCAATGAGGGCCTTGCCCCTGTGACCACACCGTTCTGGCTTGATTTGTTCATTAACCCGACGACGCCCCCCACGGCCGTGAACCAAACCAGTGACGATCTCGGCGGAACGAATTTGGCGTGGGGGATAACCACCAGTTTCGCCCCCGGCGAAAGCGTCACGCTCCTGCTCGAGGTCGCCTCGGCCTCCGCCATGCACAGCACACACAGCGGGGAGATTCCCACCGCTGTGCCGCTCTATGTGCATGTGGATTCGTTCAATTTAGACAGAGAGTTTGGCGGGGTGTTAGAACGGCATGAGGTGGATGGCACGGCTTATAACAATATCGCGGGACCGATTTATCTGGCTCCCGCGCTGGATATGGAGAGAAGGGTTGTGCCCACGGCCGTGGGTACAACCGCATCCCCCTACCCCCGCCGTGAATAAGCGTGAGGTCATCACTACCTGACTAACGTCGCCGATGCTTGTGCTGTGCTGGGAGGCGCGGAGGAAAAGACACACGAAAAAGGATGCCTATGCGAAATAACAGGCGTCCTTTTTCGTTTTATACAGGATCAATCCCCCCTACCCGCTGGGGGCAATGCACATGGTCACAGGGTCGGCTCGGCCGGGAATGGCGGCGAGGAGATTGTACACGGCCGTGTTATCCGACCACATCCTCACCAAATCTGACCCACACAACACCAAGTTTTACGGGTCTGGCACAGAACTCATCCAGTATGACCACTAAAACGGCACATCTTCCCCCGTGTCTAGCTCTAAATACCACTCCGTCAAAAAGGCCACTGCCTCGGCAAAGCGGCTGGTGGGCAACAGCTTATAGCTCGTAATGCCAAACCGCCGATACAGCTCCCCATAAACAGAACCAAACTCATTGCGGCTCGTTTGTTTGCCCAACGCCAAGGCCACGCTTTTTACCCCTTGGCTAATTTGGCTGGCCTGCTCCTCGGTGATGGGGTTGCCGGGAAGCATCTTCTGCTCCAACAGGCGCACCCGCTTGGTCAAATCCCCATAGACCACGGCCGCTTGGTCAATGCGATTTTCCGTTTGGGCCAGCCGTCGCTCAAAGGCCATCTGCTCCTCGGCCATGCGCACAATCGCCATACCCATTTCTCGCACTTGTCCCAGCGCGGCTAACGTCGGTGAAGTGGCCTCTTCAACTTGCGTCCCGCCAAACGCTTGCGCCAATGTCTGGTAGCATTCTCGCTGATAGCGAAGCAGTCGCTCCCGTATCTCCTCTTTGACCCGCGTGGCGTTAATGCCAAACAGCCAGCCATTAAGATAATCAATAGGCAAGCAGAGCATTTGACCTCTCTGCCCACTCTCTGTGACCGTAACGGTCACAGAGGTCGCTACCTCAGACAAAATAGGGTCGCGGTTGATGCGGCGGAGTTGGGGAGACCAAGTAACGCCTAAAAATTCACAAATGGGACGAACGGGCACAAACGCCTGTTGTTGGTTTCCTTGTTGGACGATAACCAGCTTAATTTCGTCATCGTAGAAGAGGACTGTTTTTTCGACGAGGGAGTGCAGGGCATTCTCTTTTGTTTCTTCATGCTCATTGCTCATAATTTTGCTCGTTTGGGGCAGGATTCAAGGTTCAAGATGCAGGGTTCAGGGTTCAGGGTTCAGGGTTCAAGTAGAGCAGAGTTTATCTTGTGTTTAGACAAATTACCAATGGTTAATCTACGCGAATCAAAGTTTTTTAGGCTCCCGCTAACTGGTGTTCAAAAATTGGGCTGACTTTTGAAATCCAATCGGGTCTTGGCTGACTGACTAAACTAGCAAAATTCTGCCCATGGGCAGAATTTTGGGCAACGGGTTTCCAAAATGGGAGTCTGTCAAATTTTGTTTTAGTTGTCTTGAAGACCCCCCTACCCCACGGCCGTGCTTGTCTTCACGGCCGTGCCACCTCTGGCACAGTGCTGATTATCAGACACAAAGCAACAGGGTAGGGGGGTGAATTCTGCCCATGGGCAGAATGTTGTACCAATCACCCATCTTATGATAAGCTTTGCCATAGTAAGAAAACCTATCAGTTCACCCACTCAAAGGATACCCCCATGCCCAGAATCATTGCCTTTGCTAACCAAAAAGGTGGCGTGGCCAAGACAACCTCAGCCATTAACTTTGCCTGCATTTGGGCACGTGCTCTGCCAAGTGACCGTGTGCTATTTATAGATGCAGATGCGCAGGCCAACGCCACGGCCGTGTTAATTGGTACAGAATTCGCCGCTGGCCCCCGCCAATCTAACATCCCCACCATTAAAGAAGTCCTGATGGAAGAAGCCACGGCCGAGGAAACGCTCGTTTCGGCCACCCTGCCCGAACTCACCTATAAAGGTAAAACGTTCCCCGAAAAAAACATCCACGTCTTGCCCGCCCATCTTGAATTAGCCGTGGTTGAACCAATGCTTAACACTGTATTTCGAGGGGAATATCGCCTGAAAAATGCCATTCGCCCTTTCTTGACCCAGTACGACCTCATCGTCATTGATTGCCCCCCTAGCCTAGGTGCGCTCACCCACAACGCCTTGATGTGCGCTGAAGAGGTCGTCATTCCCGTTAGCCCAGGGGCATTTCCAATTATTGGCCTCAACTATCTCAATGGCACCATTCAGCGTGCCCAAGAAGGCAATCCCTATTTACGGCTCTCGGGGGTATTGCCGACTATGGTGCGCAATACAGACGTCTCCAGCCATACGCTAGACGAACTCCAGCAATATTACGGCGACCTACTTTTGCCAGCCATTCCCTTGCTGACCGTCATTGACGAGGCCAATTTGCTAGAACTAGACGTGTTTTCATACAAACCGACCTCACGCGGCGCGGCCGCTTATGTGCAGGCGGTCAATGAGTTAAGAGGTAGATAACATGGCACTCAAAAAACAGAAGGGGCAAACAGGAATTGGCATCAGTAAGCTCTTTCAAGACAACAGCTATCGCGCCCCCGAAGGCACGCGGCGCATTCCCACGCTCGACATCATGCCTGACCCCAAACAGCCGCGCAAACTGCTCTCACCTAATCTATATAACAAACTTTTTTCTGGTGAACAAAGCCCGCCCAGCATTTTGGCCGAGTGGCTAGCACAGGGCAAAAGCAGTCAAGCGAGCCAAGCTCATAAACAAGCCGTAGCCGATTTGGAGCAGTTGGCGACCACCATTTCTTGGCGTGACCTGATTTCACCCGTCACCTTGCGCTCGGTTGAAGATGACAGCTTTCCTGCTCATGTGCGCTACCTAATTCGCACAGGGGAACGTCGCTGGTGGGCGCATCTGTGGCTTATTCTGCATAATGAAACCATCGGGGCGGATGCGGCTAGCCCCGAAACGATTCGCGCCATCATAGAGGAAGGGGATGCCAATGTACGCGCCGACCAATGGATAGAGAATCAGGCGCGGACGGATTTGTCGGTGGTGGAAAATGCGCTGGGTTTGGAAGCAGTACGCGCCGAAATGTCGCGGGACAATCCGAAGTTGGTTCCGTGGCGGGATGTGGAAGACCGGTTGGGTATCTCGAACAATTATCGCCTGCGCATTATCAATGTGCTGAAGCTCACCGATGAAGTGATTGGCTTGATTGCGCAACATGATTTGCCCGAGCGGGCGGTGCGGCCCTTAGTGGATAAGCTGTCGAAGTATCCTGAGTACCAGTTGCCGGCTCTGATGAAACTGGTGGAGTGGCGCGGTAATGGAGAGGATAGCAGTAATGGACGGCTAAATCAGTACATTGAAAAGCAGTTGCTACCGCCAGAAACGGGGCAGGGGGGAAACACGGCCGTGTCCAAACCCCAACGCACATCTCCCTCAAACACAGAATGGGTCGCCAAATTCGGCAAATCCGTCCATCGTGTTCTGCGCTCCATCGAAAAAATGGATGAAAAAGCCTTGCCTGAAGTGGGGCTAATTCTGGCTAATAACCAAGAATCTCTCGAGGCAGTTACCGCTTTGCGGGACAGGCTAAATCAGCTTATTGCCGAAGCGAATAGGTAGTGAAAAGTGAGAAGCAAAAAGCAGGCGCGTGTTGGGAAGCGCCATGAGCACAAAATAAATTCGCATAGATGAACAAGAAGAAAGAATTAACCCGCGACATTGCTCGGGCTGTCGCTTTTGCTATTTGGGCAGGGATAATTATCCCGCTTCTTTTTTGGCTCAATATGGGGCATGTGCCTGACTTCGGCTGGGGGGTGACCGTTTTCTTTGTAGCGTTGGGCTTGCTGAGAGGGGTGGGGCTGTTTTTTGCGAATCGCCCTGAGTATCACACCTTTGTGGAGGAGCGGGGGAATTGGGCAGACAAAATCGGGGCGTGGTGGTTGATGATGTGTGTCTTTGGGCCGTTGGCGGGGTGGCTGTTGGTCAATTTGCCCCCCTTGACGTTGACTAATTGGGCATGGCTCTATACAGGGCGGCTCGTGTTGGCGATGGGGTTGCCGGTGGTGACGGCGTTGCCGCTGGTGCGGTATGTCCACGGCCGTGGGGCGGTCATTATGCTCACAATTCTGGTTCTGGTGACCGCCTTACCCATTCTCAGTGGCGTAACGACCCTGCAAGACCTGCTCGCAGGCCCCCAGCTTACGCGGAGTGGAGCGTATATGTTGCCCCATACCCAGCAGTGGCTCGCGGATTGAGCTAACGAATCACGCCCTTTTCCAACTCAAAGGTGTGCTCGACGCATAATTCATTCTTAAACATCACCTCGTCGGAACGAACCAAATTCATGCCGAGGCGAGTCAACAGGTTGATAGACGGTTTATTTCGTGTATCTGTTATACCTACGATTTTACTGACCTGTTCCTGCGCGAACAGCACCCGTATCAACGCGTGAACGGCTTCGTGGGCAGACCCTTTGCCCTGTTCTGTACGGGCTAACGTGAACCCTATTTCGACGGTGGTCGGCTCTTGAGCCAAAACGCATAGACCAATATCGCCCACCAGCAAGTTGGACTGTTTCTCCGCGATAGCAATTTGAAACCATTCGCCTGGAATCCCCATGACCGCTAGGTTCATTTCCCCAATAAACGCTCGCGCCTCCTCTTCGGCGAGCATTGACCAGCCTTGAAACCGCGCAACTTCTGCATCCTGACGATAGGCGAGAAATCGCTCAAAGTCAGCCTCGATGAAGCGTCTCAACGTTAATCGTTTTGTAGCTTGGGGAAGAAAGTTAGGCGAAAATGACACGAGCGATATATTCCTTATCTTGAGAGAAAACGCAAAACCCTATTAGGGCAAAACGGTCACGTCATGCGGCACGGCCGGGATAATTTGGCGATTGGAGCGGAAGATAGAGACCTGACCCACCACCTGTACTCGCGTCCCTTCCATGCCCAACGCTTCTTTATTGACGATGCGCTGAAACGTATTGTCCCAGATAAAAACTGCGATTTCGCCGCTATCATCGGCGAGGACAATTGTGGTGTTATTGGCTCCACCTTGCACCCTTATGACAGTTCCCGTCACCATGACCAACTCCCCAACATGATTCCCCAAATCCCCGATGGGGCGGGGGGGAACCACGGCCGTGGTAGGACTCTGCACCTTTACCTGACTGCCAAAACGGGGCACAATCTGCAACGCTCCTTCGTATAGCTCTAAAATACCCTGCGCCCGTATCGACGCGCCACGCTTAAGTTGGGGCGCGTCCCACGCATCATCATACACGTTTTCCCATAGCAGTAAGGTAGTTTGCCCCGTGCCGTCGTTCAGCGTAAATCTGTAGCCGCGTGAAAAGCTGTCCACGGCCGTGATTTGCCCCACAACCGCGATTTCACGCTCGACCAAATCGGCGTTGAGTTGCCCGATAGGTAGTTGGGGAATAGCTGGGGTGGGGGTGAAAGTGGGCGGTGGCGGCGGCGTATTAGTCGGGGTGATGGATGGCGTGGCGGTAGCGGAAGGAGTGGCTGTTACGGTGGGGGAGGGAGTCCTGGTGGCGGTGGGCAAAGGGGATGGGGTGGCGGTCGCTGTGGGGGAGGAGGGTACAGTGACGGTCGCCGTGGGGTCAGCCGCTACGCTGATTTCAGTCGGTATAGCAGTCGGAATTGCTGGCGGAGTCGGTTCCACGGCCGTGCAACCCAGCAACATAAAAACAAATAACATCAGCCAACCAGTCCGCCACCACATCGCTCGACGCATCACATCACTCTCCCTACGCTATTTTTGGTAACACCCGTTAAGAAGGATTAAAACTAACACCCACGCTGGCAACTGTCAACTTTTCCCGTAACCAAGCACCAAATCGCGCACCGCATCGATGGTGCTTCGCTTAATAACTCGTGGTAAATTTGAACAAGGTCGTGTTCAGTAGTAGAATAAACGCCAGTTGCAGACCCTCATGGTACTCAATGCCAGAGGGTCTTTTTTCCGTACAGATGAGGATAGGACATAACCCTATGAGCAGAAAAACCCAGCGAGGCTTTGGTAGCCAAGCCAGTACCCCCGTCGCCGCCGGACGTCGCGCTTTCAAAAAAAAGAATTACCGCGAAGCCATTGACGCTTGGGAAGAAGTTCCCCCTGAGGAACGCTCGGATAATCTGCACGACGCCATCGCCGAAGCGTATCTGCGCCACGGGCTGAATGAATCAACCGCCGCATGGTGGCAGAAAGCACACCAGCTTTTCCCAACTGAACCACGTATTGCCTACCATTATGCGCGGCATCTGCATAAAAATGGGCAGGTAGAGCAAGCACAACCGCTTTATGAACAGATACTAGCTGATTCAAAGTCGCCCGAGGCGCAAAAGCTGGCGGAACGGGTGTATCCTCTGTTGGCACTTGTGTATGTGGCGACGGGGCAGGAGGTAGAGGGGGAAAACACGGCCGTGTGGTCTCACCTCTCCCCCACATGGCAAGCCAAACTGACCCAAGCCCAACAGTTCCAACGCCGCCCCTACCAACTCATCGAGGGACATGGGCAAGAACAGCTTTGGTCAACCCTCATCGCCTACGACCAAAACGCCGCCGACCGCGAAGCCCAACTCCATAAATTAACGCAAGAAAAAAGCCCCCAAGCCTCCATCATCGGCCACTACCTGCTGGGCAACCTCGCCGCCGAACGCGAAACATGGCTCAAAAGCACCCAGCATTGGCATCACGTATGGCAAAAAGGGGCACGCTGGCCCGAGTTACGCTTCAACCTCAGCCAAGCCCACTACCGCTACGCCGTCGAATGCCTCGCCGATAATGACCTCAAAACCGCCCGCAACGCCATCATACAAGCGTATGACCTCATGCAGGAAGCGGGGAGCGACATTGAACCAGCCCTCCGTGAGCTATATGAATATTTTGTAGAGCACGATGGCTATCAAGCGGCTCAAGCCCAAAATTGGTCAGTAGCCGCTGAGAAACTAGAGCAAGTTCACACCACCAACCCCTCGCTCAACACCGCTTTTAACATCGCGCTGGTGGCCGAAAAGCGGGAAAATTATATTCGCGCCGCCGAAGCGTGGCGGGAAGTGCTACGCCGCCGCCCCCGCAAGGCAGATAGCCAAAATTTCCTGACTGAAGAGCAAATCAGCCGCCTATGGCGTCGCACCGCCGAAAATTACGCCAAAGAGGGCGAATACGACGAAGCCATCAATATGTACAAATCAGCCGTCAAGCTGGAGCCAGACAACCTTACTCTGCGGCTGGAACTGGCCGAGGCATTGCTTGAAAATGGACGGCTAGAAGCGGCCACCAATGAGCTACAGCGCATTCTTGACCGAAACGCAGAATACATTCCCGCCCTGCTCAAAATGGGTGAGGTCAAAAGCCTGGGGCGCTACTGGTGGCACAGTGGCAATTATGTAACCCAGTATTGGGAAAAGATCTTAGAGCTAGAGCCAAATCACGTCGAAGCCCTTTATTATCTGCGCGAATATTATGCGGAACAGTCAGAAAGCAGCAGCATATTGTTCTTTACGGACGAGGGGCGGCTTGAATTTTGGAACAAAGTCCTGCGCTTTTTCCCCCATGACCCTGAATTCTTGGTGAGCAAAGCAGGTGTCCTATTCTTGCTGGCCGAGGAAGACGAAACATATTTTCCAGAAGCGCAGGCGACGCTAAACCAGCTCAAAGACCTGCATGGGCATGAGGTTGAAACACAACGCCATATCATCCATATGCTTTTGCATTGTGAGTTACTAGACCTCGTGCAAGCCTTCATCAAAGAGGTAGAAAAGAAACATCCGCAAACGGCCAATGCTTCGTTCTACACCATGGTAGGCGGTACATTCTTAGACGGCAAACAGCCGCAGGAACAGGTTACGGCGTTCTTTGATAAAGCGATCCAAGTTGCCCGAGCAGGTGAATCCATCCGGTACGATATTGTACGTGAGCTACTCAAACAACAGGTCGAACCCGCTGACATTCGTCCCTATGCTGAAGATGCGCTCAAACACAAGGATCATCCCGCCCACACCACACTCGTGCTGGCTCTGCTGGCTGGGCTAGAAGATGATTATCGCGCCGCCAACCGGCTCCTCAACCAAGCCACTCGCTTGGCACGTAAAGAGAGTCGTGGGCTGGTAAATGTGGTTGATTTTGCCCGACATCACCTTGAGTATCCCCGATTGATAAAAACCTTACTGCTATTTATCGGTTGGGACATCGTTGAAGAAAAAGTAGCCGCCATCTGGTAAACATATGATGAACAACCAAGAAGCAAACATCCCCGAAACAGAAAGAGTTGCCAATCTGACGAGCAATAACCCTTATGAAGTGCTGGGGCTTGACGCCAAAGCCACGGCGCGACAAATCAAGCGGGCTTATTTTGAACTGGTGCGGGAGCATACGCCCGAAAATGACCCCGAATCATTCAAGATTATCCGCGCCGCCTATGAAAAATTGCGGACGGACAAAGTCCGGGCAGAGACTGACCTCTTTTCTTTTCAGCCGCCCTTGGCATGGACCCCGCGCAAACGGTATCGTCGCCTCTTTTTAGAGGTAGACAGCCAACTGGCTCTCAATTTGTTAGCCCTTGATACCGACCTGACCGCAACAGATTTCAGCCGCGATTTGCGTCCCATCAAGGCGTGAGGTGCGGGCTACCAACCTACTAACCAACTGACCAACCAATTCCTATGAGCGATAAACGACAGATGTGGCAAACCATTACCGAGTTGTTCCAGCGTGTGGAGCAAGGGCAGGGCGGACTAACCACCACAACAGAACAGGAGCAAGCGGTCCAGCAGGAAATACGGAAGCTGGGCAAGGCACAGATGAAGGCGAATTTGCTGGCGGAACAGCAAACGGAGGCGTGGCAGGCTCTGGTGGACAAGCTGGAAGCGGCACAGGCGCAACAAGCGCAGGCGGTAGCAGATTTGGTCGCGGAAAAAACGGCGGCGAATCAGCACGCGCTGTTGCTCTCGCTGATGCCGGTGCTGGATAGTGTGGAGAATGCCCTACGCAGTGGGATGCGGTTTTTGCACGAGCATCCCGCCACGGCCGAGGGACAAGCGTTACGTGGCTGGCTGGCTGGCTTGCGACTGGTTCATGAGCATCTGCTGGGGGTGCTGGCCGCGCAAGGCGTGACGCCAATTCCAGCCGTGGGGGAGATGTTTGACCCGAATCGCCACACGGCCGTGGGCATGCGCCCCGTCCAAAACGGCACGCGCCCCAACAGCATCGCCACCGAAAAACGAAAAGGATACCAAGACGAGACGGGCATTCTGCGTTACGCTGAAGTCGTCGTTTACAAATAATGCTATCGTTATCAAAATTAACCGCAAAGAACACAGAGAACACGGAGAATTTCTCAAAAAAACCTCCGCGTTCTCCGCGCCCTCCGCGGTTAATTCTTTGTGTAACCAACGCCTAAAACAAGGAAAAAAACCGCACATGAGCAAAAATATCATCGGCATTGACCTCGGAACAACCAACTCAGTAGTCGCTATCGTCAAAGATGGACATCCGCAAGTCTTAAGCAAAGGAAATGAAAAGCTGATTCCCTCGGTGGTGGGCTACCACAGCGAAAAACAGCAGTGGCTGATTGGCACACCCGCCCGCAACCAGCAGTTGGTGGAGCCAGACAACACGGTGGCTTCGATTAAACGCAAGATGGGGCAAACTGTGACCGTCACCCTAGGGGATAGAACGTTTAACCCACCGCAGGTGTCGGCCCTGATTTTGGGGGAGATGAAGCGGATTGCGGACACGGCCGTGGGGGAATCCATCACCGACGCCGTTATCACCGTGCCCGCCTACTTCACCGACCGCCAACGCCAAGCCACCAAAGAAGCGGGCGAACTGGCCGGGCTAAACGTCGTGCGCATCATCAACGAACCTACCTCCGCCGCTCTGGCTTACGGCCTACAAGACGAAACAGACAGACTAGCCCTCGTCTACGACCTCGGTGGTGGCACATTCGATGTCTCTCTGGTCGAGCTAATGGGGGACGTGGTCGAAGTGCTAGCCAGCCACGGCGACACCCAGCTAGGGGGAGATGATTTCGACCTGCGCTTGGCGGAATGGGTCAACGAGCAATTTGCAGAAGAGCATGGAGTTGACCTGCGCCAAGATAGCTGGGCGTGGACGCGGCTGGTCCGGGCGGCGGAGCAGGCCAAAAAGGAGCTATCTTTCCAGCCCTACACGACGCTCAAAGAGCCATTCATCGCCGAAAAAGAGGGCGTCCCGCTCCACATTGAGCTAGAAATTGAGCGAGACATTTTTGTGGAATTGATTCAGGATTTACTGGACAAAACGATAAATTCCGTCGAGCAAGTCCTGCGGGACGCGGAGACAGACGCGGATGATTTAGACATGATTTTGCTGGTCGGTGGCTCCACCAGAATGCCGATTGTGAGTAGTTTACTCGAGGACGCATATGGACTACTGCCGCAATCAGCCATCAACCCTGATGAGGCGGTCGCTTTGGGCGCGGCCGTGCAGGGGGCCATTATCGCCGGTGCGCCCATTCAGGCGGTGCTGGTGGATGTGACCCCCCACTCGCTGGGCATCGAGACGGCCACCTTTACCGCCAGCGGCAGACTACGGGATGATATTTATAGCAAGCTCATTCCGCGCAACACGACCATCCCCACCAGTCGGGAGGAGCGGTTTTATACGATGTATCCGGGGCAGGACAAAGTCAATGTGAAGGTGTATCAGGGAGAGCATCCTGTCGCCTCTAAAAATACGCTTTTGGGGGATTTCATGGTGACGGGGCTGGCCGAAGGGGGGGAACTGTATGTGAAGTTTGATTTTGACCTGAACGGTATTTTGCGCGTCACGGGACGGGATAAGGCGCGTGACCAAGAGGTCAGTATCGAGGTAGATGTGGTGAAGAGCCAGTTGGGGGATGTGGATTTACTGGCGGTGCAGGAGTTCTTTGAGACGGAGTGGGATGATGAGGATGAGTATGATGATGAAGACGAGGAGACCTTGCCCGAGATTGCGATGTCGCCGACGCTGTTGGCCGCCATCACGCAAGCGAAGAAGCGGCTAGCCACGGCCGAGGAAAAGGGTCTGCCCACGGCCGTGCAACAGCAGTTGCTGGGTCTCCTCAGCCAGATAGAAGTGTCCCAAGAGTTACGGGATGCAGAGGCGTTGGAAGCGTTGGAAGAGCAACTGCTAGATTTTCTCTTCGATTTGGATTAAAGTGCGTCCCGTTCTGCCCCACGATACCATCTAAAAAGAGAAGCCCCACGGCCGTGTTTGGACATAAACACGGCCGTGGGGCTTTTTGTTATCTAAAAAAGAAGTCCCGCGCCCCTCACGGCCGTGTCACCGGCCCCCACAAATTATCAGACGGCTGACCCGCCCGCTCATGCGTCTCCAGCACCCCACCCACGGCCGTGCCCGCGTGCGCCGAATCCACCTGCACATACCACACATTCCCCGCGCTAACCTCCGCCCACAAACTGCTCAACGCCGGACTGAAAAACGCATCTCCCCACGTCAGCGTCAACGTCTCCCCCACGCCCAGCGGCTCCGTTACCCCCCACACCGCCCCAGCGGGCGCGACCGCTTCCCAAATGTCGTTGAACTGGGGTGGGGTAGGGGGGTCAACGTATAAATCAACCCAAAACGCATCCCGCACGGGGGCTTGCCCGACGTTTTGCAAGGTGAGTGACACGGCCGTGTCACTCCTCTGCACCTCGGTTACGACCAAGTTGGGGAGCGGGGCTTCATAAAGGTGGGCAACCAAGGGCAGATAACTGCGATAAACGGGGGGTTCAGGCACGGCCGTGACCGTCACCTGCAAACTGCCCTGCCCCACGCCGCCATCCTTATCCGTCACCGTCAGCGTCACCGTAAACGTGCCCGTCACCCCGTAGCTGTGCGTCGGCGTGAGCGTGTTGCTGATGACCGTGCCGTCGCCAAGCGTCCAGAAATAGGTGTGCGTATCTAAAACGCCGGGGTCGCTAAAGCTTCCCACAAACTGGACCAACTCACCCACTTCGGCCGTCTGGTCTGGGCCAGCATTGACCAGCGGCGGGGCGTTCAGTACGGTCAGCGTCGTGGTGATGCTATCCGTGCCGCCCAGCGTGTCCGTTACCCACAGGCCAATGATGAAGAAGGCATCATCGGCCGTGTTGGTAAAGGTGACGACCGCGCCGAACGCATCGACGTACACGCCGTCGCCCGTGAAGTCCCACGCATAGGCGGCGATGTCGACGCCGGGTTGCGGATTGAAAGAGTTGGAGCCGTCGAGAACCACGGCCGTGCCTTCCGTTACCGTATACACCCCACCCGCCTGCGCCACGGGGAGCGCGTTAACCGTCACCAGCAGGCCATCTTGCCCCACGCCCCCGTCACTGTCTGTGACCGTAACGGTCACAGAGAAGGTGCCCGAGTTCGCATAGGTGTGCGTCAGGGTGAGCGTGTCGCTAATAGTCGTGCCGTCGCCCAGCGTCCACACAATTTCATGCGTGTCGAGCAGGCCGGGGTCAACAAAGTTGCCGCTAAAGCTGACCAGTTGCCCCACGGTCACGGTTTGGTCTGCTCCCGCATTGACCTGCGGGGCGACATTCAGCACGGTAACGGTCGCTGTGGCGATGCTGGTCGCGCCGAGGTCATCCGTAACGCGCAGAGCGACGATGCTCTCGAGGTCATCCACCGTGTTGGGGTAGAGCGGTGTCACTCCAAAGGCATCATTGAACTGCCCATCCCCCGTGAAGTCCCACGCATATTCAACAATGATGGTATCAGGCGCGAAGGAGCCAGAGCCATCCAAGGTAAGCGTATCCCCTTCATTGACTAGATATGGGCCACCCGCATCTGCCACGGGCAGAACGGTGACTGTGACCAGCAGGCTATCGCTACCAACGCCGCCGTCACTGTCTGTGACCGTTAGGGTCACAGAGAATGTGCCCGAGTTCGCATAGGTGTGAATCGGGGTGAGCGTGTTGCTGATGGTTGTACCGTCGCCCAACTCCCAGAAATAAGTATGGGTGTCGAGAACGCCGGGGTCAGTGAATGTGCCGGTGAACGTGATGGGTTGATTCACGGCCACGGTCAGGTCATCGCCCACGCTGACGGTGGGGGCGACATTGTTCACGGTGACGGTAGTCGTAGCGATGGCCGTCGCGCCGAAGCTGTCGGTGATGAGCAGGCCAATGGTCAAGAACAGGTCGTCGGCGGTGTTGGTGAAGGACACGGCCGTGCCAAACCCATCATTAAACAGGCCGTTGCCGTTCAAGTCCCAAGCGTAGCCGATGATGCTGTCATCGGGTTCGGGGTCGTAGGAGGCAGAGCCGTCGAGGGTCAGGCTATCCCCTTCGTTAAGGACGTAGGGGCCGCCCGCGTCGGCGATGGGGGGCTGATTTGCCCCAGCGCGGGAGGTAGCGGTAAACACGGCCGTGTCCCACACTTCACCCAGATAAACGTTACTCAACACGGCCGTGTTGGTAATCAGCCCGTCCGCCGTGAGTGGCGTGGTCATGGTGAAGGTGCGGGTGATGCGCTCCCCTGCGGCCAAGGTCAACGTTTCGGTATAAGTAGCCAACCCGCCGATGGGGTAGGGGAAGGTATCGCTCAACACGGCCGTGAGCAAACCGAGGTCATTATTCGCTACGACAAGCGTATAAGTCACGCTTTGGCCGCCGATGATGCTGGTCGGCGTGACCGTTTTGCTCAGGCTGAGCGCGTCGGCGGCAATGACGCGGGTGGTTGCCACGGCCCTGTTGTTGCTCACGTCCGTTTCGGGTCTATCGGTGGTGGTGATGGACACGCTGTTGGTCAGCGTACCTGCGAAATTGAGATCCACGAGGCCGCCCAAGGTGAAGGTCACGAGGCCATTTTGGTTCAAGCTCAGCGTCTCGCTCAGCGCGGCCGTGCCGCTGGGGGCGGGGCAACTGGCGAATACACCTGTGCATGTCCAGCTTATGTCGCTCAGTTGCGGCGGAAGCGCATCCACAATTTGCGCGTCGGCGGCGAGGAAATTGCCCTCGTTGCGCACGGCGATGGTATAGGTCAGTCGCTCGCCCGCCACGATGACAGAGGGCGCGGTTTTGCTGACGCTCAGGTCGGTTAGCCCCGTGATGATGGTGCTAACGAGATCCATGTTGTTGTCGTCATCTAATTCAACCACGCCGTCTGGCTCGACGACCCAAGCGAGGTTGTAAACGAGACCCGTGGCGTTGAGGTCTAGCTGGCCGTTAATGGTGATGGTCACGGCCGTGTTCGCCGCTAAATCAACCAACAAATTGGCGTCGCCCGTGCCGTTGACCGTGCCGCAAGACGCGCCCACGCTGGCGGTGCATGTCCAAGTGGGGGTCAACATCGCCGTGGGCAGAATGTCTATGATTCGTGCCCCCAGCACATCATGCGGGCCAAAATTTTGCACCAGTAGCGTGTAGCTAATCGCCTCGCCCGCACCGAGCGTGAGGGCGTTGACCTGTTTTTGCAGGCTCAAATCTACTTCGCGCCGCACGGGGGTAGTGGTGCGGGCGGTCAGGTCGCCTGCGGTAGCGATGTTGATGTACACGCCGTCGGCGGTGAGGGGGATGGTAACGGGGATGGTCAGGGTCACGGCCGTGTGGGGCAGTAAATCAGCGGTGAGGCTGAGCGGGGCGGTGCTGGTCAAGCCGCTGGGCAGGTTGTCTATGACGGTTTGGTCAAAGGCGGTGCTGGGGCCGTCATTGCGTAGCACGACGTGATAGGTCAGCACATCACCGGGGCGCACGATGGTCGCGCTGGCCGTTTTTTCGAGGGTGAGGCTGGTTTGCGGGGTGAGGGTGGTCGTGTCCACGGCCGTGGCAGTGCCAACCGTGGGGTCAGCGGGGGTGAGGCTGGCCGTGGCGGTCAAAGTGCCCGTGGCTGATGGGTTGATTTGTCCCGTCAGGCTGACCGTTAACGCGCCGCTGGGCGGCAGGGTAATGCTTTCATTAAGGTTGCCCGTGCCGCTGGCGGGGCAGGTCGCACCGCCCGTGGGGGTGCATGTCCACGTCACGCCCTCGAAGTCGGGGGGCAGGTTTGTCTGGAGCAAACTGTCAGGCACGGTAAGTGCGCCGTCGTTGCGGGCAGTGAGGGTATAGGTGTGAAGGGTGCCGGGCACGGCCGTGGTTTGGTCGTCGGTCAGGGTCACGCTTAGGTCAGCGTTGACCACCCTGACCGTGGTTGTAGCCGAGATAACGACGCCCTGCGTGTTGCTGACCGTGACGGTAGCGGTATACGCGCCCGTGGTGGCGTAGGTGTGGCTAATCAGCCATGAACCGGTGATGGGCGCGGAGCCATCCCCTAAATCCCACTGCACGGTGACGTTACTGCCCGTGCTGAGCGTGGCGGTAAGCTGGGTCGTTTCGCCAAGGGGGGTCGGACTGCTGGACACGGCCGTGAGTCCGCTCAACGGCTCGAACAAAATCGTGCCACTGCCCAAGGCGGGCAAGAAGTTACACAAGCCGGGGGTGAGATCCACACAGGCGTTGCTCAAGTTATCCAGCACCAGCAGGAAGGTGCGGTCGCCGTCGGCGGCGGGGTTGGGGATGAGGGGCACGGTGATGTGGGTTTGGGTGAGGCCGGCAGTGAAGGTGATGGTGCCACTCACGGCCGTGTAATCTGTGCCCGCCAGAGCGGTCAGATTATCGGTGGTGAAGCGGGCGGTCACGTCAGTCCTAACCGCTTTGCTCAGCGTGATGGGGAGGGTCATCTCCGTCGCGCCTTGGGCCACGCTCACGCTACCGACCTGTAAAACAGGCGGCTCTTCGCTGTCCTGAATGGTGACGGTGGTCGTGGGCACGGCCGTGGCGTTGAGCGCGTTGTTCAGTTGCAGGATGAAGGTGCGCTCGCCGTTGTAAAGCGGACGTTCAAGAATGGGCACGGTGAGGGTCAGCGTACTGGTTCCCGGCGGGAAGATGAACGTGCCGTTGCGGGTAGTATAATCCCGCTCTGCGAGAGCCGTGTCGTCGAGGGTCAGGTAGTTGACCTGCACCTCTTTTTGGGAGGTGATGATGGCCCCATTGGGCGCGTCGCGCAGGGTGAAGGTTATCACGGCCGTGCCCACATCTTCAGTCACAGTCAGGTCATCCGCCTGCACGATGGGGTTGGGGTTGTTGTCGAGAATGGTGCCCACGCCTGTCGCTTGACCAAGGGTGGCGCGGAACGGATTGGTCAGGTCAACGAAGAAGGTTTTGTCCTCTTGGTCTACGGCGTTGGGGTAGATGGGCACGTTGACCACGGCCGTGCGTTGCCCCACGGGAATGGTGAGCGTGCCGCTAACCGCTTGGTAATCGGCCCCAGCCAGCGCGGTATCGTCGCGGGTCGTGTAATCCACGGTCACATCAACGGGCATGTCTTCAGCGAGGGTGACGGTGAAGATAGCGGTTGTGGTCAGGGGCGGGGCAGGGGCGACCACGGCCGTGTTCACAATGTTGAGCGTGGGCACGCTTTCGTCGTCGTAAATTGTGCCCAGCCCTAAATCATTGTCGAACGTGGCGTTCTGGGGGTTTTCAAGCTGGACGAAGAACAGTTTGAGGCCGTCCGCGTCGCTGTTGTCAATGAGGGGCACGCTGATGGTTTGGGTGAGTGTGCCTGCTGGGAAAATGAGGGTGCCGCTCACGGCCGTGTAGTCGGTGCCGGCCACGGCCGTGGCCGCTCCGCCGAGCGAGGTGGTGGCGTAAGCGACCGTACTGGTAAAGATGCTGGGCGCATCCAAAGCGACGGTGAAAGTCATCACGCCCGCATCTTCAAAGGCGGTCGCATCGCTGATGGACAAGGCCGAAAGCGGGGCGACGTTCACGCTGGTGGTGGCGGTCAGCGTGCCTTGGGGATTGCTGGCGGTAACGGTGGCGGTGTAGATTCCAGCAGAGCCGTAGGTGTGACTGAGGTGGGGCGTGTTCACGGTGACAGGGGCGGAGCCATCGCCAAAATCCCACAGGTAGGTGACAGAACTGCCCGCATCAAGCGTGGCGGTGAATTGGGTGGCTGTGCCGAGCGGGGTGGGGCTGTCGTTCACGGCCGTGAGTTCGCTCAATGACTCAAACAAAATCGTGCCCGTGGTGATGAGCGTGGAGCTACACCAGAAGCCGGGGCGGGGGTCGGTGCAAATATTGGTGGGGCTACCGACGCTGAACAGGAGGCGGAAGGTGCGGTCGCCATCGGCCAACGGGTTGGGAATAAGCGGGATGCTCACTTGGGTTTGGGTGATGCCCGCTGGAATGAAGAGTGTGCCAGTCGTTTCGACGTAATCCACGCCAGCCACGGCCGTGTTGTTCTGCGTGTAGAAGAAGAGATTGTTGCTATCCACCCCATTCGGCTTGGAAAGGGTGATGGGGAAGGTGGCGGTGAGCGTACCCTGCGACACGGTCAGCGCGTCCACCATGATGTAGGGCGGGTTTTCGCTGTCTTCGATGAGAACAATGCCGCCAGCGGATGTCCATTCAGGCACGGGCACGGGGTTGGCGTTGACGCTGTTGGTGATAACGAGCGTGAATTCGCGCATCCCATTGTGCAGGGGACGGTCGAAGATGGGGATGGTAACAAAGGTGCGGGACAGGCCAGGCGTGATGGTGAGCGTGCCGCTGATGGGTTGGTAGTCGAGTCCAGCCACGGCCGTGTCGTCTTGGGTAAAGTAATCAAACTGCACGGGCTTGTCAGACGTAACCCATCCTCCATAAGGACGATTGAGCAGTTCAATGTACACGTCTACGGAACCTTCATCTTCCCACACCCACGCATTTTCCGCTTGGACGGTGGGGGTAGGGGTGTTGTCCAGAATCGTGACCACGCCTACCGCTTTGTCCAAGGTGGTGTTGGTCGGATTGCTCAGGGTGACGGTGAAGGTTTCGTCGTATTCGTCGATGAAGTCGGCGGTGACGGTAGTGGTGATGAAGGCGGTGGTTTGCCCCGCAAGTAGGGTGAGTGTGCCACTGACGGCTTGGTAATCGTCGGGGGCCACGGCCGTGCCGTCGGCCGAGCTATAGCTGACGGTCACGTCGAGCGGATGAGGGGCGGGCAGAGAAACGGTCAGGGTGACGATGGCCGTGTCGAGCGGGTTCCACAGGTTGGGAGGCGGCGCGGGTTCGGTGACGGTGGCGTCGCTGATGCTCAGAGTGGGGAAGCTTTCGTCGTCCAAAATTAGGGCCACGGCCGTGTCTGTGGCAATGGTCGCGCTGATGGGATTGCTCAGGATGAGCGCAACCGTCTTGTCCCCATCGGCGATGAGATTATCAATCAGGGGCACGGTCACGGTTTGGCTCGTCACGCCGGGCGGGAAGGTGAGCGTGCCCGAAACAGCAACGTAATCTTGCCCCGCCAACGCCGTTTGGTCGGCCGTGGTGTAAGCCACCTGGGCGGGTAAACCGCTGGTGGGGGTCAGGCTGACGGTGAAGGTAAGCGCGGGGTCGGTTTCGATGGCGAAGGGGGCGGGGAAGGCCGCGCTGAAGGCGGGCAGGTCGAAATCATCGTTGAGAATGGTGATGGTGACGGTGGGGGGATTGACCACGGCCGTGGTCACGTCGCCAGAATAGTTGTTGGTCAGGTTGCTGAACTGGAGCGTGAAGCTCTCGTCTGGCTCCAGCATGGTGTCGCCGATGACGGGAATAGTGAGGGTTTGGGTCAGGGGGCCATTGAAGGGGAAGATGAGTGTGCCGCTGATGGGCAGGTAATCTTCGCCAGCCACGGCCGTGCCGTCTACGGTTTGATAATCCACGCTGGTGGAGACGAGGCGGGCGGGGCGGGTGATGACCACGGTCACATCTGTCGTGCCGCTATCCCCTTCGGTGACGGTCACGGCAGGGGTGACGCTGAGGTCGAGGGTGCGGATATTGTTGTTGACCACGGCCGTGTTGTTGCCCATCACGGGGTCGGGCGTACTGCTACTCGTTATCTGCGCCGTGGCCGTGACCACATAGGGAGCAGATTGCGGATCATAGCGGGGCACAACCACACAACGGATGCTCTGGCCGGGGTCGAGGAAAAAGTTAGAGCTGATAAACCCTACATCACACGTCCCCGTGTTGATATAGCCATAGCCAGC
>JBGTIZ010000423.1:0-15969 GCA_041745395.1 Promineifilaceae bacterium (SeqCode) | reverse complement strand
AAAAAAACACCATTTAGAATAGCCGCGCCGCCGAAGGCGGCGAGGCGTGTCGAGCTACGATTTTTTGTCTGAGCAATTTGTGACCAATACAGTGGAGGCCGTTCTAAAAAAAAAGACACAAGCTTTACATAAAAGCTTGTGTCTAAAAAGAGGCTGTTTAGCAAAACCAAGCGCGTTGGGCACGCATTTTTGCTAGCTGGCTAACTGAGTAATACCCTCTACCTCAAGCCCGCAATCCTCATCCCATCCTCGAGAATAGCCTGCACCTTATCCTCATGCGTCGTTTCGCAATAGACCCGAATAATCGGCTCCGTGCCGCTGAAGCGCACCAACAACCACCCGCCATCTTCCATAATGAACTGGTTACCATCAATCGTGACCTTATCAATGACTTTTAGGCCGCCAATCGTGGCCGGCATCGCCTTGTTGACCCGCTCCAAAATGCTGGCCTTTTCTTCATCGTCAAAGCGGCTGTCAATGCGGTCATAATAATGCGCCCCGACCAAATCGAAGAGCGTTTCTAGCAGTTGCGACGGTTTTTGCCCCGTCTGCACCATCATGTCTAGCAAAAACAGCCCGCCCAGCAAGCCATCTCGCTCGGGCACATGCTGGCGGAACGCATAACCGCCGCTCTCTTCGCCCCCAATCATAGCCCCCACTTCGACCATTTTAGGGGCGATATATTTGAAGCCGACCCCCGTCTCGTAAATGGGCACGTCATATTTTTTGCCCAATTTGTTGAGCATTTTGGTTGTGGAAATGGTTTTGACAATAGGGCCACGCTCGCCGCGTACCTCGAGGAAGTAGTAGCCGAGTAGGCCATAAACGCGCAATTGATCCATGAAACGGCCGTGTTCATCGCCAAAACCCACCCGGTCGGCGTCGCCGTCATTGATAATGGTCACATCTGCCCCAATTTCACGGGCAAAGGCGAGGCCATAATCCACGTTTGGCGGAATCGGTTCGGGGCGGCTCATGTGGGGGAAAATCGGGTTGCGCCCATTGTTGACTTCATGCACTTGGGTCGCGCCACCGTCCAAAAAGGATTTGAACCAGCCCGCGCCGTTGCCCCACATCGCATCATAAGCGACTTTGAAGCCAGCTTGGCGAATCGGCTCCACGTCTATCAAGCGATTGATTTGCGCCACGTAAGCTGGCCCTGCGTCAAAGAGGGTGATGAGGCCGTCGCTGAGCGCGTCGTCGAGCTTGAGCCGCTTCACGTCAGCCATATTGTCAGGAATCCGCGCTTCGATTTTTTTGAGGCCAGCGGGGTCAATCGCGCCACCCTGAGGGTCGCGCACTTTGAAGCCGCAATCTTCGGGCGGGTTATGGCTGGCGGTGATGTTAATTGCGCCGCCCGCTTTTTTGTCCACGGCCGCGTAAGAAATCGTCGGCGTGGGCGTATTGCGATCGGTCAGCCAGACATGGATGCCGTTGCCAGCCAGTACTTCGGCCGCCGTCGCCGCAAAATCATTGGCCTGGAACCGCTGGTCATAGCCGATAACGGCTCCTTTTTCGGCCAAACCTTCTTGCTGAAGATAATTGGCAAACCCTTGCGCACAGCGGCGCACCGCGTCAAACGTATAATCTTCGGCGATACGGGCACGCCAGCCATCTGTTCCAAATTTGATTGGTTTCATCTTTCCTCCAAAAGTTCAATGAACAAAGAACAATGAGCAATAAACAAAAACTCTTTTGCTCATTGTTCCTTGCTCCTTGCTCCTTGTTTCGTTGCTACAATAAAAGCGTGGGCACTGTACTGTTTGGCCCACTTGTATATCCACTCTTCTAGTTTAACAAAGAGTGGGGTTGTTTTTTCAAAAATGGGGACTTGGTCGGGCAGGATTTCCCAGACCCAGAAGATGACGCTGTAACCCACGGCCGTGTTCACCGCAAACCCCGAGCGCATCAGCTCATACTGCAACTCACGCAAATGAAACGGCGCGTTAATCTCATCCCCCATCCAGCTTGGATAGACCGCCCGCCCCCAGCGAATGAGCGGGCTATCCTCCACCGTTTCAATCAAAAATAGCGTCCCCTCTGGCCGCAAACAACGCCAAATCTCCGCCAAAGCCTGCGCCACATCCCCAATATGATGCAACACATGTTGCACATAAATCACGTCAAAGCTTTCATCTGCAAAGGGCAACTGCAACCCACTCGCCAGCGAAACCTGCCCAAACTGCGTCGCCAATTGCACCCGTTCAGGAACCACATCCAGCCCAAAAAGCTGGCTTTTGGACAACCCGTACTGCAAAAAACGGCTCATATTCCAGCCCGACGCACAGCCAAGGTCTAACACCCTCTGCTGACCGTCTGGCCGCAATAGTTGCCGCTCAACAGCAAAATAGGGCAACACCCGATACCGACTCGGCGACCAGTTTTCACCAAAAACAACAGGCTTACGATAATCCATGATGAGTAACGAGCGATGAGCGAGGAGCGATGAGTGGGGGTACTCAGCACTCGTCGCTCATCGCTCAGCACTTCCTTCTACAGGACGCGCTGGCCCGATTGAATCAGTTCCATGTCGCCATCCACCATCATGTGTACCAACTCGCGGAAGCCGACGGTTGGCTCCCAACCTAGCTCACGCCCGGCTTTGCTGGGGTCACCCACCAGCAAATCAACTTCGGCGGGGCGCATGAAGCGAGGGTCTTGTACCACATAATCATGCCAATCCAAATCAAGATGACCAAAGGCTTCGGTCAAGAAATCTTCGACCGACCAAGTTTCTCCGGTTGAGATGACGTAATCGGTCGGCTCATCCCGCTGGAGCATCAGCCACATCGCCCGCACATAATCACCCGCAAAGCCCCAATCTCGCCGCGCATCCAAGTTGCCCAGCCGAATTTCGTTCTTCATGCCTAGCTTAATCATGGCCGCATGATAGGTGATTTTACGGGTCACAAATTCTAGCCCGCGCCGGGGCGATTCATGATTAAACAAAATGCCAGAGGTGGCGTACATATCATAGCTTTCACGGTAATTCACCGTTATCCAGTGCCCGTATACCTTGGCAACCCCATACGGGCTACGCGGGTAAAAGGGGGTGGACTCTTTCTGGGGCACTTCCATCACCTTGCCAAACATCTCGCTGGAGCTGGCTTGGTAGAAGCGGCTATGCGGACTAGCGAGGCGCACCGCATCAAGAATGCGGGTCACGCCGAGAGCGGTGGCTTCACCCGTAAAGACGGGCTGTTCCCACGATGTGCCCACAAATGATTGAGCGGCGAGGTTATACACTTCGTCTGGTTTATGCTCTTCAAGCAGGTGAATGAGCGACACTTGGTCGAGCAAATCACCATAGACGATTTGGATTTTGTCCTGAATATGGGCGATGCGGTGAAAGTTAATGGTGCTGGTACGGCGCACCATGCCGATGACTTCGTAGCCTTGTTCGAGTAGCAATTCGGCCAAATATGAGCCGTCTTGACCGGTGATGCCGGTGATAAGTGCTTTAGGCATGTTGGTTGTCTCCTGTGTTAATGGTGAATGGTGGCTTGTGTATGGGGCAGGGGTTGAGCCAAGCTACAATCCCATATCTAAATCTAAACCCCAAATTTGGCAAAGGCATAAACGATGTGGGCGTAGGCGCGGCGCACACGGCCGGGGAAAAACTTCTCCAGCCGCGCATAGTAGCTGAGTCCCCACATGGCGGTTGCTTCTAAGCGACCGCTGGTGGCCTGCTCCCTTTGCTCCTCCGAGCGGATAATGCCGGGGGGAAAGGGAGGCATATCAATATAAGCGACGGAACCCGCCGCCTGCGGCACGAGGCTTTGCATCTCGGCGAGCGAAATGCCGCCCAGACCACTGCGGCCGACGTGTGCTTCGTTGGCCGCGTTGGGCGCAAAAAGAGCCACGGCCGTGGACAATTCTCGTAATCTGCCCACAAAAGCGACTCGCTCAGCGGGGCTAAGTCGTTGCAACACTTCAGATGATAACACAAGGTCAAAGCTGGGTTGCAAACCGTCTAAATAAGGTAGGCTAGTCGTCGTGTGCCACGTCGGTTCGCTGGCGGTCAGCAACCCTTGCGCCTGCGCCGCCGCCAGAGCACGTTGGGCTTTGGCGATGGCTTCGGGACGTTCATCCACGACGGTCAGCTTGGCGCCCAGTTCATGGGCAAGCAGGAAAAAATCGAGGCTGGAGCCGTATTTTTGGGGCAGACCGGCAATGAGCAGGGAACACGGCCGTGTTTCCTCTTTCAGCCCGCCCAGCAAGCGACGCAACGCCAGCCGCTTAGCGAAATACTCATACGCCGTGCCCACACCCTCCCCCTCGGCCAAAGCCAGCGGGTATAAATCTTTAATCCTTAATTGGTTCATAGTTTTTAGTCAATCAGTTTTTTAGTCTTCCAGTCAGTCAGTCCCCCCTTCCTCTCTTACTCCCTTCCTCTCCTAAAGCCTGCCCGTCGCCCGATACCACGCAATCGTCTTGCCCACCCCTTCTTGAATGCCGACTTGCGCCTTAAAGCCTAGCTCCACCTCTGCCCGTGTCGTCGAAAAATGGCGACTTTCGCTAAAAAAAGCAACGCCTGCACGGCTGAGCGGCGGCGTAAAATTAGCGACCGCACCCGCCGTTTCTAACATGGCCGCGCCCGCATACGCGATGGGTTGCGGCATTCGTAACCACGGCCGACGCACGCCCAACTCATCCGCAATAGTGCTACCTAATTCAGCAAACGTGACCGGCCGTGGGCCACAAATATGATAAATGCGGTCAGGTTTCCCCTTGTCCAGCGCGGCCAACATGCCCGTTACCCCATCTTCTACAAAAGTGGGATGGCAAAATGACTCCCCCTGCCCAATCGTGAAAAACAGCCCCTTTTGCACTGCTTGAAACAGCCCCAGCACGTGCGTATCACCGGGGCCATACATAAATTCAGGCCGCACAATAATTACGCCCAAACCACGCCCCGCAAACTCATGCGCCACCTGTTCGGCGGCCGCTTTGCTTCGCTCATACGGATTGCTGGGCGCAAGCGGCATCGCTTCCACGGCCGGGGGTGCGTCTTGCGGAATGGGGCCAAGGACGCCAGGACTGCTAATATACAAGACGCGCTTCACCTTAGCCGCTTGGGCGGCTTGCAAAACGTGGCGCGTGCCGTCCACATGCACCTTTTGGTAATGGCTGACGGGTATGCCAGCCTGACCGAGTTGCCCAGCGGCGTGGATAACCACGTCGGCACCCACAAAACTAGGCGCGAGCATCTCTGGCTCAAGAATGTTGCCAGTCACCCAATGAATGTCTTGGCTAAGGTCGTCGAGTCGCCAGCGGTCGGATGAGGGTCTAACCACGGCCGTGACCTCATCCCCGCGCATCAGCAACGCCCGCACCAGACCACTGCCCACAAACCCCGTCGCCCCAGTAATTGCTACCTTCATCTAATACCTAACCTTTTTGAGTGTTGTGTGGGCTTCGCCCCTCGCCCCTCGCCCTTCGCACCCTTACTCAACCTCATACTTCATCACAGGCCGATAAACACAGGTGCAATTTTGCCCCAAAGGGCAATCGGGCAGAGGGAGGTGCGGCGCGTCGTCGGGCGTATAAATCGCTTCAGGGTCAATTTGCTCGCGGGCAAGTTGGCAACAGGTGTCGTTAGACATGACAATGCGCACGCCGACGATGGAGCCTTTGGCGCGCATCCCCAGCCGATACGCGGCCAGCGTTTTTTCGGCATAATTTTCAGCTTTGGTCATGCCTTGGTGGAAGTTGTTGAGCCAATCAAATGATGACATACGCGCCTCCGGCGGGGATTAAAGTCAAGCGCGTATTGTACTCTATCTGTCTAGGACAGGTAATGTACTCAAAGATTGTTCACGCCCAGCCATCTCCACCCCCAAGCGCGTTGCCGCTGTGCCCATGCCCAGCAACATCCAAAAAGCGGTTACGGCGTGCAGAAACTCCAGATTGAACAAATAATGGTCAAAAATGCCAGCCACCAGCCCACTGATAATGGCCGCGTGTAGCCCGAGCCAGATGGGGTCTAGCTCTTCGTTATTTTTGAAGATGTGGCGATGGATAAAGGCGTAGCCAAGAACGGTTCCTATCACGGCCGTGAACGCCACCAACCCCAGCAACCCCATCTGTTGCCCAATCGTCAAATAAACCATGGCCACCCCCAGATACAAATCCAAGTCAGGCGAGCCAGCAAACCCCACCCCAAAGAGCGGATAGCGCATAATCAACGCCCACGCATCCCGATACTCTCCAAAACGCATCTGCGTCGCCAAATCCTGCCCCATGAACCCTTCAATTAGCCGCGCCACGTACTCCTGCGTGATGGGTAAAAAGAGCAAAATCACGCCCGCCACCAGCATGTAAGGCATAAGGCGACGATAGCGCACGAGGGCAATAAAACCCAGCCCGCCCGCCAGCGCAACAAATGCCCCGCGTGAAAAAGTGAGCATGAGGGCGACAAAAATAAGCCCAAAAATGGTAGCGGTCAGCCAGCGGGGAAAGAGGGGTTTGGGGGTGAGCAGTTGGGGCGCGGCCAGCGTGCCGATTAGCACGAGGAGGCCGCCAAAGACGTTGGGATCCACGGCCGTGCCAATCGCCCGTTCCGCCAAATCAGGATTCTCCTCGATATACCGAATGACCCAGCCGCCCGGATAGCCCAGCCGCGTCAGCATATTCAGCAACTGATTCGCCGTCTCGTCCGGCAACAGCCACAGGCCAATACCCAGAGCCGCCGCGCCCGCCCCTCCCAGCAAAAACGCCTTGACCAGCCGCTCCAACTGCCGCCATGTGCGGCAATAATCCACAATGACGATGACAAAACCGATGCTCAGAAGCAGTTCCGCAAATTTGCGGAGCAGATTGGAGGTGAGCGGCCCGTTGCCCATGCCAAAGATAAAGGCAAAGACGGCCACAATCAGGAAAAGAAGAATGGGCACGGTCACGGGCGCGGTGATAATCGTCTCCTGTTGCCCCGTGACTACGCGCAAAACCCATACCCCTATCACGGCCATGAGAGCCAAATCCAAAAAAGAGGGGGTGATCACAATTTTGAAGGGAAGCGTGGCAAAGGGCAGGAGGCAGATAACGGCTATCAATCCCCAAAAACCGACCTCAATGTCGCGCAGGACAACCAGCGCAGCGATGCCCGCCAGCAGGAGAGCCACGGCCACAATGGGGCCGCCAAAAGCGAGAATAAGACCCCCCGCCACGGCCGTGAGACCGAGCAATAAACCAAGCGTAAGGGGTGAATTAGGTGAAGTCAAAGTCATATTAAGTCTCTCGTCAGCCAATTGGGCTGTAACCAATCCCGTCCGTACACGGCACAACCCCTGCCCCTTGCACCACGCACCCTGAACCATGCTCCATCACTCGGCACTCAGCACTCTTACTTGCGTCAGATTGATAAAATCATCCGTCAGCCGGCCGTCGCTGGTGACGCGCTGGAGATTTTGGAACTGCTCGTTTTCATACAGATAAACGCCGAGCCGGAGCGGGTAAATAGCGGCGGGCGCGTCCTCCCGCAGGTTGAGCGGGATGGTCAAGCTGTATGTTTCGCCCAGCGACCAGCCGCTGGTGGGCTGAGGCACGTCGGCACTCGCCCAGCGGGTGGTGTCTGGGTCTACGATTTGGGCAAAGATGGTGTAATCTTTGTCCAACGGGGCGAGCGGTCGCCAGAAAAGGGTCAACTCAGCCTTGTCGCCCGCTGGCAGGCGGCGCGGCGTCAATTCGTAGCCAATGAGTTCGATTTTGTTCTCAAAGTTGATTTGCACGGGATTAGGCGTGTCGCCCGGGCGGGAAGCGAGCGGGAGCGTGGTCAGGGTCAGGCTGTCTTGCTGGTTGGGCAGAGTGAGCCGTTCCCCGTTTTGGTAATCATACAAACCGATGTTCAGGGTGAGTTCGGCAGGAGCCACGGCCGTGTCGGGCACTGTCAACCGATAGAAATTTTGTCCCGTATCCCCCGCGCTCAGCAAACTGGTCGGGCGCAACCCCTGCCCCAGATACATATCACGCTGAGCGATGGGCACACCCAGCACAGGGTCATGCAGATGCACAAAAACGCTCCAATCTCGGTCACTTGGGTTAACAATTTGCCACTCGAGCGTCACATCCACGGTGTCACCTGGCTGGAGCGGTTGGCGACTGGCGGCTAATTCATACCCCAACAGACGCCAATGACCGCTAAAAATGGGCGGCTCTGCCTCATCCAAACAGACGGCGACCGTGCAAGCCCCTCCCTGCGTGATGGGCGGCGGCTGATACGCTGGCTGAATAATCAACCACGGGGCAAGCGCGGCGATGGTAAACAGGAAACCGCTCACGCCGCCCAAGGTCGGCCGTGCCCAGCGGGTAGGCATCCAGCCCGCCAAACCCAGCACGAAGAGCAGGCTTAGAGCCGAGATGGCCGTGAAAACGAGCCGCCCTTGGGAGGACCAAGTGGTGGTCGCCCATTGAAGCAGGCCGTAAACGACGCCTCCAGCGAAGATAAGGATGACGACGAGGCAGAATTGGTCGCGCACGAAGTTGAAGAGGAGGGTGATTGCTTTGGCGGGTAAGGGGTTGGGTTGACTGGCGTAACCACGGCCGTGTGCCCCCCACCACCGCCGCACCATCTGCCCCAAGTAGAGCAAAAAGCCCGGCACAGCCAAGAGAGCCAACCCATTCAGCACGGTGTACACCCAGCCCCACAAGGGCACATTCACCCCGCCAAACAGCCCCCAGTAAGACATCATAAAGCCATCCCGCTCTTGCCACAGTTGGGCTAAGGGGGCGGCCGTTTCTCGTTCCCCCAGCACGGCGATAAACGCATTCCAGCCGAGAAAATCCCCGTAAAGCTGGATGTTGCGCCAATACCACCAGCCGGCTATCAGCAGGACGGGCAGGAGCATGAGGAGGAATTGCACGGCCGTGTTGCCCAGCAATCGTCCAAACCCACGCCATGAAAAAGCAAAATTTGACCGTGCCGTCCACCGCGTCCATTGAAAAATGGCAAACGCGCCCACCGCCAGCGGCAACAGAGCAAACGTGCCCTGCTTGGTCAGAATCGCCAACCCCGTCACCACGCCGAACAGCAACGTCTGCTTGATAATGGCGGGCGTCGTTTGCGGGGGACGATTGACCAGTCGGATGAGGAGCAACACCCCCAACGAGGCCAACGGTATCGCCAAATTATCATTGTTCACCGCCCCGCTGATAAACAAAAACATCGGTGTGAAGGCGTTGACTGTCGCCGCCCCGAGGGCAATTTCGGGCCGCTCGGGGGCAACTTCTCGCCCGATGAGATAGGTCAGATAAACGGTACACGCCCCGAGCAGAACAGAGAAAAGGCGCACAAGGCGAATAGCCAGCAGGGAGCCTTGCCAGTTGGAAAAATGGTCGGGGTGAATGGCGAGATTGCGGTTGCCATCGGCCGTGATGACCCCATTGTCCACATGCGGATTGAGCCAGCGCACGCGCTCCATGTCGCTGGTGTCTATCCAAAAGGTGAGGGCCGCGCCCATATAATAATAAAGGGGGGGTTGGCTGGCTTCTTGTTTCCACAGCCCGGCTTGGTGGGGGTCAAAGACTTGGACGGGCAGGGGCTGGCCGTTGCCCAGATGTTGAATCATGGGGTAATGCCATAGCTCGTCGGAGGCCTCGAAGGGCGGGGTGAGCAGGGCGTAGCTGACGCCGAGCAGGATGAATAGCCCCAAGATGAGGCGGAGGAGGGTTTTTTCGTTGAGCATAGGGTAGCGTTTCAGCGGGTCAGCAATGGACTAACTGGCTGAAACGGCAATTTTACCCGTCTCGTGGGTTATCTACACGACCGCTAAAGCGACGTTCACAACACGGCCGTGGGACGAAAGCCCGGTTTTTTGTGGAGGGTGAAGAGGGGCGTCGCGGCCACAAAGCCGAGACGTGTATAGAGGTGCAAAGCGGGGTTTTCAGCCGAGAGAGCCAGCTTGACCCAGCCCGCTTGGGGAGCCAATTCAGTAATGACGCGATTTATCAGGGCAGTGCCGATGCCCTGCCGCTGAAAATCAGGATGCACGGCTACCAAATCAATGGCGGGCAACCCTTTGTGCTGGCTGACCAAGCACGCTCCAATCAGAGAACCGTTGCTGGGCGACGCCTGAACCACGGCCGAGACCTCGTTCAGCAGGTCGGGAGGCTCATCCTGCGCCAAAAAGCGGTTGGCAACGCGCTGATAACTCTCGCGGGTGCGTTCCCCATACTGGCCGGGCGTGCCGTGAAAGGCGTCGTAGAGCAAGTTGGCTAGTGGCTCGGCATGATGGGGCTGGGGCGAGCTGATGACCCACTTGGTAGAGAGGGTAGAGGGGGGCAACACGGCCGTGGGCCGAATCATCCAACATTGTCTATCCACAATCTTGAAGCCCATCCGTTGCAGAGCGGGCACAAACGGCGGCGCGATTTTCGTGGCAACCAGCGACTCGCCCCGCTCTGACCAGCGGTTGAGCAAGGGAAGTACGGCGGCCAGCATGGCGTGCGCGTCATGAAAAGGGGGAATCAGAAAGCAGTGGCTCAGGTGGTTGGGACGGAGCAATAAGCCAGCCACCCGCGCCTCGTCCTGCATGACCCAGTAGGCATCGGGGGTGTCGGCCAAGTCTTGCATTTGGGTGGCAAAGTCGAGGGCGTAATCTTCTACGACTTGGCGATAGGCGACCCAATAACGCAAAAACTCGGCCGTGTTGGCCGCCAGCAGATGAAACGGGCCGGGAAGTTGGTAGCGTGTAGACATGGGGAGGAGCCTGCAAAGTCGTGAGTTTGGGTGATGCTCAAAGGGTACTTGATGTGACTGGTTTGGGCAACAAATGGGGGGGGATTAGCTCATCACCACGGCCATGTTTTTCACAGAAAACAAAAGGCGGCGTTGTTCAAGCGATTGGATTGAACAGAGGCTTTTCTGCCCTTAAAGCAATTCCTAGAAATGTTTATACTGCCAACAGTCAGCATTTATCGTCAATGAGAGGCTTGTCTCAACCAACATACCGTATAGCCGTTAAGGAGGCTTATTTAGTAGTCTGACAATGTGTTTTGGCGAGTGTTTATTGGAGGGAGAACCCATCAAAACTTGTCGGTTGAACTCCGAGGTTGTAGTATTACAGAGGAAGATAGGATAAATTAATCTAGGATCGTTCGCAGAGCAAATGTCAGCCACCCTAACAATAATTTCAACCTGACGCGCTAAAGGTAAAAGTGCGCAGGTTAATCTCTTTATTGCTTGAATGAAATCAGATCTAATCAAAAGCTTAATCACCGATTTGTTGCCTAACGACTTAAAAGAGGAGTCACCCGAATTCCTTGGTTCAGGCTGGGATTTTGAGGTATGGAGATATGGAGAATACGTAGGTAGATTTTCTAAGCATGTAAAAGCAGAATTGTTTTTAGAGAAAGAAAAAAAAATACTGCCAGTTTTGAGTAAGGTATTAAATTGTTCAGTCCCTATCCCACTTTTGAGTGGCCAACCCTTAAATAATTTTGAATATAAGTACCAAATCTACAACTACATTTCTGGTAATACTATCATTGAATGTGATCTTGATCTAAATGATAAAATCAAGCTGACTAAAGACATTGCTGTTTTTTTAAAGGAATTACATACTGTTAATATTCAAAACAAAACTGTCGTTCCCTTAGATTTAGGAAGAGGTGATTTGTCGCATAACAGAATTAGAGCTTTAGAGAGTCTATTGATTCTAAAGGATTATTTAGGTAAAACTCAATTTAATAATTGTATGGGTTTTATAGAAAGCATTCCTCCGTTAAGTCACCCTTCTAGTGTCTTGATACATGGGGATTTCTGTCCTCAAAATATTATATTAAATAATATTAGGGAACGGAGATTTAAAGGAGTAATTGATTGGAGTGGAGTTTGTTATGGCGACCCATCATTAGATCTGAGTATTTTATACACATTATTTCCTGATGATATGCGAGACTTATTTGTTCAAGAGTATGGGCATATTTCAGAAAACATACTAAATCGGTCAAAATATCTTGGAGTTTGCCGATATGGTATAAGAGCACTGAGTTTTGCTATTAGAGAAAAAAAGAAACTCCATGAAAATGCTGCCTTATATGTATTAAAATTGAACTCATTAATCTAAGCGATCCTCACATGCAAAAAACTAAACTTTCCAAAGAAAGGTTTGAAGCAAACGCAAAAAACTTAAAATATCAGATTAGCATCGGACTTGGTATCTGTGCAATTCTTATCGTAGCAAGCGGTCTAATAGTGGTAAATAGTTTAAATACGTATCAACTTCACGATCTCCAGAGCTTAGCTCTTTTCGGGGAGTATATTTCAGGAAGCGTGGGTACTATTTTAACTTTAGTCAGCGCGATTTTAATTTATGTCGCATTTGCGGCACAAAGATTGGATTCTATTCAAAGACAAATTGAAATCGATTTGTCTTTGAATCAAATTGCTACGCAGCAATTTGAAAACCTCTTCATCTCTTTATTGAATTTTCATCACGATGGGGTAAAAACATCTTCTGCAGATTTTGAAGGCTCAACAAAAAATGGTCGATCTTTTTTTGAGGCCATCTACAAATTGTTATGTGATGAATACGCGGAGGTTGCTAATGTCAGATCTTCGAGTGAAGAAGCTGCAATAACAGCTTATGAAGTTATTAACAAGAAATATAGGCAACAATTGGGTCATTATTTTAGAAACTTATACAATATCGTAAAATTTATTGATCAAAGCTTTATTGAGGATAAGCAAACTTATGCAAATCTGCTAAGAGCCCAATTGTCAACATATGAATCCTTACTTTTGTTCTACAATTGTTTACACCCAAAAGGCAGATCTAAATTCTATGACTTATTAGCAAAATATCATTTGCTAGAAAGTTTGCCCGTTGACCAATTAATCTCGAATGAACACGTTCGATTATATCCTTGGGAAGCATACGGAAATCGAAAAATAACAAGGACAAACAGTTGAGAAGCGAATTCCATGTTTATAGATAATTTGAACCAATACCAAGCTTTAGCAAAAAGAACTGCTAATTCATCTCACTCCGAGAAAGAACGAAAATTACTAAGTGCACTTGGGTTAATAGGTGAAGCTGGTGAGGTGATTGAATTAATAAAGAAAGTTGAGGGGCATGGGCACGACTTGCAGATTGAATTGTTAATTGAAGAGCTTGGAGATGTACTTTGGAGTATAGCCAATATATCTTCTCTTTATGGAATTTCATTAGCTGAAATTGCTAATTCAAATATTCAAAAATTAGAATGTAGATATCCTTTTGGCTTCGAAAAAAATGAATCCTCAAAATGATTCGACCAACCCAGAAATACTTGAATATCAAGACTTATATTCGATTCCTGTAATTGATTTCAAATTGAGTGAAGAGATATTAGCGAATAAAATTAGCTTTAGTAACTCAAATTTTGGTTGTTTCATCTTAACAAACCACGGAATTGACAAACAAGTATTCGATTCTGCGCAAGGTACGAGCACAAAATTTTTCAGTTTAAGGCAACAGGAAAAAGACTCTGTTAAAACTGAACAGGGGATTGGCTACAAAGGTTTGCAAGAAGAGAATTTAGCTAGAAATTTTAGAAGTTCCTTAGTTCAAAGAGATCATAAAGAATCATTTAACATATCTTTTCCGATTGACGTTTCGATTTTTCCAGAAATAATGGAATCAAGTATACTATCTTGCGAAGTTTATCGTCAAAAAATGAAAAATTTGGCTGTGAAATTAGTGAAGCTATTTTGTTTTGCATTGGAGATAGATGAAAAACAATATCAATTATTGACAAACTCCCCACGAGAGATCCTTAGATTCTTGTATTACCCAAAACTGCAAAATAATCTTTCGGAGACATGGGCTGGAGCCCACACAGACTTTGGGATTATGACTATCCTTTGGTCAAACGAAATTAACGGTTTGCAAGTCTTAAGGGAGGATGAAGAATGGGTAGATGTGACGTTACCGGCTAATGGCTTATTGATAATACTTGGAGACTTATTGAGCTATTTAACAAAAGGCGCGTGGAAAGCCGCACCTCATCGCGTTATTTGTGATTTAAGTCGAATGCAAAAAACCGATAGATATTCTTTTGCCTATTTTTTCAGCCCAAACCCAGACCTAATTCTTACTCCGTTTAAAACAAATAACAAAACATCCTTTATTAAATCTTACCCGCCAATCTTAGTTAAAGAATTTATTGGATCAAGAGTATCTAATAGCTTCAAAAAAGATTCTTAGGATCGGGGTTTCAATTAGTGTCGCATTTATCGCCGAATTACCGTCGAACTAGCGACAGTAATATAAATCTAATTCCTTAGAGCGCGTTTGAAAATTAACAATTTGCCGCCAAACGCTGCAACATCGTACGAATTGAAGCGGCATAAATGGTTCCTTCGCTGGAAGCAATCGTATGTTCATAATCTTTGCTCAAGCATCGGTAGCGGCCGAGCCAGGCAAATGTCCTTTCCACTACCCAGCGGCGGGGCAAAACTTCAAAACCTTGTTGCTCTGGACTACGCTCAACGATTTCCAGGACAGCATCCAGATTGTCATGCACCCAGTCCAGCAGTTTTTGTTTATTATAAATTGCATCAGCCCATAGTTTTTGCAGCTTATCTTTAGTTGCCGCCGATAGCTTATTCAACACAAACTTTACACCGTCATAATCCTGAATATTAGCTGCATGCACCACGACTTCCAGAAGATTGCCGACAGTATCGACGACAATGTGGCGTTTACGCCCTTTAACATTTTTGGCCGCATCGTAGCCACGCGGGCCGCCAGCTTCTGTCGTTTTGATGCTTTGACTATCAACAATGCCCGCCGTTGGCTCGCTGTCACGGTCGCGCTGCTCCCGTTCTTGTTGGCGTAACGCTTCGTTCATCTCCTGCCAAGTGCCATCCAGGCACCATTTTCGGTAATGGTAATAGACACTACCGGAAGCAGGGAAATCATGGGGCAAATTGCGCCATTGACAACCAGTTTGGATGCGATAAAAGATGGCATTGACCACTTCACGCATATCTATTTCAACCGGCCGCCCTGGTCCAGTGCGGTCTAGGGGCAGTAGCGGCTTGATTCTTTGCCATTCAGCATCATTCAGATCACTGGTGTATGTTGCACGTTTTTGAGACAATGGTACCTCCCTGTTTGGTATTTGTTGTTTTCTTACTTCCAGTTTACCAAACACTTTAGTTTCCGCTAACGTGACATTGACAAAAGGCTTTGAGCTATAACTCAAAGCTATGTACATTGAGAAATCGATTGTAAAGTAGCGTCAAATTGACGCGGAAGGTTAAGTTGGCTCTTTTTGTCGTCGATGAGCCGCCACACCTTTGGGCAAATGGACTGTAATTGATGCCTTTTTGCGAAGTTTGGGGTCAGATAGGGCATCTTTAGGAAATGAGGTGTCCGACAAAGCCCGACGCAGGCGACCTGATGTTTTTTTGGGTGCCTGTCCCAGAAGCCTGTGGGCATCGGGGGCAAGACAGCGGCCAAATAGGTCAAGACGTTAGCCAGCAACAAGGCCAATTCTGGCAAACGATAGCAGGCCTCTGGGGCAAAGACGAATTGGCGGTGCAAGCCCAACATTTGTTTGGCTACCAAGGGGATTTGTTCCACCGGCCACCGATCTCGATAAAGAGAGAAAATAGTCAGTGGTGTTGCTTGGTGCAAATTAAACTGAAATCAACTTGAAACCAGCAGTTTTTCAAAGTCTGGATCGAGGTCAAACTTAGGCCACAGCCGCTTGAGTAATAGGTCTGGTTCCAAGTTGATTCGTTTGATAAATGCCGTGCACGCCTCAGCTAAGGCTCTGACCGTAAGATGACATGATAATTGCGTGACATCTTCTCGCAACCATTTCCATAACCCTTCGATAGGATTGAGGTCAGGACTATAAGCGGGGAGTCGTATTAAGGTGAAGCCAAGCGTATTAGCGGCTTCACGCGCTAAATGGCTACGATGCCATGGTGCGCCGTCCATAATCACATAAACTGTTTTCTGCTCGGTGTCACCAAGC
>JBGTIZ010000422.1:0-3782 GCA_041745395.1 Promineifilaceae bacterium (SeqCode) | reverse complement strand
AAAAAAACACCCTTTAGAATCGCCGAGCCGCCGCAGGCGGCGAGGCGTATGGCCGCTGTAACTGTAAAGATAACTTGAACCATGCCTTGATTTGTTTCTGGGTAGGAGGCAAAAAAAAGGCTCTGCGGGAAGCAGAGCCTTTTTCAGGAAGAGGAAAAAAAGGAGGACAGACAGAATTAAGCTATGCCCCTACTATAGAGAAGACGGAGCCGTGGGGCATATAACTACACAACACCCCGTCTGTAAATTTGTTTATAGGAGTACGGACACACGGCCGTGTGTCTTCTCTTACAAATCAAACTTCTGATGCAACTGCGGCACATGCACGTCCGCAAACCCCAATTTATCCCGCAACGCTTGCCCCAAATACTCCGCCGCCTCTGGCTCCCCATGAACCAAAAAAGTATGCGCTGGCTTCTGGCGAAACGCCCCCGCCCAATCCATCAATTCACTATGATCAGCGTGTCCACTAAAGCCATTCAGCGTCACCACCTCTGCCCGAAGCTGGAACGGCTCCCCAAAAATTTTCACCTCTGGCTGTTTTTCTACCAAACGCCGCCCCAGCGTGTGCGGTGCTTGCCACCCCACAATTAAAATCGTGTTGCGCGGGTCTTCGATATTGTTGCGCAGATGGTGCAAAATGCGCCCCGCTTCAGCCATGCCGCTGGCACTAATAATCACGGCCGGCTCATCCAAATGGTTAATCGCCCGCGACGCATCGACGCTATACGTGTAGTTAATTTCGTTCATGCTCAGCGGGTCATCCCCCGCCAAAATCAGGTCAGCCATCTGCTGGTCATACGCTTGGGGATGCAGACGAAAAATATTGGTGGCGTTAATCGCTAGCGGGCTGTCCACGTAAATGGGCAGGCGCGGCACTTCCCCCGCTCGGAATAACTCTTGCAAATAATAGACCAGTTCTTGGGTGCGCCCCACCGCAAAGGCGGGAATGATAATTTTGCCCCCGCGCTGAACAGTGCGGTTCACGACCTCCCGCAATGCATCGCGGTCGGGGTATTCGGGGCTATGCTCTCGGTTGCCGTAGGTGCTTTCCATGATGAGCACGTCCGCCTCGGGCACAGTCACGGGGTCACGCAAAATAGGGCGATTTTTGCGCCCCAAGTCGCCGCTAAAGACGACGCGCCAATGCCGTTTGGCCTGATGGTCTTCCAAATCAAGCTGGACGATGGCACTGCCCAGAATGTGCCCCGCGTCAAAAAAAGTGAGGGTCATGCCGGGCAGGAGACGGTAGGGGCGGTTGTAGTTGATACCGATAAAGTTGTCGAGGCAGTTGAGCGCGTCTTGGCTTGTATAAAGCGGTTTGACGGGTGGTTGGCCTTGCCGTTTGCGCTTTTTGTTGACAAACTGCACGTCGGATTCTTGGATTTTGGCACTGTCGCGGAGCATGATGTTGCACAGGTCACGAGTCACGGCCGTGCAAACAATATCCCCCCGAAATCCCTGCTTCACCAAGTTGGGAATATTCCCGCTGTGGTCAATGTGGGCATGAGACAGCACCAACACATCAATGTCACGCGGGTCAAAGGCAAAGTTCAAATTGCGCTTGTAGGTATCCTGCCGTTTGCCCTGATAAAAGCCACAATCCAGTAAAATTTGGCGACCATTCAACGAGATTAAATGCTGTGACCCGGTTACAGTCTGCACCGCGCCATGAAATTGAAGATACATGAGGTTTCCTAAGAGGTGAGAAGTAAAAAGTGAGAAGTGATTAGCATTGTAACCGATTCGTCGTGGCCATAGGTCACGACTCGCTGAAAATGGGGGGATTTTTTCGTTTGGGCGGCCGCCCAAACGAAAAACCCCCCTTATGATCGTTGCTAGGCCGCGTCTAAACGAGGGCGGTGAATTCGTCTACGTCAGCGAGGATGCGTTCCACGGCCGTGGTCCAGAACTCAGGCTGTTGCAAATCTAAGCCTAGATGCTTGTGCGCCAACGCCTCCGTCGTCATCGACCCCGTATCCCGCAACAGCGCATCATATCGCGCCCGGAAACTTGCCCCTTCCGCCAGAGCCTGTGCATACACCCCATTGCTAAACAGATAGCCAAACGTGTACGGGAAATTATAAAACGGCGCACGAGTAATATAAAAATGGAGCTTAGAGGCCCAAAACAGAGGATGATACTGCCCCAAGCTACCTTTGTAAGCTGATTTTTGCGCCTCGGTCATTAGCTCATTTAACTCATCCACCGTGACCTGCCGCTGGGCGCGTCGCTCAAAGAAAGCCAATTCAAACTGATAACGCGCATTGATATTCATCAGATAAGAAGCGGCATCATCTAGCTTACTGCCCAGCAGACTCAATTTTTCCTCACGATTGGCCGCCGCTTTTACGGCCGCGTCCTTCACAATCATCTCGTTAAAGGTGCTGGCCGTTTCCGCCACGCTCATGGTATAGATGCGCGACCCAAAGCTCATATCATTCATCACCCAGCCGTGATACCCATGCCCCAACTCGTGCGCCAAGGTGCGTAACCCATTAAAACTGCCATTATAAGTCATAAACACACGCGGCTGTTTGTTCAACGGAAAACCCGTGCAAAACGCGCCCATGCGCTTGTGGGAGCGGTCTTCCGCCTCAACCCAACGGCTATCTATAGCGAGTCGGCAAAAATCGGCGATGTCTGGGTGAAAAGGACGAATGCTGTCCACGACAAAATCAGCCGCTTCGGTATAGCTAAATTGGCGCGTGTTTTGCCCCAAAGGTGCCCACAAGTCATACCAAGCCAACTGCTCGACGCCCAACAGTTGCGCTTTGGCCGCAAAATAATCTTTGAGCTTGTCGCTTTGGCTGTTGATAACGTGCCACATCGTGTCCAGCGTTTCGCGGGTGAGCCGATTGTTTTGCAATGGCTCGTCTAAAATGGAGTCCCAGCCGCGCCATTTATAGAGCGTTCGGCGAAAACCAGCCTGATTGTTCAGGCTTTGGGCAAAAACGGGGGCGAGTTCCGCCCACTTTTCCTTTGATTTGGCGAACGCCTCGGCGCGCACGGCGCGGTCAGGGTTGTCCATATATTTGCTTTGGAGTTGGCCGAGTGACAGAGCCTCTTCGGCCAATTCAACCTGTTGCTGACCGACGATAAAGTTGTATAAATTGCCCCAGGCGTGATAGCCATCCGTCGCCAGTTCATTGGCAAGTGCTTCCATGTCGGCCGACATGAGGCGGCGGGCTTGCTGGCGTTGCTCGCTGAGGTGGAAGGCGTTGGGGGCTAAATCGGGGTGCTGGAGCAGGGTTGCCCACGCTTCATCGGTTTGCGCGGCCATCTGGGCGGCGGTCTGTTTCCAGATAGTGCCCAGCCGACTGCCTAACTGCTCGCGCTGACCCATTAGCTCGAGCGCTTTGTTGTCGCGGGTGTTGGCGGAGAGCAGGCAGGAGATGAAGGCCCCAGCTTGGGACATGCGTTCGCCAATGTGGTAGAGTTGCATGAGGTAGGCGGCCCACACGGCCGTGTTGTCTTCCTCAATACCCTCCCCCGCCACGATACTATCTGGCAACGACTGTTGCTCCTGTTCAGCCAAAGAGACGGCCAACGCTTCCAAAAAGAGGGCAAATTCAGCCGATTGGCTTCCCCCAGCAAAAATTGATTCTAAATCCCAAGTTTCTTGTATCATCCTATTCCTTCCTTACTAAAGGCTAAAGTGGTTTTGTAGAGTTTGTATTGGACACAGCTTGCTAGAACAGATGTCATTGTGTGGCTTTGCAGAAGCGATAAAATGCTTCGGCGTGGCCGCAGGCCACGCCTCGCTGTCAAGAGGGTGTTTT
>JBGTIZ010000421.1:0-5135 GCA_041745395.1 Promineifilaceae bacterium (SeqCode) | reverse complement strand
CGCAGGCGGCGAGGCGTGTGACCGTTTGTTGAAATCAGGAAATTGTTTTTTAGACAATCCCTAAATAGCGTTTGTTGTGCTAGCTTCGGTCAGCGCAAAACGGGTTTAACCTGTTTTGCGCTTTTTTCGTTTATCATAGTCGGTCAGTGCATCGGTTGGTGTGTTTAAGCATGACCGACTAATTCCTAGGAGATCCATCATGAACAAACAGCCTATCTACCTTGATCACAGTGCCACGACACCCGTTGACCCACGGGTGATAGAGGCGATGTTGCCTTATTGGACAGAGCATTACGGCAATCCCTCTTCTAGTCATGGACACGGCCGTGCCGCGCAATTTGGCCTGTCCCAAGCCAGACGCACGATTGCCACCCTATTGGGGGCACAGTCCAGCGAGATTTTATTCACGGGGTGTGGCTCGGAAAGCAACAACTTGGCTCTGCGGGGGGCTATGTGGCAGGCAGGGGGCGGTCATCTGATTGTCTCGGGCGTGGAGCATGAGGCGGTGCTGGCCACGGCCGTGCAGTTGCGTGACCAGTTTGGCTGTGGGCTGACCGTGGTAGGGGTGGATGAACACGGCCGTGTGGACCCCGCCACTGTGTTAGCCGCCATTCAGCCCGATACGGTGCTAATCAGCATCATGGCCGCCAACAACGAAATCGGCACGCTTCAGCCCATTCTGGAAATAGGGGAGATTGCCCGCGCCCACGGCGTGCTGTTTCACACCGACGCCATTCAAGCCGCTATGGCGTTTGAGTGGGATTTAGCCCAGATGCCCATTGACCTGCTCAGCTTGGCGCCCCACAAATTTTATGGCCCCAAAGGGGTGGGTTTGCTCTATATGCGCCAAGGGGTAAAATTGGTTTCAGCTTTAACGGGTGGTGGTCAAGAGGATGGTCGCCGAGCCGGGACGGTCAACGTTCCTTTTGCGGTGGGTGCGGCGCGAGCGTTAGAACTCGCCCTTGAACAGCGTGCCGAAAATGTGGCACACTACACCTTATTACGTGACCAGTTGATAAGCGGACTCTTATCTGCTTTTCCCCCTAGCCATTGTCGCCTTACGGGACACCCCACCGAGCGTTTGCCCCACCATGCTAGCTTTGCTTTTCATGGCTTAACGGGTAACGATATGCTGATGCACTTAGACATGCTGGGCGTTTCGGCTAGCAGTGGGTCAGCGTGTGCTACGGGCAACCCCGAACCTTCATCTGTTGTACAAGCGATAGGTTTACCAGCCGCATGGGCGCGTGGTGGTTTGCGCCTGACGCTGGGTCGCCAAAACACGCTGGCCGAAATTGACTATGTGCTGGCCGAGCTTCCCGACGCGTGGCGCAAATTGCAACTGTTCACGGCCGTGTACGAACGTTGACAATGAACAATGAGCAAATGAGACGCTCATTGCTCCTTGCTCCTTGCTCCTTGCTCATTGCTTTTAGATATGCACCGTACCATTCAAGACGTCCTCCAACAAATGGGGTTAGATGGTACCATCCCCCCTGACCACGCCGCATGGCCCGAATTTCTGGCGCGTCTTTCGGCGCGTCTGATAGATGAGGATCCCCCCACGGCCGTGGTTTCTTTGCCCGCGCTTCGGCCTGAAATCAAGGAGTGGTTGAACCTGTTGCCCTGGGGAGCGGGTTTGGTCACAAGCGAGGGCAAGCTAAACTGGCTGAATCAAGCAGGACGGGGCAATCTTTACAAAGAGTTGGCTGATGAGAACCCCACCACGGCCGTGGTTCCCGAACGGCCCATCTTCCACATTTTACGCTTCTACAATCCTCAGCTAAACCAAATGACCCCGCCCGCCATCTGGGAACAACTCAGAGCCGGGCGGCCATTTGATGTGCCCACGGGCGAATTGGTTTGCGATGATGACGAGCTGTTGCCGGCCAGCTACACGCTCATGCCGCTGGGGCAAGGGGCGAATTTTCAGGGTTGCCTCTTGTTTTTCCGCGATATTTCCGACCAAAAAGCGGTTGAACAAAAATTGGTAGATGCTAAAGAAGAGGCGGAAGCGGCCAGCCGCGCCAAATCCACCTTTTTGGCAAATATGAGCCACGAGTTGCGCACGCCGCTGGCGGCCATTATTGGCTACAGCGAACTATTACATGAGCAAGCCGCTCTGCTAGGGTACGACCGTTTTGTGGATAGGCTGAAGAAAATTCACGTGTCGGCTGACCATTTGCTGTCGCTCATCAACGATATTTTAGATTTGTCAAAAGTAGAGGCGGGGCGCATGTCTTTGGACAATGATTTGTTCACGGTGCGCACCCTGCTCGAGGATGTGATCGTCACGGTTCAGCCCCTAATGGCCCAGAATGAAAATCGGCTGGTGGTTAATTATGGCAAGAAGCTGGGGTATTTTTATGGGGACCAGGTGAAGGTGCGCCAAATTTTGCTTAACTTGTTGAGCAATGCGGCCAAGTTTACGACTCAGGGCGAAGTGACCTTCACGGCCGTGCGTGAACCAATTCCTACCCCCAAATTCTCCCTATCTGCCCCTGCCCCCCAAGAACAATTGCGCTTTGTCATTGCTGATACAGGTATCGGTATGACGGACAAGCAGATGCTTAATTTGTTCGAGCCGTTCACCCAAGCCGATGCTTCCACGACACGCGAGTTTGGCGGGACGGGGCTGGGCCTGGCTATTAGCCAGCGATTTTGCGAACTGATGGACGGCCAGATTGACCTAGCGAGCGACTATGGTCACGGGACGACTTTTACCCTGACCCTGCCTGTGCCCGCATTTAAGCAAGAGCAAGTTGTGTGGCCAGAGGTGTTCCCTCATCCGTCCACCAGCACGAACAAGGTCGGCCAACCGCTTATACGCCAGCGTATTTTGGTGGTGGATGACGACCGCATTATCCGCGAACTGCTGGCCCGTTATTTGGTGCGGCAAGGGTTTGAGGTATGGCTGGCGGAAAATGGGTTCAAGGCGCTTGATATTTTGGCGGACATGAAACCAGATGCCATCATCCTTGATATTTTTATGCCGGGTTTAGATGGGTGGGGTGTATTGGCGCGGCTCAAACAAGACCCCAATTTGGCTGATGTCCCCGTTATTTTGGCGACGGTGGATGATGACCAACGACACGGCTTTGCCTTGGGGGCGGATGATTATTTGCTCAAACCGTTTGACTATAGTTTGTTAGAGCGGACTTTGGGGCGGCATATGAAGCGGTTGGAGCAGGGGCATATTCTGTTGCTGGATGATAGTCAGCATATTCGTGAAATTTTGCGTGACCAACTGGCCCTTCAGGGGTATAGGGTGACGGAAGCGGCCAACGGCCGTGAAGGATTGGCGGTCATGGGTGACATTGATCCGCCTGACCTGATTTTGCTTGACCTGATGATGCCCGAGATGGATGGCTTTGAATTTTTGCTTGAGTTGAGAGACAATCCGCTCTGGCAACATGTGCCTGTTATCGTTATTTCGGTCATGGATTTATCGCCTGCTGACCGTCAGCGATTAAATGGTGAAGTTGAACGAATCATGCAAAAAGGGTCGTTTGGCCGTGATGAACTGGTCGGCCAAATTCATCAGCTTATTCATGCACGTTTGAACACGGCCGTGTAGCCAGCCCCTCACCGTTTAGCCTATCAGCCACCCCCCCGACACCGCCACAATCTTGAATTGCCCGGGTTCAAACCCCACAGCTAACTTATCTTACACAGAAGGATGATAAGCGCATGATTTTAGTGCTTTTGGTCGAAGACAACGAAATGTTACAGGATATTGTGGCCTCGCGCCTTGCCCTGCGCGGCTACGAAGTAGATGTAGTATCGCACGGGGGCGAAGCACTAGCCTATCTGGAGCAAAAAATACCAGACGTGATTTTAATGGATATGAGCTTGCCTTATATGAACGGCTGGGAAGCGACGGAACACATTAAGGCTAATGAAAAAACCAAGCATATTCCCGTCATTGCCCTGACGGCACACGCCCTAAGTAGTGACCGACGGCGCAGTTTTGAGGTGGGGTGTAACGAGTATGAAACAAAACCAATTAAATTTGACCGCTTGGTCAGTAAAATCAATCGGCTGGCGGGGGTAGAAGAGTAGAGAGAAATAAGAAGGAAAAGGGAAGAGGGAAGAAGTTGCCCCTCTTCCTTCTTCCTTTTTCCTTCTTACTTTGTTTGACAGGTGGGGCAGTAATAGAGGCGGCGACCGCCCATCGTTTCTTTGATAATGGGTGTGCCGCAGGTGTAGCAGGGCTGTCCCTGACGATTAAAGACGTGGAAACGAAGGTCGACGCGAGAATGGCCTTGTTCTTTGAGCAAAGCCACGCGCTCCAAATCGTTGGTGATGCCTCGGGTTTGGTATGATTGACGGGTGAGAGCCACGGTCGTGGTAGCCAACTTTTCTATTTGTTCGGGGGAGCAATCAACGGGGCGCAATGTGGGATGCACCCCCGCCACAAACAGAATTTCACTCCGCAAATAATTCCCAATCCCTGCCAAAAAATGTTGATCCAGCAAAAGCGTGGTCAGTCGCCGTCGCTTAAATTCGTTGGCGCCGAACCGCGTGGTGATGTCCACGGCCGTGACCGCCTCATGGAGCAAATCTGGCCCAAGCTGGCTGATAAACGGATGAGCATCCACCTCCCCTTCATGTAGCACTTCAATGTCTGAAGCACTATAAAGCAGAGCGGACTGTTGCTCGTTGTGAATCGCTAGCCGCAGTTGGCGGTTGGTCTGGGGATAATCGTGTGCCGAGCGCACGTGCCACACGCCGTAAAGCTGGTTATGGCTATAAATAGCGTAGCCGTTGTTGAAATGGGTGACCATCGCTTTGCCATAGGTGTCCACGGCCGTGACCACCGCGCCGCTCAGTTGCTTTTCGTACTTTTTCAGGTGCTCAAAGGCAAAAAACACGGCCGTGGTGGGGCGGTCTACCACAGCCGCCGCTACCTCATCGGCCGCCAAACGAATTTCAGGCCCTTCTGGCATAAATCCCTCTCTGGAATAGTTCTATGGTCATGTTTGCCTCCCCTGTAAGCTCGCTTGTAAGCGGATTTTATTAGTGTGAAACAAAAGATGTAATTGTGTATTGGTCACAAATTACTCACACAAAAAATCCTGTCTCGGCACACCTCGCCGCCTACGGCGGCTCGCCTGTCATAAGGGTGTTTTTTT
>JBGTIZ010000420.1:0-3652 GCA_041745395.1 Promineifilaceae bacterium (SeqCode) | reverse complement strand
GTGCCAGCCTGCGGAAGCGATGGCGACGTATGCGGGAGAGGTTTATATCCAGCATAATCCCCATGTCGGCGATGGTAAGGAGGCGTTTATTGCGTACTTCACCCGCATGGCTCGTGATTATCCCGGTAAGCGTGTCCATTTTAAGCGGGCGATTGCTGAGGGGAACTATGTTGTCCTGCATTGTCGGCAAGAGTGGCCCGGTGATAAGGATTACGCCGGGATTGATATATTCCGGCTTGATGAGCAGGGCAAGGTTGTCGAACATTGGGATGTGTTGCAAGTTGTCCCTGAGGAAGCGGCCCACGATAACGGTATGTTTTGATGTAAGCGTTCAGAAAGAGCAGTGGCTCTGTCACTTTTGGTTAGGAATATGTCACCAGCCGTCAACAGTTTGACGGCTGGTTTTGTTTTAAGATAGAAGGGTTGTTAATGTGGGCTGAGTTCCCACACGGCCGTGGGAATAGTCTATAATAGAAATACGTAAGCGTTCAGCACTTTTCAGGCCATTGAATCGCTCAAATATCACCAGACAGTGTAGCGAAAAGCAAGCTGAACTACTGACTGGCTGAAGTGCTGAACAGCCATAAAAACACGACTTACAGTTCTACAAAACGGAGGGTACGATGCAACGTGTACGACAAGCCGTCGAAATTGCCAACAACTTGGCACAAGACGATGAATTTCAAGAATTTGTCCTCAACGCCCAAGACTTTCTCTCGGCGCGTGACAAGGGAGACTCAGTTACCACTCAGCTCTCCCAAACCGTCGTCAGCCTCACTGACGCGGCCGAAGTCCTCAACCGAAGCCTGGCGCGTGAAGATGACGCCGGTCGCTCCGTCAAAGTCATCTCCCCCGTGGTCATGCCCCGCAGTCACCGCTCCTGGGCTTGGGTGGGGGTCACCTTTGTCCTCCTCTTTTTTGGGGTTTTTGGCTGGGGCTTTAGTGCCCTCGCCAGTTCCATAGGCATCACCAGCGGGGCGATTCTGCTCCCCTTCTGGCTTATGATTGTCTTCTATGTCACCTTCAATCTGTGGAAAAACAGCTTTGTGATGATTCCCGATGGATGCGTGGGGCTGATAACCAAGTACGGCCGTGTGGAGGAGATGGTCAATGCAGGGCGCAAATGGATTTTTCACCCGCGCAAACAGGTCAGCTACATCGTCAACGTGACCAAACTGTACCCATACAACGCCCCGATTCGTGAGGCGCCCACCATGGAGCGGGTTAGTGCCTCTGTTGATTTATTTTTGCAGTTTCGCATCCGCGACCCGCAAGCATTTATCTTCCAGCTTGGTGGCGTCAATGGTTTCTCAGAAAAACTGCAAAACGCGATTAGCGAAGTGACCCGCGCCCTGATTTACGAACAACGCGCTGGCGAAATTTATAACCTCGTGGGCGAAAGCACCAAGGGTCTTCTCGACAACTTAAACAGGCAATTTGACCCGGCCGTGGAATTTGTCAACGCCAATATCACCCACGCCGAGCCAAGTAGCCAAAGCTACCGCATGGACATGGCCTCGCCCGAAATGGTGCGCGTCGCCAAAGAAGCGTACACCTATCAATACGAGCTAGATTTGCGCAAGAAGCGTGATGAAGGTGACCTCGACCGAGATTTGGCAGGTTTGCGGGAGACACTCTCCGAAATTAACGCAGAAATCGCCACGTATGACGCGCAAATGCGCACGGCGCACGAGAAAGAAGTGAACCGCGCCAATGCTTACTCGCAACAGCTCATGATTGAAGCGGAAAGCGGCGCGAAGGCCAACGCGGCCATGCTCGAGGCGCAAGCGTTAGATATTCGGGCCGTCAAGAGTGCTGAATATCCTGAAATCTTTGAGTATCGTTACCAACAGGCCATTTTGGATCGCGTGGCGGACATCGGTTACAACTTGCCGCAGGTGGTCACCGTGGGCGATGGCACAGATGCGCCAATTAACTACCTCGCCATGAGCCGCCAGATGCTAGGCGTACAAGACCGTCCCCTGTATAGCGAAGAGGATTTGCGCCAGATTCGCACCCGGCTCACTGAGATTAACCAACGTATTGAAGCACGCTCGACGGCCATTAACCAAATTGCGATTGATGCCGAGAGCCTGCCCCCCGCTGAGGAGGTGATGTAATGGCTGAGTCCAAACGACATGATTTTTCGCGTGTAAAAGAGGTTGCCGCTACATGGCAAAATGTACGCCAACTGTTGCGCTCTGGTGACCGAGGCGACTTGGTTCCCGTGGTTATTCCCAAGGATAACCGTGGGTATGGGTTCCTGTTTTGGTTTAGCATGGCACTGTTTTTCTTGCTCTCGGCCGTGTTAGCCGCCCTCAGCGGCAGTGTAATGAGCGCGTTTTGGGCCTTGCCCGCCACCTTTTTGAGCGTCATCGCCGCCGCCATTGGCGCGTTTAGCTGGTGGCGCCAAGCCATTGTGGAAATCGAAGAAGGGACGACAGGCATTCTCTCTAGCTGGGGCAAAATTATCGCTACCCTGCCCCCTGGTCGTAAATACCTGTGGTTCCCGTGGCAAAAAGTGGACTACATCGTCGATACCTCGACCGAGATTCCGTACACCGCGCCCGTTTTGTCCACCCCCACCATGGAAAACGTACCGCTCAAATCCATCGAATTCTTCCTCAAGTTTCGCATCGAAGAGCCGGTCGCTTTTGTACGCAACATTGGCGCCAGCAACTTTGATACCGTGCTGAGCAGTGCCGTCCAAGACGCCATTCGCCGCCGCAGTCGTCGCGTAGAAACGGCCAAAGCGTATGACTTGCGCGGCAGTGATGTGGGCGACATGCAGGAAGAGCTAAACCGGCAAATGAAGCTGTACGGGGTGCGCATCACAGGGGCAAACATTCCTGATGTTCAGCTTCCAGACCAGTACCAACAGGATTTGTCTACCCGTGAAAAGGTAGCCAAAGAGTTGTTCGCCTATGAAAAAGAGTGGGAATTGCAAAGCAAGCGACGCACTGACGGCCTCGAACTGCAAATCGAACAGGCCAAAAAAGAGCGGGACGCCAAGCGCATCCGCGTGCGGGAAGCGATTAACAAAGCGCGGCAAGATGTGGCCTTGATGTTGGAAGAGAAAAAGGCGGATGCGGAAAAGATTCGCTTAGAGATTGAAACGAGCGGCACGGCGCAGTTGCGGGCGGCCGAAAACGAAGCGAAGGCGTTGCAAAGTTTGGGCGAAACGTATCGTGATAACCGCGCTCTCTTGCAGTATCAGCTTGAGCAACGTCGCCTCGAAGTGGCGCAAATCTTGATGCTCAATGCACCACGGCCGGTGGTCATTACTGTGCCCGCCAATGGTGGTGGCGAAACGTCAGCCCTGACCACGCTGATGCTGGCGCAAATGCTCCCCAACACCCTCCGTCATCAACAAAACGAGTCTGTCGCGCTGTCGTCTGGCAATGGGGGTGGCGCATCTGTCCGCGAGGAAGCGGAAGGGATGCTCAAAAAGGTGATACAAGAAGTGGGTCGCCGCAAGGGTTAGAGCGTTGGGGGTTTTTGATTTTGTAAGGGGGACTTCATTCAAACAAAAAGCGGCTTAGCCATGGGCTAAGCCGCTTTTTTCTCGATTAGAAAAAGACCCCAAAGGTTTTGTTGGACTTTAAGCAAATAATTCGGTAAAAGGTTTTGCCTTCTGAGCTGGTGAATAGGC
>JBGTIZ010000419.1:0-17253 GCA_041745395.1 Promineifilaceae bacterium (SeqCode) | reverse complement strand
GCAATGCAGGATAAATTCCCCAATTTGCCCGCCGTCCAGCCGGAAGAAATGGCTGAGCTACGCACGTTGGGTGAGATTGTGGATTATCTCAATGGGCAGTTAAATGGAGAAGCGGATTTTTTCGCATCGGCGCCAGCATCGCCTAATGGTGCTGGCGCGGCTCAAGCCGTGGGAGAGCGCACAAATGGGCATGTGAATGGGTTCCACGGCCGTGGAACAACCCCATCAACCTCAGCCCCCCCTCTTTCCGCATGGGAAGGCACCGTTGTCCGCCACGAAGTCCAGCTCAAAACCTTGCCCCGTCCCGACCATTACCACATCACCCTACCAGCGGGGCACGTGGCGGTCGTGACAGATGACGGCACGGCCGTGTCCAGTCAAGTCGCCGCCCAATTACAAGCCAACGGCTGGCCCGTCATCCTGCTCAGTTGGCCGCCCGACATCATCACCAGCCGCGCCACTCTGCCCGCTGGGGTGCGCCGCGTCGAACTGAGCGACATGAGCGAAGCGACCTTGCAAGATACGCTCAACCAACTCGGCCGTGTGGGCGCGTTTGTCCACATCCAGCCCGTCACTCCCGTGGCTCCCGGCCAAGTCGTGCTGGCGGGGGTTGAGCGGGAACTGGTCAAACAGGTGTTCCTGATGGCGAAATATCTGCAACCGATGCTGACCACGGCCGGGCAACAAGGGTTTGCCGCCTTTATGACCGTGGCCCGGCTAGATGGCGCGTTTGGTTTCGGCCGTGATGTGCCGTTTAATCCGCTGGGTAGCGGCCTGTTTGGGCTGACCAAATCGCTCAATCTGGAATGGCCGCAGGTGTATTGCCGTGCCGTGGACATCAGCCGTGCGGTGGCTGACCAAGAAGCGGCGGAAGCGATTGTCGCCGAACTGTATGACCCGAACCGTCTGCTGAATGAGGCGGGGTATGGGTCACACGGCCGTGTGACCTTAAGCAACTAACCGGGAGAATCACCATGTTACTAGCCGAGTTGGTTCCCGCCGTACAATCTTTGGAACGCGCCGATAAACTGCGTTTGATGCAACTGCTTGTGGTTGAATTGGCGCGGGAAGAGAATGTTTCTTTGCTTACGGATGGTGCGGAATACCCCATTTACACACCGCTAGAAGCATTTGAAGCGGGCGAAACTTTGCTGGAATTGTTGACATAATCACAACGTAGGGGTAGGTTTCAAACCTGCCCCTACACCACCAACAAAAAAACCACACACAAAAAACTATGCTTACCAAAACCGACACCCTCCTCGTCAGCGGCGGCGCCAAAGGCATTACCGCCGAATGCGTCATCCGTCTTGCCCAAGCTTACCAGAGCAATTTCATCCTCATGGGGCGTTCCCAACTCGCCGCCAGCGAACCCAACTGGGCGCACGGCGTGCCCAACACCGACCTGAAAAAGGCGGCGATGCAAGCGATGCTCGCCAAGGGGGAGAAGCCGAACCCCCGCCAAATCCAAAAGGAGGAGGGGCGCGTGCTTTCCCAGCGGGAAATTATGTCAACTCTGCAACGGGTGAAAGAGGCGGGCGGCACGGCCGTGTATGTTTCGGCTGACGCGGGGGATGCCGGGGCGGTGAAAGAGGCGGTGGACACGGCCGTGGCCCAAACCGGCCCCATCACCGGCCTCATCCACGGCGCAGGCGCACTGGCCGACAAATTCATCCAAGACAAAACCGCCGACGACTTCGACTTTGTGTATGGGGTCAAAATAGACGGCCTGCACAACATGCTGGCCGTTGTGCCCCCCGGCCAGCTTAAAACGCTGATTCTTTTCTCTTCCGCCGCTGGTTTCTTCGGTAACCCCGGCCAAACCGATTACGCCCTCGCCAACGACATCCTCAACAAGACGGCACAGTTGGTCAAGCAGTATCACCCCGACTGCAAAGCGGTTGCCGTGGATTGGGGGCCGTGGGATGGGGGCATGGTCACGCCCCAACTCAAAAAGCTGTTCGCCGAGCGGGGCGTGGCGATTATCCCGCTGGACGAAGGCACAGAACTGCTGGCGCGGGAACTGCATCCCAGCCTGCATGGCACGGCGCAAATTGTGGTCGGGGGGGAGTTGGCTCCGAGCGACACGGCCGTGGGCACAACGCTCAAAACGCACCAAATCAGCCGCGTCCTACGCCTTGAAGAGAATCCCTTCATTCATAGCCACACCATCGGTGAGCATGGGGTGATTCCGGCCACGGCCGTGATGGCGTGGATGGCTAACGCCGCCGAGCAACTGTACCCCGGCTTCACCTTTGCCCGCGCTGTGGATTACCGCACGTTGAAGGGCATCGTTTTTGATGAGACGTTGGCGGATAGCTACACGCTGACGCTTGAGGAAACGGCCAAGCGGGAAGAGGCGATTACGTTTAAGGGGATGTTGTCTAGCACGGCCGTGAACCAAACTCTCCCCCGCTACCATTACAGCGGCACGATTACCATCATGCGCCCCGTGCCCCCTGCGCCGATGCATACGTTTGAATTCCCGGCCGTGCCCTACGCTAAAGAGTGGGATATTTTGGCTGATGGCACGCTCTTTCACGGCCCCCTCTTCGCCGGGGTGCAAAAAATTGTGCGGCTGGATGACAACGGCCTCCTGCTCGAATGCCTTTCTCCAAACGTCACCGAGCAACAGCAAGGGCAATTCCCCCTGCAAAGCTTCAACCTCTTTGCCGCCGACGTGCAGTGGCAAGGCATGGCGATTTGGGCACGCTACGCCTACGACTCCGCTGGCCTACCCGCCAAAGTCGCCACGGCCGAGTCCTACCGCCCCATCCCCTTCGACACCCGCTACTACATCTCCCTCGACGTGTTATCCAGCAGTCCCAAACACGTCACCGCCAACATCACCATCCACGACGAAGCCGGCACCATCTACCTCCGCTTCCTCAGTGCCGAAGTCACCCTCAGCCAAGGCCTTAACGAACTATTCGCCCAAGGCGCCAGCCTGCACTACAACGTCACGGTTTAGCCTGTTACGACAAGCAGAGCAACTATTCGAGAAATTCGAATAGTTCCCATGCAGATAAACCATGAACACCTTAGTCCTAGATATAACCCCCTTAGCCGTAGATGTTCAGAGCAGTAAAACCCATTTACAGGTGAGGCTCGTTGATGGGCGTATCTTATTCATACCGCTTGACTGGTATCCCCGCTTGCAATATGCCAAACCAGCAGAACGTGATAACTGGCAAATGCTGGGGGATGGTTACGCCATTGAATGGCCTGATTTAGATGAGCAAATCGGTGTCGAGGGGCTACTCGCTGGGCGGCGCAGTGGTGAAAGTGCCACGTCACTGCAAAAATGGTTAAATGAGCGAGGTAAATAACCCTTTAGGACACTTCCTCGTACAGAGTTTGAGTAATTAAGCTAAATGGAAAATCCACCAGAAAAGACCACGGAAGATACAGCTCACGCTATTGTTAAAGGCATTGTTAGTGCGATACCCACTGCGGGAGGCCCATTATCGGTGTTACTCGAAACAGTGTTTGCGTCGCCTATCGAACGACGAAGAGAGAAATGGTTCACACAACTAGCCGAAGTTATTTCGGAGTTGGAACAACAAGTAGCAGATAACACTCTTGAGAAGCTATCACAAAACGAGCTTTTTATTACGGTAGCTCTACAAGCGACGCAGATCGCTCTTCGTAATCACCAAGACGAAAAGCTCAGTGCTCTAAAAGGTGCAGTTCTACATGCTGGGTTTCCTGAGGGGCCAGATGCACAACTTCAACTAATGTTTCTGCAGTTTGTTGACGAATTTACCCCTTTACACCTTGCGATACTTGCACTGCTCAATGACCCTGTCCGTTGGATGGAAGGACATCAGATTCCGTACCCTAGCTGGAATATGGGCGGGGTATCTACTGTTATTAAGCATTGCTTTCCTACTCTTAGCGGTAGGAGCGAGATTTACGAGCAAATTGTTCGTGACCTTCAGACACGTGGGCTTCTTCAGCAAGGTCAATTTCTTAACGGAGCCATGACTGGTAGCGGCATGGTAGCGTCGCGTACTACCGAAATTGGAAGAGCTTTCATTGCTTACACGTCTGAGGATGCATAACCGACCAAATGAGCATTCGAGCGAACACACAAAAAGCCGCGTAGTCTGCTCAATTCAAACGATACATTTAACGTTGGCATTCTTTATAAAATGACCCTTGATCCAGCTTGCTGGCATCATTGACCATGAATACGATGAAAACTGAATTTGGCACAGACGTGTGGTTAATTGAGGGGGATGAAGTGCGCATGTATGGCATCCCCTTTCGTACGCGCATGACGGCCGTGCGGCTGTCTGATGGGTCGGTTTGGCTACATTCACCCGTGGCCCTTACCCCAGAACGACACACGGCCGTGGTTGAAATCGGCTCCCTCCACCACATCATTTGCCCGAACGCTTTCCACCACCTTTTTGCAGGCGACTGGCAACAAGCCGCTCCCGAAGCGCAGTTGTGGGGTGCGCCGGGACTCGCCAAAAAACGGCCAGACCTATCATTTGCGGGCACGCTAGGGGATATCCCCCCAGCCGCGTGGGCCAGCGAAATTGACCAATTTATTCTGCGCGGCAGTCACATTTTGCCCGAAGCCGTCTTTTTCCACCGCGCCTCCCGCACCCTCATTCTGACCGATGTCATCCAGAACCATGAACCAGAGCGAGACAATTGGTTTTGGTGTTGGGTCAAACGGCTCAACAACATCGCCGCGCCCAACGGCGGCGTTCCGCGTGATTTACGCCTGACGATGCGCGACAAAGCGGCACTCAAAAAATCTGTAAACCATTTGCTAAGCTGGGATTTCGACAAAGTTGTTTTGTCCCACGGCCGTTGTCTGACCGAAAATGCCCACAACCACATCGCCCAAGCCTTTGCTTGGGTCACAAACTAACCCCAACCCAAACCACTTATGACTAAAATCGCTGTAATTGGAGTGTCCTGCCTCTTTCCGGGGGCGACGACCCCAGCCGAGTATTGGCAAAACCTATTAGCCAAAGAAGACAAATCATCCAACGCCACGGCCGAGCAAATGGGCGTAGACGCGGGGCACTTTTACCAGCCCGGCGACAAAAGCGACGACCGGTTCTACTGCCTGCGCGGTGGCTTTGTGCGCGATTTCCAGTTCACGCCCGAAGGATACGACGCGCCCGCCGAGTTTTTGCAAGGGTTAGACACCTTGCACCAATGGCTCCTCTACACCAGCCGCGAAGCGTTGCAAGACAGCGGCTATCTCGGCCAGCGGGATGTGCTGACGCGGTGCGGCCTGATTGCGGGCAATTTGTCCTTCCCCACCAAAAGCTCCCATCGGCTGATTGCGCCACTGTATCAACAGGCGGTGGATGTGGTTTTGCATGAGAAGCTGAACGAGCAATGGCGCACGACCCCTTTGCCGCCCCTGCATCCCGCTGGGGAAAATTCGCCGCTCAATCCGTTGATTTCGGGCTATCCCACGGCCGTGGTTGCGCAAGCCCTCGCGTTGGGAGGAACCAACTACGCCCTCGACGCCGCCTGCGCCTCCTCCCTGTACGCCGTCGAACTCGCTTGCCAGCAGTTGCGCCACGGCGAAGCGGACTTGATGCTGGCGGGCGCGGTCAGCGGGGCCGACCCGCTCTTTGTCCATCTTGGCTTTTCCATTTTTCACGCCTACTCCAACAGCGAACAGAGCCGCCCGCTCGACCAAGCGGCAGACGGGCTGATTTCGGGCGAAGGGGCGGGCATTTTTGTCCTGAAGCGGTACGAGGACGCGGTGCGGGATGGCGACCACATTTACGCCACCATTTTGGGCACGGGGCTGTCCAACGACGGCCGTGGTAAATTCCTGCTCAGCCCATTGCCCGATGGGCAAATGTTGGCGTATGAACGGGCGTATGCCCAAGCGGGTGTGCCTTTTGAGACGATTGATTACCTCGAGTGCCACGCCACGGGCACGCCGCTAGGGGACAAAACGGAACTGGGCACGATTGACACCTTTTTTGGCGGCCAAGAACATGCGCCGCACGTCGGTTCGGCCAAGTCGAACTTTGGACATTTGCTGACGGCGGCGGGTATGGCGGGTATGCTCAAGGTGATTTTGGGCATGGCGCATGGCAAAATTCCGGCCACGCTCAGCCTTGAAAATCCGCGCACGTCGCCCAATGAGGTGATTACCCCAGCGCAAATCGTGGGGGAGACGACGGATTGGGCGGATATTCTGCACAATGGGGTCAAACGCACGGCCGTGTCAGCCTTCGGTTTCGGTGGGTGCAACGCCCACATGGTACTCGAGGAGTACATCCCCGAAACCCGCCACATTCCCCGCGCCGAAGCAGAGCAAGCGATAGACCATCGCGCCCTGCCTCCGCTCGCCATCGTCGGCATGGACGCCCATTTCGGCTCGGCCAAAACCTTGCGCGACCTCGCCCAAACCATCCACAACGGCGACCAGCAATTCATCCCCGTGCCTCCTCAGCGGTGGCGCGGTTTGGATAGCGCGACCGATCTATTGCACAATTTTGGCCTCGATGAAGCTCCGCTCGGCGGCTACATCGAATCCTTCGACTTCGACTTTTTGCAGTTCCGCATTCCGCCCAACCCCAACGACCTGCCCATCCCCCAACAACTGCTCATGCTCAAAGTGGCGGACAACGCCCTGCAAGATAGCGGCGTGGACGAGGGGCAAAATGTGGCTGTGCTGATTGCGATGGGCACGGAGCTAGAAAGCCATCAGGTGCGCGGTCGGTGTGATTACAATTGGCAACTGCAAGCGTCGCTCATCGCCTCGGGGCTGAACTTGCCCGAGGAGAAACGGGCGCAACTCGAGACGGCCATCAAAGATAGTTTGCACCACACGGCGCAAATCAACACCTACACCAGCGTCATTGGCAACCTGATTGCCAGCCGGATTTCCAGCAAATGGGATTTCACGGGGCCATCGTTCACCATTTCCGCCGAGGAAAATTCGGTGTTTAAGGCGGTACAGGTAGCGCAGTTGCTCTTGGCCGATTTAGACATCACGGCCGTGTTGATTGGCGCGGTCGATTTGGCGGGCAGTGCCGAAAATGTGTTGCTCCGGCAACAGATGGCCGCCGTGAATAGTTCAGGCCGTTTCACGCTCAGCTTTGCGGATGAGGTGAATGGTTGGAGTGTGGGCGAAGGGGCGGGGGCGATTGTCCTGCGCCGCGTGGCGGATGTGGCCGTCCAGTCTGACCAGCGGGTGTATGCCCATATCGAAAGTGTGGCCTTGGCTCGGGAGCAAATTGTCAGCCAATATCCAGCCCCGACCACGGCCGTGAGCTTGCAATGTGCTATGCGGGATGCTTTACATAAAGCGAAGCTAGAGCCAAAAGCGATTGGGTACGTCGAAGCGGCCGCCTCTGGTCTGCCCCACGAAGACCATGCCGAAATCGAAGCGTTGACCAATATTTATCGCGGCGATGATTTGCGCACGGCCGTGGGCAGTGTCAAGGCCAACATCGGCCACGCTTTTGTGGCGTCGGGCATGGCTAGCCTCATCAAAACCGCGCTCTGTTTGCACCATCGCTTTTTGCCCGCCGTGCCTAACTGGACGCAACCCGCTGAGTTGAGCCAGTGGGCGGGCACGCCTTTTTATGTGCCGACCGAAACACGGCCGTGGTTCCTCGAGAAAAATCAGACGAAACGATACGCGGCCGTGAATAGCTTGGGTTGGGACGGCGCGGCGGGGCACATTATTTTGGGCGAGGCAGAGAGGGAGAACACGGCCGTGCGCCACACCCCTTACCTCACCCACAATACCCCCACCCTGATTCCCCTCAGCGGCGACAGCGAAGCGGAACTGCTGGCTGGGCTAGACGCTTTGCAAAAAGCGACCGATTTACCCACCGTGGCGCGAGCCAATTGGCACGCCCTGTGCGAGCAAACGCCCCGCTATACCGTCGCCCTCGTCGCCCACGACCCCGCCGACCTGCAAAAGCAAATCGCCCTCGCCCAGAAAGGCATTCCCGAAGCGATAGCGCAGAACAAAGAGTGGAAAACGCCGCAGGGGAGCATTTTCACCCCGCAACCGCTGGGCGCGACGGGCAAAGTCGCCTTTGTTTATCCGGGCGCATTCAACAGCTATTTGGGCATGGGGCAAGATTTGTTCCAGCTTTTCCCCAATCTGCACGAGAGCTTCATCGCTCAGGCGGATGATGCGCCGCGCCATTGGGGGGAGCGTTACGTCTTCCCCCGTAGCCTGACCGCGCTGAGTGACGACGAACGGCGGGAGCGCATGATGGCCTTGGCCGAAGATTCGCCGACGATGCTGGAATCGGGCATGAGCTTTGCCACGGTGATGACGCAGATGTTCCGCGAGGTGCTGAACGTTCAGCCTGCGGCGGCGTTTGGGTATAGCCTCGGCGAAACGAGCATGATGTTTGCCCTCGGGGCGTGGCCGTTGAGCGGCACGAGTAGCGATTATTTACACAACGCGCCCCTCTTTCACAGCCGTTTGGCAGGCCCGAAAACGGCCGTGCGCGAGTTTTGGCAGTTGCCTGAAGATGCGCCCGATGATTTTTGGGAGATTTATACGCTGAAGGCGGATGAAGCGAAAGTGCGGGCGGCGATTGAGAAGGAGGGACACGGCCGTGTGTTCCTCACCCACGTCAACGCCCCCAAGAAAGTGGTCATCGCCGGCGAAGCGGAAGCGTGTCAGCGCGTCCTCGCCAGCTTCCGCGCCCCGTCCGTCAAAGCCCCCTACGGCCAAGTCATTCATTGTGAACCGATGCGGAGCGAGTATGACGAGTTCCGCAAGCTGAACGATATGCCCGTCAAGCCCATATCGGGCGTCAAGCTCTACTTCACGGCGGATGACCGCTGGCCGGAGACGTTTGACCGGGAGACGGTCAACCATAAAATCGCCACGAATATGACCTCGCCGCTCGATTTTCCTGCGCTGGTGGAGCGGGTTTATCAAGATGGCGTGCGGATTTTTATCGAGTTGGGGGTGGGGACGAGTGTGACGGGCTGGATTGGGGATAATTTGAAGGGGCGGGATTACACGGCCGTGGCTGTTAATCGTCCCGGCAAAGATGACCGCACTAGCCTGATTCTGGCTCTTGCCCAACTGCTCACCCATCAACTCCCGCTTGATTTGTCCGCCCTGTATGGTGCATTGCCCGAAGCGGCGACCAAAAAGAGCATTGTCAAAACGGTCACGCTGGGCGGCCACCATATTCGGGAATCGCTGACCCAAGCCCTCACGCCCGAGCTGGTGCAAGCGGTGCAGGTGGTCGAAAAAGTCGCCCCCGCGCCCCGCTATCAGCCCGCCAAGCTGGAGCCATTCATCATTCCCGAAAAACTGCTGGCCGAACGCCGCCAAGATGTGGAAACCCCAACCAAAGTTGACCAGTCTGAACCAGTCGAATTGGCTGTGGGCGCACCCGTGCTAGCCATTCCCACCCCCCTAACCAACCAACCATCTAACCAACCAACTGAAAAACGGCTAAAGCCGTTACTACAAGCAGAACCAACCGACCAACCAAGCAAAACGGCTAAAGCCGTTACTACAAGCGATTCCCCGCCAAGGAAACCCAACGGTATGAACAACGACACCCAACAACTGATGACCCGTCTCAGCAATATCAACCAAAACCACAGCGACTTCCTACAAGGTCGCCACGAAGCCCTCCAGCAACTGGCCGAACTTATCGGCCAAGAGGTCATTGGGCGGAGCGATGTCTTCGCCAAAGGGCCAAACGGTGTGCCGCAACAAGTGGCCGTGTCCGAAGCCGCCGAAGCCACCTTCCGCTACGTCAGCCCCGAGCCGGCGCCCGTGGCCGACTACACCACGCCCGACAAAATCATCTGGGATGAAGCGGATCTGCTCGAATTTGCGGGCGGCAAAATCGGCAACGTCTTTGGCCCCGAATTTGCAGAAGTAGACGACTATGCGCGGGTCGTGCGCTTGCCCTTGCCGCCTTATCTACTGGTCAGCCGCGTGACCGACCTCAAGGCCACCACGGGTGAATACAAACCGAGCTTCATCCAAACGGAGTACGACATTCCGCTCGATGCGTGGTATCACAACGACGGGCAAACCCCGCTCTGCGTCTTCATCGAATCGGGGCAGTGCGACCTCCTGCTCATCAGCTATTTGGGCATCGATTTCCAGAACAAAGGGCAATACGTCTATCGCCTGCTGGATAGCACCCTCATCGCCGTGGATGATTTGCCGCTCGTCGGGCAAACCCTGCGCTACGACATCAGCATCAACGGCTTTGCCCGCAGTGGTAATAATCTGCTCTTCTTCTTTAGCTATGATTGCTACGTGAAGGACAAGCTGGTGCTGAAGATGCGCAAAGGGTGCGCGGGCTTCTTTAACGACAATGATTTGGCGGGGGGGCGTGGCATTGTGCGCACCGATGAGGAAATTGCGGCGCGGGCCTTGATTGAAAAGCGGTATTTTGAGCCGCCGCTGGTCTGCGAACGCACCAGTTTTAGCAAGCAGGATTTGATTGATTTTGCCCACGGCCGTCACACCCAAATCTTTGGCGAAAAATATGACCAATTCGGTTACAACCCCTCCCTTGGCTTCAATGAAGCGTTGATGATGGTGGATCGCATCACCAAAATCGAGCCACACGGCGGCGTGTACGGCCTTGGTCTGCTCGAAGGGGAGAAAGATTTGCTCCCCGACGATTGGTACTTCCCCTGCCACTTTAAGGGGGACGAAGTGCTGGCTGGCTCGCTCGTAGCCGAAGGGTGCGCCCAATTGATGACCTTCCTGTTTGTCCACATGGGCATGCACACCACGACGGTGGATGCACGGGTGCAACAAATTTTGGAACTGCCGCAAACGGTGCGCTGTCGCGGCCAAATCACGGCCGAGAAGGCGAAAATGACCTATCGCATTGAGGTCAAAGAGATTGGCATGGAGCCAGAGCCGTTTATGGTGGTGGATATTGACATCTTGCTCAATGACAAGGTGGTCGTGGATTTCAAGGATATGGGTCTGCGCATTAAAGAGAAGGACATTGTGGCCGAGCAAGGGCTAAAGCGGGAGCTGGGGCCGGACGGCTTGCCGTATGGCACGAGTTTTGTGTATGAGCACGTCGGCGGTTTGGCTGGTTTGGCTAGTAGTGGGCAAGCTGTGCCGAGTTTCTTTAAGCCGTTTTTGCCAGAGGTGGAAGTGGAGAGTGGGGTGAACACGGCCGTGGCCAACTACGCCCCCGCCAAACCCACCCTCTTCGGCATCGAACACATGGAGCAGTTCGCCACGGGCAACATCTCCCAATGCTTCGGTGACGAATACAAAATCTTCGACACCCGCCACACTTCGCGCATTCCCAACGGCGACCTCATGCTCATCCATCGGGTGGTTGGCCTCGACGCGACCCGTTTTGAGTTCAAAAAAGGGTCATGGGTGACGACCGAATACGACGTGCCTACCCAGCCCTTCTGGGAAAAAGACAACGGCTACCCGCTGACCGTGCCCTACTCGATTTATATGGAGCTTGGCCTCCAGCCCAGCGGTTTCTTGTCCGCCTATCTCGGCTCCTCCCTGCTCATGCCCGACACGCCGCTCTACTTCCGCAACCTCGACGGCGCGGGCGAGATGCTGAATGATATGGACATTCGCGGGCGCACCATCGAAAACCGCACCACGCTCCTGTCTCACACCTCTTACGCGGGCACGATTTTGCAGAGCTTTGGCTATGAGATGTTCGTGGACGGTACGCCGATTTTCAAAGGTACGGCCGCGTTTGGCTATTTCACCGAAAAGGCGTTGGCGGACCAAGTGGGGTTGGACCGGGGGCAAGAGATTTTGCCGTGGTATAAGGCGCAAGGGGTGCAACCAGTGGAAATCGTTTTGAAAGAGGCGGCTGAGTATTATGAGAGGGGGGGAACACGGCCGTGGTTACGCCTGCCCCAAAATCAGCTCAACTTCATTGACCGCGTTCTGCTCGTGCCCGCTGGGGGCAAAGCGGGGCAAGGGTATCTGTACGCTGACAAGAAGATTGACCCCACGTCATGGTTCTTCAAAGCGCATTTTCATGGCGACCCCGTTATGCCTGGCTCGCTGGGCGTGGAAGGGATGATTGAGGCGTTGGAGACGCTCGCCATTCAGCAAAATTGGGCGGAAGGGCTGACGAATCCCCGCTTTACGCAGGTGGTGGGGCACAAAACGGTTTGGAAGTATCGCGGCCAGATTATCGGGGCGAATGACCTGATGTATATGGAACTGCATGTGACGGAGATGTGGCGCACTGAGAGCAGTGTGCAGATTTGGGCGGACGGCAGTTTGTGGAAGGATGGCCTGCGGATTTATGAGGTGACGGGGCTGGCGTTGCAGATTGCGGGGGAGTAGGTGGCGGTAGGCGTGTATACAGGTTTTATGAAGAGGCGATGATATGGTTCAGCACAGAAAAGTAAAATATGTTCATGTCGATCAATATGCTGTTGCTGTTGAAGTTACCCTGTTGGAGGATAATACCTCTTGGTCTCCTTACATGAGTTTGCAAGATGCGTACAAACTGGACGATGTGCGGGAAGCGTTACAGCGGGGTGATTTGGTGGCGGCGGGTAGACACGGCCGTGTTTACGAACTGCAACCCGTTACCCTTACCGCACTTTGAGTCAAGATGATGTCCTTTGACAAATGTCCTGTTTGTGGGGGAGCTTTGCAGGAAAAGGAAGTGGAAAAGTTACTGCGTGGCGGGAGAAACACGGCCGTGGTCAACACCCTTGCTACTGTCTGTCTCGGCTGTGGCGAACGTTACTATTCAGTCGAGACGATGCGCCGCTTTGATCGGATTCGCTACCAACTGGCACAGGAAGAGTTCGCCGAGTTTGAGTTGGTCGGGCAGGCATTCACGGCCGTGGTCTAAAGAAAAGTAGATGACACTGCCAACAATTAAGTATGATGTCGAAAGTGATACCCTGTACATTTCCTTCATCGCTGGGGGAAAGGGTACGGGGATTGAACTGAATGACCACATTCTGTTGCGTTGGGATAAAGAAACAAACACGGCCGTGGGTCTGACCATCTTTGAATACTCCCTACTCGCGCCACAAACCGAGATGGGAGACACGGCCGTGTCTCCCCCACCTAACCGCCCTCCTGCCACTGCGCCAAACTCGCCAGCATCATCCGATAAGGATAATCATCCCGCTTAAGCTGGATAACGTGATTGATCTCCCACACGGCCGTGGGCAACAACCCCGACCGCGGCCCTCCCACCCGTTCGAGTTGATACATAAACATATCCGCGATGTCATTCATACAGCCCAACACATGGCGACTATCCGTCTTGCTCATCTGGACAGTCTGATACTGCGCCACAAGCTGGTCAATCGTCGGCCGAGGCACACGCTCTAGCGACAGATTCGTCGCCAAATGCTGGGTAAAAAGGGTGCTCAGGTCAGCCAAATCCTTTTTAACATAGGGCACGACCATCGAATAGAGCGATGTTTCATTGGTGAAGAGCAACGTTTTGTTATGACCAAAGCGCAGTAAATTAACGTACCACGCCCCCACCACGGCCGTGCTATCTTCCGCCGCAATCGGTTCCAACTGACGTTGACCAAGTTCCTTGCCCGCTTTTTGGGTGCATTTCAGAATTAACATCACAATCTCCTGCTTGAATTTGAGTGCATCACACGCTTACCCCCGCAATTACTTCATCACGGCTAACGCGCAACCACCACCTATAATAAACCAACCGCCAGCCTAGCATCATCACCCCGCCCAAGCCGAGCGCAATCAGAACAAAAATGACCATGATAACGGCCTGCCCTCGCAAAAAGGCGCGAAGTACGAGCATCAGCGGGGCAGAGATGAGCCATGTGGTCAGCGCACGGCCGAGGAAAAGCCGCCAGCCCAGCCCCTCTTCCAACTGATACGCGCCCCACAGCCAGCCGATAACTGTCCACGGAAAAATCATCACGGCCGTGGTGGTTAGCAAACGTGGCAGAAAGTCCGTATTTGAGAGGAGGCCGTGTTCGATTTGCCCCCACAGGACAAAAATAGTCAAGGTCAGCCAATCCCCACCAAGCAAGATGAGCCGCTGTTTGGTAAACCAGTTAAGCCATTTTGTGCGCATGAAATACCCCTTAAGGTGACTAAATAAAACGGAAACGGGGCAGCTTTTTAGCTGAGCGGCTAGATTGTAGCCCAGATTCATTCCCGCTGACTTAAGCTAGCTTAAAGTGTACAACACACGGCCGTGGTAGATTTAACTTCAAGGATAACGACTAGCCAAAAAGCCCGTTGCCTGAAGCTCTGTCGAAGGCAAAAGAGCGTTGGTCGTTACCTTCAAACAAGGGCAGGACAAACCATGCCCACATCTACCAACCACACATCACAATTATAAGAGGTATAGTCACCATGAATCATGTCAATACATTAGACACCCTAGATATTCGCCCCATTCCGCCACGGCAACGCCACCCCCTCATCTTCACCAAATTCGATGCTCTTGAGGCAGGCGACGGTTTTATCTTGGTCAACGACCATGACCCCAAACCGCTCTGGCATCAATTCCAAGCTGAGTACACTGGACAGTTTTCATGGGACTACCTAGAGCAAGGGCCAGAAACATGGCGAGTACGCATTGGCCGTAAGCCATAAACCAAACTCCTAGCCTATGCCCCTCCTGACCCGCGTTTATCTCAAATCTGCCTTTATTTATCTCGCCCTCTCCTTGGCTCTTGGTTTGCTCCAAGCGTTGCCTAGCCCCTACGCGCCCGCTTTTCTACGGGTGTTCACCCCTGTTTATTTTCACCTCTTTTTGGTCGGCTGGGTGACACAAATGATTTTTGGGGTTATTTACTGGCTGTTCCCCATCATCACCCGCGAGCAACCACGGGGCAATGAACGCCTCGCGTGGGCAACGTACATCCTGCTCAATGCGGGTTTGCTCCTGCGCGTAGTGGCCGAGCCATTAACCAGCTTGCAGATGGGTGGGGCTTGGTCGGGCTGGCTCTTGGCGTTTTCCGCCCTCACCCAATGGCTGGCGGCCGTGCTGTTTGTCATTATCTCTTGGCCGCGTGTCAAAGATCGCTTTCACGGCAAGGCAGGAAAAAATGCCGCCACTTAGCCAATGGATGATTCGCGCCGCGTTTATTTATCTCATTTTGGGCTTCACCTTTGGCGGCTTGTTGCTGGGGCACAAAGGCGTGCCGTTCCACCCTGCCCTGTGGGCATGGCTCCCCGCGCACATCGAATTTTTGCTGATGGGCTGGATTGTGCAGTTAACGTTAGGGGTTGCCTTTTGGATTTTGCCCCGCTTTTGGCAGGAGCCACGCCGACCCAAAGCGGGCTGGGCGGTGGCCTCGTTTGTGTTGCTTAATGTGGGGATTTGGCTGGTGGTGGCGGGCACAACGGGGCAGATGGGTCGCTGGTGGTTAGTGGCGGGGAGAGTGGCGGAAACCACGGCCGTGGTCTTTTTCGCTCGCCACGCTTGGACACGTCTTGTCTCCCGCGAAGGCTTGGCTTAGAATGAACCATCTATGCCCCAACCCAACCATCTGGCCGACATCATCTACTTTGATGGCCTAACCGCCGACGAGTACAGATACATCCACCAACACAGCACCCTGCACAGCTATAGCAGTGGTGAAATTATCTTTTTGGAAGGGGAGTCGGCTCTCGGTTTATGGGTTGTTGAAAAAGGGCGCGTTAAAATTTTCAAGGTTAGCGTCGAGGGGCAAGAGCATATTTTGCATCTGCGAAGCCCTGGCAAAACCTTCAACGATATTGGCGCGTTAGATGGGGGAGCCAACCCCGCCTCAGCCGCCGCGCTCAGCACCGAGGTGCAGACGTGGCTCATACCTCGTGAGCTAATCCTGACCGTGTTGGAGCGCAATCCCCTAGTGGCCGTGAACGTGATTCGCCTGTTGGCTATGCGGGTGCGCTCGCTGGTGGGGCAGATTGAGGATTTGACGCTGTACTCGGTCATTGTGCGGCTGGCTCGCTTTTTGCTCAGGCAGGAGGAGAATCCGGATTTGCGGGGGCCGGGGGTGACGCGCACGGCCGTGGCCGCCCACCTCAACACCACCCCTCAAACCATCAGCGTCGCCCTGCGCGAGCTAGAAAAAGCCCAAGCCATCAGCTACGACCGCCACCAAATCACCATTGTGCGCCCCGACATCCTGCGCGGCATCGCCCTCCTCTAAACTCACCCGCCAACTTCTCACTTCTTACCTCTCACCGTTTCTTCCCCCTCCTCCTCACACAACTTACATTCCAGCACCTGCCCCACAAACCGGGCGCGACCCGCTTCACTCAGCACCCACGGCCGTGTGACCAGCGGCGGATTGTGGCGCACATGTTGCCGATGCCCACAGGCCAAAATAGCCCGCCAATCCCCTAATTCATCCTGTTCAAAAGCAATAATCGGCTGTTTCATCAAGCGGTTTTTGGGTGAAATAAAGAGCGAGTCGTTGGGCAAAATCAGGGGGCATATCGGCGACGGACTGGGTGGCACGGGCGGCGGCCAAGGCACATTCCCACGCGCCATCATGGCATAAGCCATCGGTGCGGGCATCTTCATAAGCGGTCAGGGCGGCCTGTAAATAAGGGGGATGTGGGCTAGACATAATGGATTGCCTCTCTTGAGTCCACTGCAAAAAGGTCAAATCTCTCGCAAAGGCGCGAAGGGCGCAAAGTTTTTCTCGAAAGGCTTTTCTCTTTGCTCCTCTGTGTCTTGGCGAGCGCCTGTTTTTTCAGTAAGCGCACTTCTCACGCGCTACTTCTCAACCAATTTCCCCCCATTTTAAGCCAGCTTAAATCCAAATACACCCATCTGCCCTAAGCTTAAGTCAATAGTTAGGACACAACGAAGCGTGACCGTTGATTTTCCGCTTCTCGCTTTTACCCATGACACGAGGATATATGGATAGTGACGCATGGCTTCCCCAAATTGACCAGCAAAAATGTATTGGCTGTGGCGACTGTGTTGCCCAATGCCCGACGCATGCCCTCGCCACGGTGAATAGCAAGGCCACGTTGGCTCATCCTAACCTCTGTATTTATTGCGACCTCTGCGAAGATATTTGCCCCACGGCCGCGATTCAACTGCCTTTACTGATTGCGTGGTCGGCCACCACCGCCTAACCAATCGGTCAACCTTTTACTCACTATTTCAGGAGAAGAATTATGAAACAGCTTTATCTACTTCAATACCTTCGCCAAACATTTGAGCTAAAAAAGTGAAAAAGAGTTGAAACTCTGGTAAAGTTTTTTGACCAAAAAGAAACCAACCAGAGAATCAACTCATGCCAGAAATCGTAGCACTTTTACATGGAATCAGCCAATCT
>JBGTIZ010000418.1:0-11678 GCA_041745395.1 Promineifilaceae bacterium (SeqCode) | reverse complement strand
TTCGTTTGGGCGAATGCCCAAACGAAAAAAACCCCCTTATAGTGGCCTCGCCGCCGCAGGCGGCGAGGCGTGTGGCCAGTAGTTCACCAATTAACTGTAAAGGTAACTTGAACCATGCCATTAAAAGGAAAGACACGATGAACGCAAGAACAAAGAAAATAAGCGCAAAAGCGTGGCTCGTGCCCATTGGTTTGCTTTTGCTCAGTGCCGTGCCCGTACTGGCTGGCGGCTTCCGCATTTTTGAGCTGACCAATGGCGCCGAAATCACCGAGGCCAACGCCCGCTTTTTCGCATCGCCGCTCCCCGTCCTCATCCATATCGTCAGCGCTACCCTCTATTCACTGCTGGGGGCGTTCCAGTTTTCCGCTGGCATCCGCCGTTGGCGACCCCGCTGGCATCGGCTGGTGGGCAAATGGATTTTAGTCCCATCTGGTTTGCTGGCGGCCCTCTCTGGTTTATGGATGACCCAATTTTACCCTTGGCCACCCAGTGATGGCCTGCTTCTCTATTGGATGCGGCTGTTCTTTGGTACAGCCATGTTCTTGGCCATCATATGGGGTGCGTTAGCCGCCCAGCGGCGGGATTTTGCCCAGCACGGGGCGTGGATGATACGGGGCTATGCCATTGGCTTGGGCGCAGGGACGCAGGTGTTTACCCATCTGCCTTGGCTGGTGCTGGTTGGGCAAGATGTGCCCGACGAGTTATCTCGGGCATTGATGATGGGGGCGGGCTGGGTAATTAACCTCGTGGTGGCGGAATGGGTGATTTGGAGACGGCCGTCTCGCCGCTCCCGACCCACGGCCGCCATAGGCACGGCTGATGTTGCCTCCTGAGTACTCCCCCTACGCTCCCGATGAACCTGTCGCCTATCAAATCAGGCTCAAGGGGCATCTCGGCCCTCAATGGGCGGATTGGTTCGGTGGCCTGACCATCACGCTGGAGGAGAATGGTGATACACTCCTGACTGGCTCCATCCCCGACCAAGCCGCTTTGCACGGCCTGCTGAAAAAAGTGCGCGATTTAGGCTTGCCGCTACTGGCCGTCCTACCCGCTCCCTTACCTGATGTATCTACTCCATTTATCAAGGAAAACAACCATGAATGATTTACAAAAGTTGGGTGGCACGGCCGCCCTTATCAATGCGGCGGCTTATATTATTGGTTTTAGCATGGTGCTGACTCTGCTCATGCCCATCTTGGACTCTACGCCAGACCAGTTCCTGGCCTTTTTGACCGCCAACCAAAGCCTGATGGTCGTCTGGTACTCGATTATCTATCTGGTGGCAGGCGTGTTTATGGTTCCGCTGGTGTTGGCGCTCCACGAGCGCTTAAAGGGCAAGGCCACGGCCGTGATGCCCACCGCTACAGCCATCGGGTTGATTTGGGCGGGTCTCATCATTGCCAGCGGCTTGTTGTTGGTCAACAATGTGGCCATTGTCACTAAGCTCTATGGGCAAGACCCCGAACAAGCGGCCACCGTTTGGCTGGCACTTTCGGCCGTGGAGAGCGGCTTAGGCGGGGCCATCGAACTCCCCGGCGGCTTATGGATTTTGCTGGTCAGTTGGGTCGCCCTGCAAGCAGGCGGGCTTCCCAAAGCGTTGAATTATCTGGGCTTAGTCATTGGCATAGCGGGCGTTCTGACGGTTGTGCCCGTACTTGGTGAGGCAGGAGCGGTGTTTGGGCTAGGGTTTATCATTTGGTTTGCGTGGGCGGGCATGGTTATGATACGCCATCAACCCAGCATGGCGGCACAAAAAGAGGCGGTACTTTAATGAAAGCAATTATCTTTCCCACCTATGGCTCACCCGATGTTTTACAATTGCAAGACGTTCCCCAACCAACCCCCAAAGAGGATGAAGTGCTGGTGCAAATTGTGGCCGCCGCGGCCAATCCAGCGGATTGGCATCGCCTACGAGCCGACCCCTTTTTGGTGCGCCTGAGCGATGGGCTTTTACGTCCTAAAGACCCCAGACTGGGGGCGGATATGGCGGGGCGGGTCACGGCCGTGGGGCGTCTCGTGACCGAGTTCCAAGTGGGAGATGAGGTGTTTTGTGAGATTGGCGGGGGGGCGTTTGCCGAATACGTTTGTGTCAAGGAGAAGTCATTGGCGCATAAACCTGCCAATCTCTCGTTTGCCCAAGCGGCGGCCGTGCCCCTGGCGGGCTTCACCGCTCTGCAAGGCTTGCGCGACAAAGGGCAAATCAAGCCGGGGCAACAGGTGTTGGTCAATGGGGCCTCGGGCGGAGTGGGCACGTTTGCGGTGCAAATTGCCAAGGCGTGGGGGGCAGAAGTCACGGCCGTGTGTAGCGGCCGTAACCTCGAGTTGGTGCGCGCCATCGGGGCTGACCATGCCATTGATTACACCCAGACCGATTTCACCCGCACGGGCCAGCAATACGACCTCATTTACGATGCGATTGGCAACCGCTCCGTGCGCGACCTCAAGCGGGCACTCAAGCCCAATGGGATTGCTTCCGTGGCGGGGTTCACTACTTTGTCGCGCTTGTTCCTCCTCGTGGTCCAAGGAACGTGGGTCTCCAAGACCAGTGACAAAGAGATTGGCATGATGAGCACCGCCAATCCCAACAAAAAGGATTTGCTGGTTCTCAAAGAGTTATTGGAAACGGGCAAGGTGGTTCCCGTGATAGACCGCACGTATTCCCTTGCCGAAACGGCCGAGGCGATTCGGTATCTGGAAACTGGTCGCGCCCGGGGCAAGGTGATTATCAACATGATTATCAACATTGAGTAGCGTAGGAACCAAGTTCCTTTGAGGAACTTGGTTCCTATACGGATGACATTGGAGAAACAATGAAAGCAATTGTCTACACGGAATACGGCCCACCAGAGGTGCTACACCTGCAAGCGGTAGAAAAACCAACCCCCACGGCCGATGAAATTCTGGTCAAAATCCATGCCGTGAACATCAACTACGGCGATCTTATTGCCCGCAGATTTGGCCATGTCTCCCCGAGAGAGTTCAACATGCCCGGCATCTTCTGGCTTCCCGCCCGCCTCTCTTTTGGCTGGCGCAAACCGAAAAACCCCATCCTCGGCTCGGAGTATGCGGGGGAGGTGGTGGCAATCGGCCGTGATGTGACTGAGTTTAAGGTTGGCACGGCCGTGTTTGGGTATCAGGGGCAAAAGATGGGCGCCAATGCGGAATACCTCTGTGTACCCCAGGACGGTATGGTGACCCACAAGCCGCTCAACATGAGCTATGAAGAGGCCGCCACGGTGCCATATGGCGCGTTAACTGCGCTGAATTTGTTGCGCAAAGCGGACATCCAGCCGGGGCAGAGGGTGCTTATCAATGGGGCATCGGGCGGGATTGGCACGGCCGCGGTTCAGCTCGCCAAACATTTCGGAGCCGAGGTGACGGGCGTTTGCGGTGCCCTCCGCATGGATTATGTGCTTGAGCTGGGGGCGGACAAAGTGATTGATTACAAACGGAAGGACTTCACCAGCAACGGCGTGCAGTATGACCTGATTTTTGACGTTTTGGGCAAGGGGTCGTTTGCCCACTACAAAAAATCGCTCACGCCGAACGGCCGTTATCTGCTGGCCAGCTTCAAGGGCAAACAGCTTAGGCAGATGCTGTGGACTTCGCTGAGGGGTGGGCAAAAGGTCATCTGTGCCCTGTCGGGCGAAACGCGAGCCGACCTGTTGCACATCAAGGAGTTGGTGGAGGCGGGCAAAATTAAGGCGGTGATTGATAAAGAGTTTCCGCTGGCGCAAGCGGCGGAGGCGCACCGCTATGTGGAATCCAAGCATCACAAGGGGAGTGTGATTATTGTGATGGGCCATTAAGCTGGATAATTTGGCAGGTTTCACTGCCGTGTTCGGGGCAGAACACGGCAGTGTCTGTTTCTAACCCTATCGCCTCCCACACAGGCATGGTCTATAATCGGCGCACCTCGTTACTATTTCAGTGGTCCATTGCGCGGCATTTGGCTGACATTGCCGCCATAGGGTAATCAACCCGAGGAGATTATGATGGCTAAAGTTGACTATAAGGATATGACGACCGAGCAATTGGAAGCGAAACTTGCTTCTACAAAACCAATTCAGATCACTGTGGCAATCATTTTTGCCGTTATTATTATGGCTTGGATTATCGGTGGGTACTGGCTCCAAAATATGCCCGTGTTTATTGTAACGGTGGTTATGGGTGTAGGCGTCACAGCCGCTTTGTATGCCTCAGGTAACGGCGTGCGCCAAGAGTTGCAGAAGCGGCGAGAAGCACCACCTAAATCATCAGAGTAGGGGTGGAAATTTGGAAACACGGCCGTGTTTCCAATGAATCATCCCGCTCAGCGAAGCGTTGCACCACACCTGCGGCTCCTGCCGGGACGTGAAAGAGCTAACCAATCATCTTGATTATTGATACAAGGAGACACCATGAATTACACCCCACCCGTTAGCACCTTCTTAACCCTTGGCCGACCAGACAAGGGCGACTGGCAAGATTATGTTAACCAATACGGCTTTACCAGCGACCACATCCCTGAACTGACAGTAATGTTGCTGGATTGGGAGCTAGAAGAAGCAGACTCCGAATCACCCCAAGTGTGGGCAGCCCTTCACGCTTGGCGCACCCTCTCCCAGTTGGGCGGCTCCCAAGCTTTGCAGGTTATCTTCGACTACTTTGACGAAACACACCCCGATAATGATTGGTTTTTCGAGGACTTAGTCCACCATATTCTGGGCTATTTTGGCCGCTCCGCTCTGCCCCACTGCACGGCCAAATTCGCTCTGGAACTGGATGAGGAGGAGATAGACAAATTAAATTATCTGACTGAGGCCCTTGCTCATTTGGGAGACCAGCACCCAGAACTGCGGGATGAGTGTGTCGCTATTTTGGGGGAGGCATTCACCAGTTATCAGCAAAACACAGAAACGCTCAACGCCTTTATTATTAACGCCCTCGTTGACCTCCACAGCTTGGAACACATTAACCTAATACAAGAGGCGTACGAAGCGGACGTGGTGGATGAGACTGTCAGGGGGGATTGGGAAGATGTACAAATCGCGCTGGGCTTGCTGGCGGAGCGCATCACGCCCGCCCCGAGGTTTATATGGGCAAAGGATCCTAGACCAGAGCCAGCCGCCCCCGCAAGCGCACAGCCAGAAGCGCAAAAAACGGATAGGCAATGGTTACATGAGGTAGCCAAGAAGAAAAAAGCCAAAGCGGCTAAAAAGAAGAAGAAACGGCGTCGCTAGGGAAGGGGCTGATCTTACTGAAAAAGGACATGGTTCAAGTTACCTGTATAGTTAAGTGGTGAGCAGATAGCGGCCACACGCCTTGCCGCCTGCGGCGGCTCGACCAATAAAAAGGGGGTTTTTTCCAGCGAGTCGTGGCCGCAGGCCACGACGAAGCTAGTCGGGTGAGAAGAGACGCCATTTGTCCAAAAAAGTACGTTACTGATTCGTGACCACTACAAATTTCTGAACCATGCCCACTTTTCACTCCGTTACCGCACTAATTTCTTAAAGATTCTACCGCCGCACGACGGGCAAAAACGTCGGATAATCTGCCGCTCGGAACGAAAATTTAGCTTGGTACGTTATGGGATGCTTGGGAGCCAAGATGAGTTGGTCAGGGGTGTTTATCACCGCCTTAGGGGTGATGGCCTCCTGCGGCCAAATTTCCCAGGCCGCAAAATCATAGACGCCGCTGAGTGGTTTGACCAAAACGGGATGCACCTCGAGCGACTGCCGTTCGTTGACCACGGCCGTGAACAAATGCGGCGTGACCTGCCGCACCTGATTGACCTTCACCCAGCCCCCCGCCGGAGCCGTCTGCACCGTGACCGTCACCAACTGCGGAAAAAGCGCCTCATCCCGCGTGAGGCGCAAGCCGTCCGCCGTCTGCATCGTCAAATAAAAGCGATACCAAACGTTGGTATTGCCATCATGGTTGCCCGTGGGCAAGGTCAATTCACCACCCATGCCCGGCCGACCGGCCACGATAGGATAGTAATGCTGGTTGTGATGAAAATGGACATTCCAGCTAAAGGGCAGGTCGGGGTCGAGGTCGGCCGTGGTACTGCGGTGCGCTTCGTAGCGAATGGTGTCACCGCCCCAGAATTGGGTGCGCGTCTCGTCAGCGGCGATGGTCAGGCGGATTTCAGGCAGTTCGCCACCATACACAACCAGATTGGCGCGAGCCGTTTGGGGCGCGGTATCAGCCGGAACGGATTGCGCAAGCCGAAGGCGTATACGAGCGAGTCGGCCGCGTTATTTTCAGCCTCGTCTAGAAAAGGATTATCGGCGGGAATGTCATAACCCACGGCCGTGGGGCGCAGACGCAAAATTTTACCCTGTCGTGCCAAAAGATTTTGCGGATTAAGCTCTTCACCACCATCCCCTACCGCCACAAGCAGGTTCTCGGCCGTGTCAAAAAGCAGACCGCCGCCGTGATGCAACACGCCTGGCGATAGCCCGTCGAGCAGGATTAGCTCGCTGGTTGGGTCAATCAACTGCGTGACGGGGTTATAGGTGAAGCGCGACAGGCGCAGATAAGATTCGCCTGCCCAGTCGAGCGAGGCTTCACCACTGTTGTAGGTCAGATAGAGATAGCCATTGTGGGCAAAATGAGGGTCTAGCACCAGCCCGCCCGTGCCTCGCTCCCAGTAGTTATCCACGCCCAGATGAAGCACCGTGCGCGGCTCGACTTCGCCCGGGGCGATACGCTTGAGCGCGGCCACGCTTTGGGCACCGTCCCCGTGCCCCTTTTCGATGATGAACAGTGCCCCCTCCATGTCAAACTCGAAATCAACGGGGTTTTGCAAACCCGTGACGACGGTCTCAAACAGGAAGCCGGGAGAGAGTTCGGGTTGGTTGGTGGGCTGGCTCTGGGCTGGCGGGGGCAAAAGGTGGGCAAGGCTTAATAGGAGGACAATGAAGCTGGTTAGCAGGATGAGGCGATAGGGGGGCAACATTGGCTCTTTTTTCTCCTTGGGGGGCTGGGGCGGGGTGGTTTATAGGCCAAAAACATGATGGGCGCATTATACGGAAGTGGAGCCGTTCTCCCAAAAAGTTGGCAACTTGTTTATACAGTTAGCAATCGCCTGGGGATAAATTTCCAAGCTAGTCAGCCAAGGTGGCGGGAGCCACGTTTGCGGAAGGATTGGACAATTTGCCGCTGTTGCAGTTTGCCCTGACCCTGCTGTGGGAACGGCAAGACAACGGCAGGCTGACCCACAACACGGCCGTGGGCATCATAGGTGGAAGTGACCACAACCCCTTCGGCGGAGATGGTGCTGAGGGTGCGGTAGAGGGAATCATAGGTGGTGGTGACGACATTCCCCTCGGCGTCAATGCTATTTACCAATTGTCCCAAGGCGTTGTAGACGAAGACTATGGTGTGACAGGGGGCGGAATGAATTGAAAGGCGAATAGTTGATGACTATCGCCAAAGTAAATGACGACAATGTCATCACTGGCTGTGACATAAATCTGATAAGAATCTGTTGAATTAACATCTTTGATACCATTCAGTTGAAATTGAACCACTCCGAGCAAATCACCAGTCATTTTATCAAAAGCATTTAATTTCAAATCGCTAGTTAGGATAAATACCACATTTTTATCAACTCCAATTGTACTAATTACATTAGGAACCATCCATAATAAATTACCTGTGTTCTGGTCAACAATTAAAGCAGTACCTGTGTATTCACGTGTTTTCACAAAAATAAGATTGTCAACAAAAAGTGGCCGTTGGTAATAACTTTGCTCAATTTCTAGTTCCCAAATGGGTTGATTGCTCTTTATGTCTATAGCTTTTAAAGGGCTAATATAATCCCTATCTGCTTCTGAAAAAATAGTCCAATTATTGTTTGCCCTTCTTATCTTTTCGCCAGATATAGCATCTAATACACGATACCCTACAGAAGCTGGTTGTAATTGAATTTCCTTGTCATTAGCGAGTAATGATTGTATGTTCCTCATATTACTGAAACTCTTTTGCCACATTTTTTGACCTGTTTCAAGGTCGTAGGCAACAAGTGTGTTATGTTGATTTCTTAAACCCCCATAAACAAAGTTTGAATTTGTGGCGAAGCCAAAATGGATAGGTTGATTGTTTTGCCACAATAATTCACCATCAACTAATTTGGTAACTGTTATAAAACCATTGCTAATATAAACCAACTTTTGATTCGTTGCTTCCATATAATTTTCGAACTTATTAGTATAAATATCTACTGACTCTTGCACCCATAATGGCAAGAATAATGTAGATTCTATCTTAATAATCTCATACTCAAATCCCTTATTGAGAGAGGTATTTGAAATTTGAGAGGTCTTCGAAATTACAGACATAAACCACATAGCCCATACAGAAAGAACGATTAGAATTATAAGCTTATTTTTCATTCCTTTTGTCCATTAATCTCCTCATAGGCTCTAGCATAAATCATCGTTGCTGGCAAAATTATAGGTCGACGAAGAGCTAATCCAAGCGGATATTATTATTAACAAAGCAAAAACATAGGGACTATTAAATGTACGGCGCATTATTATTATTTTGAGTAAACCTCAATACCATCATATGCCTTCACATATATTAGCAAATCAACACACTATATTGATGCACTAAATTATAGCATGACCTAAACCCTTCAATACGAGTGATATATGGTGTCAATGTTGCATTTAAACTGTGGTGCTGGTGATAACTTCGGTGGGGCTGGCGGGTGGGCCCTTCGCCCCCGATTGGCAAACGCTCGCCTAAGGTTTGCTCAAGTTCTGTAAAAAACCTGTTCATAGTCTGGCACGTCCCTGTGTTTTAGCGGTGATGGGATGACTTTTGGGCAGTTTGTTGTAAACTAGCATCCGCAGGTGGGGAAGCCGAGCCATGACATACAAGGGACGAAAGACGAGGGAAGAAGGACGAAAAAAATCCCCGCTGAATTTTAGTCGTTACCCCATGTGAATGGCTGTTAACTATGAATAGCAAGAAATATGACCAAGCGTCGTTAGCCACAGCCCAAAACCTGCGAACCATCGCCAAAGATAAACAGATGCGGCAGTTGTCGCAATTGTCGTTGCCCGAAGTAGACGCGACCGTGGAGATAATCTCCCGCATTGTGCCCGCAGGCAATGTTCCGGGCATGATTCTGAGCGGATTAGCGCGGCTTTCTGGTCGCCAAGTGTCGTCCCAACTCGCGCAACGGGATGTCAATCTGCTGTTTAGTGGGTTGGAATCGGTGCTGGACAAGAAGACAGTTTCTGCGGGACCGGCGGCCGTCATTTGGGGCTACCAACAGCTTTTACGTCTGGCGGGCAAAAATGACGAAGAAGCTTTTCCCGAGGGGTTGTGGCAATTTTATGCCAACTACTCCCTGCGTGAGGACACGGCGCGGTATGGGGTGGAGACGCACGGCTTTGATACGGTTTTGCGTCATCATCAAATCCCTCTTTCACCCGTAAACAGGGTGACGGCGTGGGTGATGGCGGCGATTTCCAGTTTGCATCAGTATGATGATTGGCTAGCGAATGAGTGGCGGGAACGGGTGTATTGCGCTATTTTGCAGGAGGTCGGCGCGGGCATGCCTTCCATAACTCGGGTTGGTGATTTGTATGGGGCGTGGTTGCGGAAACGCCCTTATGGGCGGGGAGCGGATGCAGAGGCGCAGGAAACGTATGGGGCGTATCGGCGGCGACATTTTGACCAGTTTATGCGCGGTGTGTTGGGGGGGCTGGATGAGCATACGCGGTATGCGTGGAACCAGCGGGTGCAGGTGGCTAAGCCAGCTTTGGCAGATTACCAGCGGCAAATGTCGATTTTAGCTTACCTGAATCCGTCGCCGTATGGGGAGACGCGGGAGCCAGTGGCGTTGGGGGATGTGTGCGTGGGGCTGATTTATCAGCATCGATACTATGTGATTCCGGTGTGTGAACCGGGGAGCCAGACCCCCACGGCCGTGGACACCGTGCAAACCTACATCAACACCATCATGAACCAGCCCACAGGCCTCTCAGCCATGCACCTTACCTCCTTGGCCGCCTTAAAACGCAAGGAGTGGGCCAGCCTGCGGCAGGATCTGAACGAGACGTTGCGCCAAAGTCTGAACCAACTCCGCTTCGCGCCGATTCTGATCAATGCCGACCCCCAATCCCCCACGACCTTAATCAGTGATATTCGCCGAGCGGAGCGAGGTGTGGGGGATCATCCCTTAACGATTTTTGATGCGCAGAAAAGTTTTGTGTTCGACTTTTCCCACATCTTTTTTGATGGGGTATGGGCGGCCACGGTGGCCGAAATGATGACCCGTGAGGCTCTGTCGTGGGCGACGTATTTGCGGGAGAGTGTTCCCACGGCCGTGGCCGAAATCCACCCCGTCCGCCCCCTGCTCCTGCCCTTCGAGCGCAACGAAGTCATCTTCATCAAAAACGCGGAGCAAGCCACGGCCGAGACCTCCGCTGAAACAGAGCTGGCCCAAGTCAAACCAATTATCGCCCTGCGCAAAATGTTCAAGATGCGCAACGACCTCTTGCAACTGAGCGTCAATGATCTGCTCATTCTTTACCGGGCCATTCATGCCGTCACCTATCAACCGGATAACCGTTTGTTGTCCACTCTGCAAAAGTTGGGGCAGGATAGTAAATTGGACACGGCCGTGCAACAAGCCCTCCAAGCCATACAGCCCCCCCCCCACCCCCACCCCATCCTCATTCCTCTTGATGCCAGCCACCAAAACCCCAAAGAGCGCATCTACCCCCTCGTCTTTGAGATCCCCCTCGGCCAGCTCAACCTTACCAGCCTTCACCACCAAACCCTCAACGCCCTCACCACCTACCAACAGGCCCATCCCCACACCCGCGCCCAAGCTTACGCCAGCTTCGACCAACTCCAACGCGACTACCTCGCCACTCTCGCCAGCTTTGGGCAAGTCCTCAGCCACGCCCAAACCATCACCCTCCAAGCCCAAAGCCCCAGCCAAAGCGCCATCAAACGGCTCGCCCATCTCCCCGCTCCCCTGCAACAGTTGCTTGACCAAATCCCCAGCCGCTTCAACCTGCTGAACGACATAAGCAAAGGGCGCGAAGTCTTTGCCAACGTTGGTCAAGTCGCCAGCAACAGCAGTTTGAGTCGCTTCATCAGTGCCAAAGATGACCACGAACAAAAAACCCTCATCTGGGGCGTCATGACCGATGCCAACCAAATCATGCGCATCTCCCTACGTGACTTCCGTCCCCATGTCGGCGCCTTAATCGCCGTCGGACAACGCCCACTCGCCCAACAGCTCACCCAACATTATTTAGACAGCTACGCTCGAGGCTTAAACGGCTTCGTCGACGACCTGCAACGCATCACCCGCACCAGCCGCGAAACCCAAATCCTCTCGTCGTAGCGCCTCCCCCTTCTGAAAAAAAGTACCCCCTAACCTAGATGGGACTAATTCGCTCTGGTGATTATGGTCATTGAGCGACTAAAATTGGTCTAATCTACAGAGCGTTAGTCGTTACAAAAAGAGGCTCTTTGGTATTTCGCGGGATCACCCGCCGATGAATAGGCCTCGCCGTCTGTTGTAGATTGAAAAAGTAATGGGTAAAAACAGCAGGAAACCTTAGCCGTGTCATTTCGAGCCACCGGCGAGAAATCCCGCACAATTTTGTTATCCATACCGTTTGGCATTCCCTAGCGGGTGGGATTCTTCACTTCGTTCA
>JBGTIZ010000417.1:0-2064 GCA_041745395.1 Promineifilaceae bacterium (SeqCode) | reverse complement strand
GCGCACCTCTGGTCGATTGAACACGCCGCCCGAACCTGGGTCGAGGGTGTTGGCTCCTTCGTCCATGGCGAATTGCCAGCCGTTGGGGATTTGCAGTTCGTTGTAGATGTGGAAGTACCAATCTTCTTCAAAGGAAGGGTTGGGGAGGAGGTTGGTACCCGAGGTGACGGCCACGGCCGTGGCCTCTACCGCTGGTGTTGCCGCTTCGGTAACCGCTTCGGTCGTGGCGGGTGGTGGCAAAACCGTAATCGCCACGAGTTGACCATCCCAGCCGGGAATCGTCAATTCCTGTCCTATCTGTAGCACTGAGCCAGTTGTTAGGCTGTTGGCGGTGCGAATGTCATCTATGTTTGCGCCCGTTTTGGCCGCGATGAGGCTGAGATTGTCGTTGGCCTGTACCCGATAGGTATTGCTGCTGGCGTTATTGGTTTCTGGGGCTTCTGTTGTTGGGGCGTCATCGGCTTCGACCACGGCCGTGGGGGTCACCATAACCTCCACAATCCGCGTCACCTCGACTTCTACCTCTACAGGCACTTCGATCGTCGCCTCAACCACAACTTCGCGGGTCACTTCGACAGGTTGCTCTACCGTGACCATGATTTCTTGCGTGACAATACGAGTTACCTCGAATGGTTCGGGGGACGTGGGGGCGCACGCCACCAAAAACGAAAGGGGCAATAAAAAGAGCAGAAACAAGAAATGTTTAGGGAGATGGTGCATTTTTTTTATCCTCAGCATGATTATGGGTAAGCCTTCGGTATCTTCGGGGAAGGGTAAATCAGGCAGAAGTATGCCATTTTTGCCGTCTGTCAACGATATTTGGAAGTTTCATTTAAGCATTGGCTAACGCCCATAAAAAAGGCTGACCTTGGGCAAGGTCAGCCTTTGAAGGAGTGGATTAAGTTGGTTAGGTGTTAGAAATCAAATTGCTTACAAGGTGATGGGGTGCTGTAACACGGCCGTGAGCAACCCCACACACCCCACCACATCACGGCTATCCACCGTCTCACTGACCGAATGCACATAGCGGCACGGAATCGAAATACAGCCCGCCGCACAGCCCGGCCCCGCAATCTGCATCGCCCGCGCATCTGTCGAGCCGCCCGTCAGCACTTCAATCTGATACGGAATATCAGCCTCTTCCGCTCGTTGGCGCATCAGCCGCACCAAGCCCACATGGCTAATCATCCCGCTATCTTTGGCCTTAATCGCCGGCCCATCGCCCAAGGCGACCGCCATTTCGACGCCGTTGTGCATATCTCCCGTCAGCGTCACATCTAGGGCAATGCCCACCTCTGGCTCCAGCCCATTGGCCGCCGCCTGCGCCCCGCGCACCCCCACCTCTTCCTGCACGCTAAAGACAAAATAGACCTCGTGCGGCGTGCCTGAATCGCGCAAATTTTTCATCGTTTCGATAGCGACCACACACCCTATCCGGTCATCCAACGCTTTGGACGTGAGGCGCGTGCCCTGCGCGAAAAATTCCCGCTGGAAGCCCGCCGCATCCCCCACGCGCACGGGGCAATCCTCGCGGCTGGTCGCCCCCACGTCAATATAATGTTTGTCGAGACTGGTTTCGTTGCGGTCCACATAAATGACGCCAATCGTGCCGTCCGCAAATTGGACGCGGTTGCCAGACAGCGTAGCCGTCCGCAGGCCGCCCACATTGGTGAAGCGCAAAAAGCCCTTCTCGGTGATGTGCGTGACCATGATGCCAATTTCGTCCATGTGGGCGGCAATCATCACTTTTTTCCCTTGCCCGTTCTGTTTTTGCCCGACCCGAGCAATCAGGTTGCCCATCGGGTCTACGCGGATGTCGTCGGCATAGGGTTCAATCTCGGTGCGAATGAGTTCGCGGATACCGTCCTCAAAGCCGGAGGGGCCGTAGGCGGTGGCTAATTTTTGGGTGAGTTCGTTCATGGTGTCCTTGAGTGTCAGGTTTCAGGTGTCAAGTGTCAGGTAAAACGCCTAGCTATCTTCTGATGATTTCTGGAGTGAAGTTGCGTAGGGCGGTTTGGAGTAGGGTCAGGGTGTTGCGGTAGTCGTCGAGGTGAATCATGGAGG
>JBGTIZ010000416.1:0-3943 GCA_041745395.1 Promineifilaceae bacterium (SeqCode) | reverse complement strand
GGATAACCCTCAACCACAAGACGCGACTCTGCACTATTCAAAACATCACTAAAAATAGGATGGGAACTCCAAAACAAGCTCTGAAAAACCAAAGAGTAAATCTCGTCTTCTGCTTGTAAGCAGGGAAGGGGATTGCCAGCTTTGGCAAACTTTGAGTTTAGCGTGACAGGAATGTGATTATCTAAAACAAGGTCTTCTTTGTTGCGTTCGATAAACTGTATCGCTAAGTCACGAGGCCAATCTTGGCGCATAATAGGCTTAGGCTTCATCTTATTCTCCCAACATCAGTTTAGATGAATCATGTTAATGAAACTATAACACGAATCTGATCCCAAATGTAGCTGATCACTACCTTTGCAGTTTTCGCTTTGACTGGTCAACATGCCTCGCCGCCTGCGGCGGCTCGGCTATAAAGGGGGTATTTTTTCATTTGGGCGAACGCCCAAACGAAAAAATACCCCATTCCAGTGAGTCGTGACCGCCGGTCACGACGAACCAGCTTGTAAAATGTGCCAACATAGTGACTGCTTTCAACAGGGTAAACGCCCCCCTCAATATGACATAAACACAAACGGCGGATTTTCTAGCGAACAGCCGCTCAGCCACGCCTCCGCCCCCAGTTCGGTTAAAATCTGCACACCCTCCTCCCATAACGCCACCTGCCGCTCCTTATCAGACCCCACCAACCCCGCCAATGACAGCAAACAAGCCCCCTCCTGCAACGGCAACTTTAGCTCAAGCGCCAAGGCCAGTGCCTGCTCTAACACGGGGACAGCTTGCTCTGACGGCAGGAATAACGCTAAACAACGGTGGGCAAACAAAGTCAGATAGCGGTATTTGACAAAGAGCGTGGTGTTTGTCGTGGCGACGGATCTTTGCGCCAAAGCGTAGCCTTGTGCTTGCTCCCCACGCCGCCAATGCAAAAGACAGTGAAATAGGTCACAAAACAAGACCATATGGGGCTGATTGGTAGCGGTGTAGTAGTCTACGCAGGCCAGCAGGACGTCTTGACACTTTTCAGGCTGGTCTAGGTAAGTAAGATAATGGGCGTAGCTAAATTGAGCTAACCAAATCCATCGTTCGTTGTTCATGTGGCGGTGGCGCTGTAAGCCGCGCTGGATGTATGTATGGGCTAATTCCATTTTACCTTGGGCGGCGTATACGTAGGAGAGATAGCAGGTATAAGTGGCTAATTCTTGATGTAAGCGATGTTCTTCCGTTTGTTGTAGCACGTGGAGAAGTAGTTTTTGGGCGGTGATTAATTGCCCCGTAAGCATATAGCCATAAGCCAGTTCTCCTTGAATGCTGGTACTGGCAATTTCATCACCTGCCTGCTGGTAGAAGGCAACGGCCTGCTGTAGGTGAATGACCATATCGGGGATACGGGTGGCATTGAAGTGTATGAAGGCGTAGCTGGTATGGGCTAGGGCTAAAATGTCTGGTTCCACGGCCGTGTTCTTCTCCCCCACCGCCACCCATAAAGGCTCCCACATTTCATACGCCACGTCTAAATTCCCCAAACGGCGTAAGCGGCGCGTGTGCAGGATAGCCCCCAGCAGTTGCGCCCCCAACTTAGCCGCAGAATTAGCCGCCATAGACAAATGCCCATCCAGATGTTCTAGCAAGCCATCCGCCTCCTCATTACGGCCAATTTGGAATAAGGCTTGACCAACCACAAAGCCGCTACGCGCCATGCCCAGAATATCGCTCTCCTGCTCTGCTAGCTGAAGCGCTTCTTGACCCAAGCGCAACGCCTCCTCATTGTTACCAATCCCAAAAAAGATTTCCGCTAACTGAATCGCAAAGCGCATTTCGTCGGCCACACGGCCGTGTTCACGCCCCACCGCCACCCCCTCCGTCAGCAAACCAATCCACTCCCAAATAAAGCCCCACCGCTTCGGCCACGGATACAGCGCGGCCACCAAATCCAACGCTTGCGGATGCAAACGGGGATTACGCCACGCTTGCTCTAGCAGAGCAACCATATTCTTAAACTGGGCGCGCACCTGCGCCGCCGGGCGCGTGCGGGCAAACAGAATCGCCTTCTCTAACCGATGGGGTAGAGAGCGATGATAATAGCTGGCTGAGGATGTAGTGAGGCTAGGTGAAGAAAACATAGGTCGTTACGAGAAGCGCGGCGCAGAGAGTGGCGCTTCCTACACATCAAGCTCCCAGCTATCTATGATTTCCGAGCGCAAAAACGTCGTCGTGAGGCGATGCAGGCGATAGAGAGGCTGGTGTACATTCCCATCTGTCTCCAGCAGAGAATAATCAATGAGTTGCGCCAAAGCGGGGGTAAATGAGGCGGGGGGCAAATCAGCCATATACTCAATCCACGCCAAATCCGCCCCATCTAGCGAGACATCATGCAACGAAACGAGTAATTGCCGCGCCGCTTCGCTCAAACTGGCCCAACTGCGGCGATAAATAAAGCTGTACATTTCCATCTGGGAAGAATGAACCAGTTGGTGTAACAACTCCTCCAGCGGCAATTTGCCAAGCTGGGCGGCCAACAGTTTGAGCGCGAGCGGCAGACCCCCCACTAGGTCATAGATACGATTCATGGTGGCCGGGGCAAGCTGAAAATCACGTGGGCGGCGAGCCAGTTCGCTTTGCACTAGGGCATAGCTATCTTCATAGGAGAGATTGCGCACGGGGACGCTCTGCACAAAACCGTATTGGCTGAGGGTATGGCGGCTAGTCAACAGGAAGCGTGTCGGCTGGGCAAGCGGGGTCAAATGGGGCACAAGGTCATCAAGGTCGGCCACCGTTTCGAGGTTGTCGATGATGATGAGGTAGGGGTTGCTCTGGCAGGCGGGGCGCAACTGCTGGAGTTTTTCGGTGGTATCTAGGCCAGCCAAATGGGCATATCCCATCTGGTCAGCCAAGCGGTTGATGATGTCGGTGGTGAGGGTGGGGGCGTTGGCGAGGGGGCGCACACGGCCGTGTTGCCAATCAAAGTCATTCTGCTGAGCACTCACCCAAAAAATATCCGCCCAATTTGCCTGCGCCGCCAGTTGCCGCGCTGCGGCACGCGCAACCGTTGTTTTGCCAATGCCCCCTATCCCCTCCAAACTGAGCATGGGAAAAGCCGCTTCATCCAGCGACCATTGGTTGATTTGGGCTAGGAGCGGCTTGACTCCAAAAAGATGGTGGTGCGTGGCTGGAGGCAGATGGCGTTGGCGATGGCTCGTTTGTTGGCGTTGATGTGCTTCTCGCTCTTGTCGTTGCAGTTCGGCCGCAAGCTGGCTATACCCTTGGTTTGTGTACCGGTTGATTTGGCGCGGGGTGAGAGACACGGCCGTGGACATCTCTTCTGCCGTTAGGGATGGCTCGTGCAAGTAGCGATGATAGAGGGTGCTCCAACTTTGTAAATCATGGTTGGGAGTGGTGAAGTCGGCGGTGAACACGGCCGTGGTTTCTACCCGAGTAGGATACGAAGCCGCATACGCCACCGCAAGCCCCTCGGCCGTGCGCAACTGCGCCAGCTTCTGCTGAGCCAAACGGACCAGATACTCATGCACCACATGACGCCATTCAACGGCGGAAACGGGGCGGGGCGGAGGCAACGCATCCAACGCTTGCCACACTTCAGGCACAGGCTCATTCATCTGCCACGATCGTAGCGTTTGTTTGAGCAAATCAACAGTAAAGGCGGCAATTTCCATACATCAACTTCCCAATATAACAACTGACGGCAAACGTGTCTCAAACATGTCCATTTTATGTCCGAAACAAATAACAGATACACAGTATATCAGTTAAAACAGCACTATCACGAATTCGCTATACCGCATCACGCTCAAACCACCTCGCGTGGGCCCCGTGTGCTGTCCGGGCAGACAGCACACGCTTATTTATTTACAGGTCATGTCCAGAGAAAGACCACATGACCCATGACACGTGAAACATGACACTGTTCACGTTACCCCCATTTTCAAAC
>JBGTIZ010000415.1:0-3357 GCA_041745395.1 Promineifilaceae bacterium (SeqCode) | reverse complement strand
TTGGGCGAACGCCCAAACGAAAAAAACACCCTTTAGAATAGCCGAGCCGCCGCAGGCGGCGAGGCGTGTCGAGCTACGATTTTTTGTCTGAGCAATTTTTGTCTGAGCAATTTGTGACCAATACAGAAAAGCTGAATTTCTGGCTTGGCAGTTACTATTCATTATAACCATGCTGGCGACAACTCGTTGCGTTATGGTTTGCTTTTGGCACAATTCTTGAGCAGGGGCTTAACTGATTGCTAATCTAACGGCCGTGTTGTGTTACACTTGCGGGCGCAAGAAGCAATGAATAATGTCCAGAATAATGCGTAAAGGAGAGTGATGTGATGTTACCCGATTTATTTGCTAGTCGGCCAGATTTGCCGACGACGCTGACAGAACTCACGGCCGTGATGATGGCAATGAATGATGACCCGCTCGCTGACGCAGGAACCAACGTCGTGATTCAGCGCGGCAATCCAGAAGCCAAACTGATGGTTGTTGGTGAAGCCCCTGGCCCACAAGAAAACGAACAGGGCAAGCCGTTTGTGGGCAAATCGGGGCAACTGCTCGACCAAATTTTGGCCGCCGCCAACTTTGACTCCAACCAAGACGTGTTCATTAGCAACTCCGTCTTTCGGATGCCGCCCGGCGAAGGAAGCAAAAATTTCCGCAAGCCCAATCGTACCGAAATTGAATATTATCGCCCTTATGTAATACAGATTATTAACATTGTCAATCCAGCTATTATTCTGCTCACGGGCAACGTCGCTATTCAATCCATTCTCGGCCATCCCGACCCCCGCATCACCAAGATGCGCGGACAATGGCACGAGCAACACGGCCGTTGGATTATGCCTATTTTTCATCCTTCTTACTTGCTCCGCAACCAATCGCGCCAGCCCGGCTCACCCAAGTCACTCATGTGGGAAGACATCTGCGAAGTGCGGCGGAAATATGATGAGTTAGTCGGTGGACAGTAAAAAGTGACAAGTGAGCGGCATGTTTCTGAAAAAGCGGCTGAGCGGGGCGAGCCGAGCTATGTGTGGCGGTCGGGTCAAGATCGCCGCTTAGCCATGATTGCGGCCTGGGCGGATTTGTCGGGTCGAATTTTGGACAACGGCACAGGGCTGGGCACGTATCTAAAGGCGTTTGCCCCTTACAGTGACCAGCGGTTTGGGCTGGAGATCGAGTTGGATAGGGCACGAGAAGCGTTGAAACAGGCCACGGCCGTGGTGCAGGCCGTCGGTGAATATCTCCCTTTTCAGGCCAACAGTTTTGACCTCGTTTTTAGCAACGAAGTGATCGAGCATGTGCAGGATGACCAGCTAGCGGCGCAAGAAATGGTGCGCGTTACGCGGCCCGGCGGTCGGATTCTGATTTTTTGCCCCAATCGCTGGTATCCCGTGGAGCAACACGGCATTTATTGGCGGGGGGAATACAAGTTTGGCAATATTCCGCTGGTCAATTATTTGCCTGACGTGTGGCGGGATAAGCTAGCGCCGCATGTGAGAACATACACGGCCGTGTCTCTCCGCCGCCTCTTTGCCCACCAGCCCGTCAAAGAAATCCACCACACCCGCATCTTTGGCGGCTACGACAACATCGAACGCCGCTGGCCCACTGCCGGCCGACTCATCAAAAAGACGCTTTACGCCGCCGAAAAAACCCCCCTCAACGTGCTGGGCCTCTCCCACCTACTCGTCCTCGAGAAGTACGAATAAGACATGAGCATTAAGTAAGCGGTCATTTTTAACATAGCGATTTGCAAAACAGGTGACGCAAGGCATTAACTAAAACAGATAAATTGATGAATGATTAACAAAGGCGTTCCCATCACGCGCCATTAACCATTCCACAATTCAGAAATTCAGCAATTCACCAATTTCAATTGATAAACGCCTACTTACTTTTTGACCGACTACTAAAACAGTGTCAAGCTATACCTAAGGCTACGGCATAATAAAAGTGCAGAGAACACAAAAACCTTCTCAGGAAGACCCGCCCCGTTTCGTCCTTCTTCCCTCTTCCCTCGTCCTTTTTTTAGCTACACTTTTACTAAACCCACTCCTCGATTCATTGAAATTCACCCGCCCCCTGTTTACAATCAAACCATACCCGCAAAACATACACGCGCACCCTGCACCCTGAATCTTGCACCGTGCCACCCGCACCATTTCCAATCCAAAAGGAGAAACGCAAAATGACCCAACAAAATGGTACGAACGACGCCCACGGCCAAGTGGGCAGTTTCAAAGTCAAAGTCGGTTTAGCCCAAATGCTCAAAGGCGGCGTTATCATGGACGTTGTTACCCCCGACCAAGCCATTATCGCCGAAGAAGCGGGCGCAGTGGCCGTCATGGCCCTCGAGCGCGTACCGGCCGATATTCGCGCCGACGGCGGCGTTGCCCGCATGTCCGACCCCGGCATGATTCGGGAAATCATCGCCTCAGTTAGCATCCCCGTGATGGCCAAAGCGCGGATTGGGCACTTTGTCGAAGCGCAAATCCTGCAAGCCATCGGCGTGGATTACGTGGACGAAAGCGAAGTGCTGACCCCTGCCGACGAGGAATATCATATCTACAAGCACAACTTCAAAGTGCCCTTCGTCTGTGGTTGTCGCAATCTGGGCGAAGCCCTGCGCCGCATTGGCGAAGGCGCGGCTATGATTCGCACCAAAGGGGAAGCAGGCACGGGCGACGTGGTCGAAGCCGTACGCCATGCCCGCACAGTGCTGGGCGAAATTCGCCGCCTGCAACTCATGCCCGAAGAAGAGTTGATGACCTACGCCAAGAATATCGGGGCGCCGTTTGCGCTCGTGCAAGAGACCCGCGACTTGGGCCGTTTGCCCGTGGTCAACTTTGCCGCTGGCGGTATTGCCACCCCGGCTGATGCCGCGTTGATGATGCAGATTGGCGTCGATGGGGTTTTTGTCGGCTCTGGTATTTTCAAGAGTGGCGACCCCGCCGCTCGCGCCAAGGCGATTGTGCAAGCAACGACGCATTACAACAACCCTGAGATTTTGGCTGAGGTTAGTGAAAATCTGGGCGAGCCGATGGTGGGCATTAACGTCAGCAGTTTGCCCAAGAGCGAGCAGTTAGCGACGCGCGGCTGGTAGAGAAACAATGAATAATGAGTACAATGAGTAAAAGGCTTGTTTGCCGACCTTAGAGGGATCGGGCTTGCAGGAGAATTTATCAGGGTACTCATTGCTCATGCCCCTGTTTTGGAATAGGCCTGATTGGTTTAAAAACCAATCAGGCCTTGTTTGACTTAATCAATACTTTTACAGTTTTTGTTTTGACTGGTGAACACGCCTCGCCGCCTGCGGCGGCTCGGCCATAAAAGGGGTATTTTTTCGTTTGGGCGAATGCCCAA
>JBGTIZ010000414.1:0-5138 GCA_041745395.1 Promineifilaceae bacterium (SeqCode) | reverse complement strand
GTGTGTATGATACACACGGCCGTGTTTACATGCGCTCCCTCGCCACCCGCCAAAGCAACCTCGCCCTCTCCCGCCACATCCCCGAAGTGCTCAACATCCTCAAAGCGGCCCAATTCGACCTGATAATCCTCGAGACCAGCGGCATCGGGCAATCCGACACCGAAATCGTAGACTTTTCCGATGTCGCCCTCTACGTCATGACGCCCGAGTATGGAGCGGCCAGCCAACTCGAGAAAATCGACATGCTCGACTACGCCGACCTCATCGCCATCAATAAATTCGACAAACGAGGCGCACGGGACGCCCTGCGCGATGTCAAAAAGCAGTACAAGCGCAATCATGGGCTGTGGGACGTGACCGATGACGATGTGCCCGCCTTTGGTACGATGGCGAACCAGTTCAACGACCCCGGCACTAATCGGCTTTATCGCGCCCTGATGGAGGCCATCAGCCACAAAACGGGCGCGGATTTACGGTCAGATTTGGTCTTGCCCGAGGGGGAATCAGAAAAAATATACATCATTCCCCCCCAGCGCACCCGCTACCTGAGCGAAATCAGCGAGGAGATTCGTCGCTACAACAAATGGGTGACGGAGCAAGCGGCCGTGGCGCAAAAATTGCAGTCTCTGCGCCAGAGCATCGCCATTTTGCGGGAGGGGGATTTGGAGGACAAAGACCGCCTCGTCAAACAACTGCAAGAGGTCGCAGAGCAGGTGGCTCTGGCCTTGGACAAGCAGAATGGGGCGATTTTGGGAGGCTGGGAGGAGAAGGTGGCGCGGTACACGGCGGACGAGTTTGTGTATGCTGTACGCGGCCGTGATATCCGCGTGCCCACCAAAGTGACCACCCTCTCCCACAACCAAATCAACCGCGTCAGCCTGCCCAAATACCAAGGCTGGGCAGATATTCTGGCGTGGAATTTGCAAGAAAATGTGCCGGGCGAGTTCCCGTATACGGCCGGGGTATTTCCCTTCAAGCGCAAGGGTGAAGACCCCACCCGCATGTTCGCTGGCGAAGGCGGCCCCGAGCGCACCAACAAACGGTTCCATTACGTCTCCCACGGCCAGCCCGCCAAACGGCTCTCCACCGCCTTTGATTCGGTCACGCTGTACGGCAACGACCCCGGCCATCGCCCCGACATTTACGGCAAAGTGGGCAACTCCGGCGTCTCCGTACCTACGCTGGACGATGCCAAAAAGCTGTACAGCGGCTTCAACCTGTGCGACCCCACCACCTCCGTTTCGATGACGATTAACGGCCCCGCCTCGACCATTTTGGCCTTCTTCATGAATGCGGCCATTGACCAGCAGTGCGAGCTTTACATAAAGGCACAAAGGTTGGAGCATCTCGTCGAAGCCAAACTGCAAGAGTTATACGACAACCAAGGGCGGGAACGTCCCCGCTATCACGGCGATTTGCCCGAAGGGAACGATGGCCTCGGCCTGATGTTGCTCGGTTTGACGGGAGATCAACTGCTGGAACCCGAGGTGTACACCCAAATCAAGGCGGACACCCTGCGCCAAGTGCGCGGCACGGTGCAGGCGGACATCCTCAAAGAAGATCAAGCGCAAAACACCTGCATCTTCTCCACCGAGTTCTCTCTGCGGCTGATGGGCGACGTTCAGCAATATTTCATTGACCACGCCGTGCGCAACTTTTACAGCGTCTCGATTTCGGGCTACCACATGGCGGAGGCGGGGGCAAATCCCATCAGCCAGCTAGCCTTTACGCTGGCGAATGGCTTCACCTTTGCCGAGTATTATCTCTCGCGGGGGATGGATATTAACGAGTTTGCGCCCAATTTCTCCTTCTTCTTCTCCAATGGGGTGGATCCAGAGTACGCGGTTATCGGCCGTGTGGCGCGGCGCATTTGGGCCAAGGCAATGAAGCTGAAATATGGGGCGAATGAGCGGGCGCAAATGCTCAAGTATCACATCCAGACCAGTGGGCGGTCACTCCACGCGCAGGAGATTGGCTTCAACGATATTCGCACCACCCTGCAAGCTCTCTACGCCATTTATGACAACTGCAACAGCCTGCACACCAACGCCTATGATGAGGCCATCACCACGCCCACGGAGGAATCGGTGCGGCGGGCAATGGCGATTCAGTTGATTATCAATCGGGAGTTGGGGCTAGCCAAGAACGAAAATCCGCTACAGGGCGCGTTTATCATTGAGGAGCTGACGGATTTGGTGGAGGAGGCGGTTTTGCTGGAGTTTGACCGGCTAACGGAACGGGGGGGCGTGCTAGGCGCGATGGAGACGATGTATCAGCGGGGGAAAATTCAGGAGGAGTCGCTTTATTATGAGCAACTGAAGCACAGCGGTGAGTTGCCGATTATTGGGGTGAATACGTTCCTCTCGGATGATGGTTCGCCGACGGTGACGCCGGGTGAGGTGATTCGGGCGACAGAGGAAGAGAAAGAGTTCCAGATTACGCAGTTACATGGTTTGCAGGCCCGGCATGAGGGGGAGGCACAGGTGGTGTTGCAGAGGTTGCAGAACACGGCCGTGCAGAACGGCAATCTCTTCGCGGAGTTAATGGAAGCGACGAAGGTGTGTTCGCTGGGGCAGATTACGCAGGCGTTGTTTGCGGTAGGGGGGCAGTATCGGCGGAATATGTAGGGCACACGGCCGTGGTTTTTATGGTGCTGGATATTGACTAAGGAGCGACAAGATAGCCCCTTTCAAAAGACTAATTTTGTTTTGGCATACGTCAAAAATAACTTCAGCGTCTACAGCAAAGTAGTTATGGCTCAGAAAATCCCGAATCCCTTTTGCTCCGCGCCAATCCACTTGTGGGTACGCTACACTCAACTCAATATCAATGATTCTGTCTAGCTGTTTGATTTGTTCGCCAATAGCGATCAGCATCATGGTGATACCGTCTAGCCTATCTAGACCATCATCATCCATCAAAAAATCTTCAAACGACTCAATTCCATCAAAGCGTCGCTCAATGCGCTCTATGGCCGTGAGTATATTATTCACGATGTGGTGAATGAGCGGCGCATCAGATGTAGATCGCTTCATTATCCAGTCGGCTCTTGAGAAATGGGCTGAGATTTTCATGGTAACGAACGAGGTCAATAGAGCGGTTGAATAATTGCTCTAAATCTTCTTTCATGTGTACCATTTGGAACAAATCAGGCGGCATTTCGACAATGATATCCACATCACTATTTTCATCCGCTTGACCACGTGCCACAGAGCCAAAAATACCCAAGCGCGTTACGCCATATTTGGCTTGTAGGGTTTCTTTTTGGTCTCTTAGCGTTTGTAGAATTTTTTCCTGTTTCATAGCGACATTATAGCATATGGCGGCTGATAATTACGGTAGGGAAGCAACGCAGGCGTTGTTTGCGGTGGGGGGACAGTATCGGCGAAATATGTAGGAGAGAGAGATACAAACCATGGCGAACAAAGACAGGATTGTAGAATGGACAGGTTAAAAGTAACTTATCCCGAAATTATCAAAGGTGTTTTGGAAAATTATTCTGCACTGCCAATTGTGTACCAAGACGCAGAAAACGAGTTGGTTTTTGATGATGACCACGGCCGTTATCTTCTCCTCCGCGTGGGCTGGCAAGACGGCCGTCGCATCTATGGCGTGATGATTCAACTTGACCTCATCAACGACAAGATTTGGATACAGCAGGATTACACGGAGACGGGGGTGGCTTATGATTTAGAGGCGGCAGGTGTGCCGAAGCAAGATATTGTGCTGGCTTTCCATGAGCCAGCGGTACGGCCACATACAGGGTATGCGGTAGCATAGCGAGGGGGTACTAAAGAAAACGGCCGTTCAAAGAGTGGACGTTTTCTTTGCAATAGATGATATTTTCACTATGTTGACTTAGGCTCATATTTTGACCCTATTTGGATATTATCTTGAAATAATGTGATTTCATCATGTTGAAATAAATATGAAAATGAATTTGAAACATCGGCTTGTATACCTGCACCTCCACTATATGAAATTGTAAGCGTTCAGGTGGTGTGCGCATTCGGCAGTAAAGATGGGATAGATAGGCCGAGTTGATGCGCACGGCACACTTCTGTCAAATATTGCCAGACCGAGCGACCTTGTTGCTGTAAAGTTGTCACAACTGTCAATATCCGCTCTGTGAAGCGCAAGCCACGTTCACTCTGTGAACCGTAACTTATTTTGCGCCAAAGAACGGCACGTCCGGCAGCATTGTTGGTCGGCTCAACATCTGGACAATCTACGAAAGTCCACAATGCTGGCGCAACTTTCAAAATATTCTGGCACGTTTTATTGGTTGTGGAATGGTCAACCAACGTTCCTAACTCCAAGAGAGCCTCAATTTGAGTCCGAACAGGTATGAGTTGCTCTTGAAATTGAGCCTTTGTCAACGTCCCATCGCGGACACGATACCATAGGTCAAACATCTTTGTCGCTTGTTGCAACAATAGCTCGCCAATGACGGCCGACTCTCCTTTACGGTCAACAAATGCTTGAAAATCTCGTAACAAATGCGCCCAACAAAGTTGACGTTGCTCAATCTCAAGCCAGTTGTAGCCTGACCAACGGTCAGAACCAGCGATGCCCTCAAACGTTTGTCCAAGCAGATCTTGAGCCGCAACTGACCCCCGTGTACCGCGTAGCAGGAAGACGGTGACCAGCGAGGTTGTGGCTGTCCATAACCAGCACCGTTGATTTTCCTGTCGCCAACTGGTTTCATCTACGTTAACTAAGCCTTGGTGTTGTCGGACATACTTGTATGTTTCTTGGACAGGTTGCTTGAGGGCGGCACTGACTAATCCTTCTTGATTAGATACAGACCCAAGACTCATCTCAACTTGGAAAATAGTGCCCAACATCTCTTGAATATCGCGGCGGCTAAGATGGTAGCGACCACTTAGCATGCCTATCAAAGCTTGTAACCGAAAACCGAATTGGCCTGTAGGCATTTCTGCGGGTCGTTCACCACGAGTGGCTTCACCGCAACACAGGCATGATAGCGTATGCATTTGGTACTCAATAATTTCTGGTTCAATCGGTGGTAATTCGCAAACTTGTGTATTGGTCACAAATTACTCACACAAAAAATCCTGTCTCGGCACACCTCGCCGCCTACGGCGGCTCGCCTGACATAAGGGTGTTTTTTTCGT
>JBGTIZ010000413.1:0-5229 GCA_041745395.1 Promineifilaceae bacterium (SeqCode) | reverse complement strand
AAGCCCAAACGAAAAAAACACCCTCTTGACAGCGAGGCGTGGCCGCAGGCCACGCCGAGGCATTTTATCGCTTCTGCAAAGCGACACAATGACATCTGTTTTAGCAAGCCGTGACCAATACAATTTCTTGCATTTTGTTTATGCTATTGTTAATGTTTTGTTTAGTAATTTGTGCGCTATGACAAATTTGTGACATTTGTCACTAGTAGTCCGACAATATTGTTCTGGTAAATAATTACTTGAGGTAGAACCCGTCAAAACTTGTCTGTTAAACCACTAGTTGCGATTGATTTTCTCACGTAAAGTCTGCACGTCTAGTCCACCTTGCGGAGAAATAGTGTGAATATCGTTTCGCCAAACAGTTCCTCTCAGCCCCAACCCACACCATTGCAAACAGTTGGAAACGTTGCCCCGCAAACAAGTCCGTGGCCTTTGCGTGGTTTTTACCTGTTTTTGGTGAGCTTGGTTTTGTTTGTCTCTTATTTTGCTATTTTTCGGCCGATTACGGTGTTGCCGCGCATTACGCTGGCGCCGGGCTTTATTTTTACCAACACGGCCGAGGAAAGCGTGACCAGTGAAGATTTTCGCGGGGGGCTGACCCTTTACAGCTTTAGCTACACGGGATGCGAAGCGCATGATTGTCCCCAAAGCTTGGCTGATATTCAGTAGGCGTATGAGCAACTGAATCGGCTTGCGCCGAGCGACATTCCCGTCTCTTTGGTGACGATTTCGCTGGATCCTGAGCGGGACAACACGGCCGTGTTATCCGCCACCAAGCAAGAATTAAACTTGTCACCCGATGCGCCTGTCGCGTGGCATCTGCTGAGCGGTGATGCATTGCGTACCAAATCTGTCGTGGGTGGCGGCCTGGGCATGTTCTACGACCAACGCCCCCTTGCTCCGGACAGCGACGATTATTTCATTCGTTTTGAGCCAAAATATGTCTTGGTGGATGGCTTAGGCGTTATTCGCGCCTATTACGACGAGGCCATTCCCGACCCCGCCATTCTCGAGCGTGACCTTAATCTCGTCTTGACCGAAGCCCGCAACAGCGAAGGCTTAGGCCGTTTGGGTTATGAAGCGGCACACCTCTTCGTTTGTTACCCATAACGCGCTACGCGCCTCGCTAAAACCACAATTATCAACGCCTATGACATCCTCTGGTTCTTCATTCGTAGAGAAAAGTGAACGGCCGCCTTTGTCGGCTAAACGGCAACGGGCCTGGCTGATTATGCTGTCTATCGGCTTTGTGAGCGTGGGCTTGTTTATAGGCTGGCTGGGCCTGCAATTTGCGACGGGTTGCCTGAGCTTCACGCCGCATCAATAGAGTAGTTCCTTATTAAATTATATACCTCTAGCGAGCAGTAAATCGATTGCTCGAGGCAAAATCTATTTGGGAACAACTCTAATATAGCGGCATTGTGATGCAGTCGCCTCAGCCGATGAATAATTTTACGTTGACCAGTAGTGATGGGGAGCTGTTTAACCTGCGTGACCTGCGGGGTAAAACGGTGGTGGTTTATTTCGGCTATACGTTTTGCCCTGATATATGCCCGGCGACGATGGTGGACATTGCCAAGGCGAAGCAGTTACTCGACCGTGATAGGGGTGATTTGGCGGTGCTGATGGTGACGGTGGATCCGTTGCGCGACACGCCAGAGAAGCTGGCCAAGTATTTGGCTTATTTTGATGACTCTTTTATTGGCCTCACGGGGACGGAAGAGGAAGTTTTGCAGGCGACGACGCCGTTTGGAGTGTATTTTGAAAAGCGTGAGGGCACGGCCGTGTCTGGGTATTTGGTTGACCACACCGCCGCCGTCATGGTTTTAGACAAAAATGGTTATTTGCGTCTGGCGTTTCCCTTTGGGGTCGATGGAGCCGATATGGCCGCCGATATTGCTCAGATTATGCGGCGGTAGTTTTTCCCCTCTCTTGTGTTCAGTCGGCTATGGCGAGCTTCCGCAAGCTTGACCACGGCCGTGTTTCTACCGTATTTGTTTACCACAAAAGTTGAAAGGAGGTTTTTTATGAACAAGAAGGATTACAAAGCACCGATGGGAACCGTGGTTATCTTAGCCCTTTATGGCTCTTTGGGATCTCATGGGGTTCGGTCTGAAATCGAATACGTGATGCGCGGGTCTCTCTGGTCATACATTGCGTTTCGCGCATCATTTGATGTCAGCCCCCTGAATTCCTGAAGAACCCCCTTTATCTCGTCCTAATGGTCGTTTTGTGGGAGAGCGCATACCTCACCATGTTGTCCCGCGGAGGAACTGGCTAATGCACGTTCATCCCTTAGAAAAACAATACTTTATTTTCACGGTTGTCCTGATGGGCGTCTTCGCCGCCGCGCTGGCCGTAGGCAGTCTCGCTTTTGGGGTACAGCTTCCTGGGCCGTATCAACAGGTAGACCCCACAACCATCAGAGCGGAAGGCGGCACATCTGGCCTCCCCTTTGATTTGCCCGAAGAAGAGCGTTTCCGAGAAATCGCGCCTGGTCAATACGAAGCATATATCCATTCCTATGCGTGGGGCTTTTCCCCCCGCGGGGTCGCGGGTCACTTTTTACCTGACCAGCCGCGATGTGATTCACGGGTTTCTGATTCCAGAGACCAACATCAACATGATGGTGATTCCGGGTCAAGTTTCTCGCCTGACGCATGAGTTCAATACCCCTGGTGCCTATAACTTTATCTGCCATGAGTATTGCGGGATTGCGCACCATGTCATGTATGGGCAAATTATTGTCGAATGAGACACAGTTGGCTTGCTCATTATGCTTGGTTGACTTGGTTGAGCGGTAGCCTGGCGGGGTCAGATTTGTTCAACAAGCAAAGCAAATCAAAGAGAGAGGGTTTATGCAGGTAACAGATAGTTGGCAAAAATCGGCCGAAAGTGAAGTGCCCTTGCTCCCGCCGCGTTTGTCGGTGCGCAAGCTTATTGTGACGCTGTTCAAATTGCGGGTGGTCTCTTTGCTGGTTTTGTCCTCGCTGGGCGGAGCCGCTTTGGGGGCATGGGCAGGGGGCACGGTGTCGCCGCTCATTTTGGGGTTGCTTTTGGTTACGGGCACGCTGTCAGCCGCTGGGGCATCCGCTATCAACCAATATTTGGAGCGTGAGCGGGACACGCGCATGTCGCGCACGGCCGCACGTCCGTTAGCCACGGGTCAGATAGAAAATGCCACGGCCGTGTTGTGGTTGTCTATCGGCATGATTGCCGCGCTGGGGCTGGCCTTTGCCTTTGGCAACCCCGCCCTCGCATTTTGGCTGTTTATGGGGGCGTTTATCTACGTCGTGGTGTATACCATCTGGCTCAAGCCCCGCACGACGCTCAATATTGTGATTGGGGGTGCGGCGGGGAGTTGTGCCGTTATCGCCGGCGGCGCGGCCGTGGGCATGTGGACAGATTTGTCGGTGTGGCTTTTGGCTTCGCTGGTGTTTGTTTGGACACCGGTTCATTTTTGGGCATTGGCGCTGGCGTATCGGGCAGATTATGTGAAAGCGGATTACCCGATGTTGCCAGCAAGGGTCTCGGCTGATAAAGCGGCTAACTGGACGGCGGTACACACAGTACTCACGGCCGTGTTTGCCCTTGCCATCGGTTTTGTGCCCCAGCTAGACCCCATCTACCTCCTGCTCATCGGTCTGGCGACCGTGCCCCTCGTCATCCGCACCAAAGCGTTGCTAGATAACCCCGTGCGCCAACCCGCGCTCTCTCTCTCTTTACTTATACCAACCTCTACCTCGCTATCGTCCTCGTCGTCGTCATGATGGCTGGCTTTTGGAGATAAAGAAGAAAATGTACAAACGTGAAGATCGTCTAGCCTTAATCAACCTCAGCATTGCCATGTCCGCGCTCTTTATTGGCGGTGCGCTAGGCCCTATCCAAAAATTACAATACGTCGGTATCGACTGGTACACCCCACTTAGAAACATTGGGCTGATGAGTTACTATCATGGTTTGACCATTCACGGCGTGCTGAACGCCCTGGTATGGACGACCTTTTTTATTATGGGCTTCTTCATCTATGTGGTCGCCCACAGCCTAGAGCGCAACCTCGAATATTTCAAACTCAATATTGCGGGTACGGTGATTATGGTCATTGGCTTGCTGATGGCGGCCATCCCGATTTTGCTCAACATGGCGACCGTGTTGTTCACCTTTTACCCACCCATGCAGGCCGAAACGCCCTTCTTCTACCTCGGCCTAGCTCTCTTTATCGTTGGTTCATGGGTGCATGGCTGGAGCTTCTTCCTTAGCTATCGCAACTGGCGCAAGGAAAATCCAGGCGTCAAAACGCCCTTGGCCGCCTTTGGCTCCATCGTCACCATGGCCATGTGGCAAATTGCCACCCTAGGCGTTGCCATTGAAGTCTTGTTCATGCTGTTGCCGTGGTCAATGGGGTTGGTGGCTGGTATCGACCCGCAGTTGGCCCGCACCTTCTTCTGGTTCTTTGGACATCCCGTTGTTTATTTCTGGCTTTTGCCCGTGTATGTCTCTTGGTATGCCATGATTCCCAAGCAAGCGGGTGGCAAGCTGTTTAGCGACCAATTGGCGCGGGTCGTCTTCTGGATGTTCCTGTTGCTGATTCCTACCGGTATCCACCATCAATATACGGATCCCGGCGTGCCCAATGCGTGGAAAGTGGTACACGCGGTGCTGACTTTTGCCATTTTCATCCCCAGCATGATTACCGCCTTTACGGTCATTGCCTCGCTGGAAACTGGTGGACGGGCGCGGGGCGGCACGGGTCTGCTGGGCTGGATTCGCAATTTGCCGTGGAGTAACCCTTCTTTCACGTCCCAAAATTTTGCCATGATTTTGTTCGCCTTTGGCGGCATTAGCGGCATAACCAATGCGTCGTATAACTTGAATGCCACGGTGCATAACACCATCTGGATTCCGGGACATTTCCATTTGACTGTTGGCTCGGCCGTGACGCTCAGCTTCTTTGGGATTATCTACTGGATGCTCCCCGCTATTTTGGAAAAACCGCTGTTTGCGCCCAAGCTGGCCTTGGCGCAGGCGTGGACATGGTTCATCGGCATGTTGCTCATGTCGAACGGCTTGCACATTTTGGGTCTGAACTTTGGGGCACCGCGTCGTTCCGCTTTGGGTTTGGCGCCATATGCGTCTGATGCGTGGCAACCAATGCTGATGGAAGCCGTTGCGGGTGCGCTGATTTTGGGTGTGAGCGGCCTGCTTTTCTATGCGGTGGTGCTGGGGACG
>JBGTIZ010000412.1:0-7272 GCA_041745395.1 Promineifilaceae bacterium (SeqCode) | reverse complement strand
TCGGCGTTTGTAACCGCTCAGGTGTTCTCTTGTCTCGTTCAGCATGTCTCGAATTTCTAGAGTGATTTCCATCTTCCTCTCCTTTTGGGAGATGAGTATATCATCTGTTCACGAATACTTTAGTTTTTTCGTTGGCCTTAGATGGAGCACCTCTTTATTGGCTTAGCGGCCCCATAGGGACAACCTTGGATACAGCCTACAACGAAGCATTTAATGGCTTTCGCCTCATTACTGCACGAAGTGATAACACCGCATGGTTATGGGATTTTGATCCTGATGTTATTGAAAATTTACTCGACACATCCAAAAACGAACTGGAAGAAGCTTTTACAGACGAGCAGTGTAAATTGTATTTTCGTGATGACTTGGCCGCTTGTCCAACGACTAAAGAAGGTTTATTTAGTCCCTAATGAAGACAGAGATTTTCCCTGTGCAATTTCCAGAAGAAGCAAGGGCAGATTTTGTATGTGCCTAGCGTAGCAGTATAGATGAGATGATGTGGCCGAGTAGGGAGTAGGGTGTAGTGGGGGGAATTTGACTGATGTTTAGGAACGAGAGTCGCTTTTTACTCGAGAAAAAAACGGCTAAAGCCGTTACTACGAGCGGAAACCGTCAAGTTATTAAATCCTTGTTCCTTAGTGTAGTTAGGAGGCAGTATGAGTACAGAAGGTAATAAAGCTGTAGCGGCAGGATTTGTGGCGACGGTGGATTTGAACCGAGTGTTGCCGGGAACAGGGTTTCAGGCGACGTGGTCGTTTAAGAATACGGGGACGACGACGTGGCGCACTGATTATCAGTTGGCGTATACGTTGACTCCTCACCCAGAGACGGCGAACTTTCCCCGCGCCCCGCTGGCGGGTAAGTCGGCGTATACGCTGGCGGAGCTGGGGGTGACGAGTGGGGTGGCGCCGGGGCAGACGGTGCAACTGAGTTTGCCGATGATGGCGCCGACGGGGGCGGGGACGCATGGCACGAATTGGCAGTTGCAGACGGCGACGGGGCAGAGGTTTGGCCCAGTGCGCTGGATGCGGCTGGTTGTGCCGCGTGTGGCGGGTACGCCGCTGGCGTACCAGATGGCGAATTTTAGCAATAGCGTGGCGAATTTTAATGGGATGATGCCGGGGCAACAGTTTACGGTGAAGTGGACGTTGCAGAATAGCGGCACGGCCGTGTGGAGCGGCGATTTTCAGGTGGTGTACCTGAACACGGCCGTGGCCGAAAACCAAAACCGCACCCTCGACCGCATGGGCGCGTCCCTTGTCACCACCCTGCGTGCCCTCACCGGGCGCGAGCAAGTCGCGCCCGGACAAAGCGTTGATATCGAAATGCGGCTGACCGCGCCCACGGGTGCTGGCGGCTACGCCTTCCATTGGCAGATGCGGGATGCCCAGGGCACACCCTTTGGCGGGGTGCGCTGGTTCACTATTGGCGTCGGAACCCAACTCCCCCCCGAGCCAACCCCGACCCCACCGCCCGGTGACAAACGAGTCGCGTTTGGCATGAACGTCAACATTTATGACGGTCATCCGCTGGACGCCGAGCGCATGAACGGCGTGGGGGGGGTGGGCTTTGTCTTTTGGGCGTCGCGCATTGAGAAAACACCCGAGCAAGCGTACCAAGAAAGGTATCGCCACATCATCCAGACGTATGCCAACCAAGGCATTCGCTCGCTCATTATTTTGCACCAAGACACTTACTGGGGAAATGGCCCTTGGGATTCGGGTGATTGGCACGCTTACGCCCAACAGTTTGGCGAGACGTGCGGCCGTGTTGCCCGCGCCTGCGCCGAGTTTGGGGATATGGTGGCGTACCAAATTCACAATGAGCAAGATAGCGAATTTGGCAACGACAAAGGGAACAAAAATCATTCCGCCATTGGCATCGCCCCTGCCAATTACGCCCTTGTGCTCAAGGAAGCGTCGGCGGCGATTCGGGAAGCGCATCCGGGCGGCAAGGTGATTTTTGGCGGGCTAAAGACGGGGCCGGAGAACGCTCTGGAATATGTGCGCCAGGTGCAGAAGGCGTTGAATGGGCAACTGCCCGTGGATGCGCTGGCTCTGCATCCGTATGGCCGCTATATCAAATTGGCCTTGTTTAATTACGGCAGTATCGGCCGTTTGCCCGATGCGCTGAACGTGTTCAAAAAAGCGTATCCGAACATCCCGCTGTGGATTACCGAGGTGGGCGCGGCGGCGGATACCGAGATTGGGCCAGAGCATTATGCCAATATTGCCACCTATATTCGGGAGTTTGTGCAGGAGATAGCCAGTAATTATGCGGGCTATGTCGAGACGCTGATTTGGTTTGGCTGGTCAGACATTATGCGCAATTCGGGGGTCAATACGCGGGATAACAAACCCAAGCCGCACGTTTTTGACGCTTTTGTGGCGATGCGGGATAGGTACAAGGGGATGGCCAAAGCGGTTAACCTCTTGGACGAGGTGCATGAGGCGGAGTTTGTCTCTTTTGCCACGACGGCCGCGAATTTGAATATGGTTCCGGCACAGACGGAATTCAGTTGTCGCTGGACGTTTAAGAATACGGGCACGACGACGTGGGATGAGAATTATCGCCTTGTGTTTGTGGCGAAGGGGACGCACCCAGCGGCGATGGCGGCTAAGAAGGAGTATCCGCTGTCGGAGGTGGGTGGCTTTGGGAATGATGGGTTGAAGCCGGGAGACACGGCCGTGTTGACCCTCAACCTCACCGCGCCCGAGCTAGACGGCCGTAGCTACCGCACCTTCTGGCAAATCCGCGACCCACAAGGGAAGCCATTCGCCCATTTCTACGCCGATGTGACCGTTATCCCCGCGCCTCCCGGAGCCTCAACGCGCACCCCCGACATGAAGTTTGTGGCCGACCAAACCGTAACAGATTTTGAGCAGATGGTGGCCGGCACAAACTTTGACAAGCAGTGGCGCGTGCGCAATAGCGGTACACGCCATTGGGGGGCTGGTTTCCATCTGGTTTATGTGGAAGGGGATTTGGCGATGGCGCGAAACAATGTCTCGCATCCTGTGCCCACGGCCAAGCCCGGCGAGGAGGTGGTTCTGACTGTGCCGATGACCGCACCGCAGGGACGACAGGGTGAAGTGAGTTCGCTGTGGCGGTTGAAGGATGACCGGGGTAACTTTTTTGGTGACCCGCTGTGGGTGAAGATTGTGGTCAACTCAGCACAAACGCCCACGGCCGGAGACACCCCTCTCGCCCGCCTCTTGGCCGACCCCAGTATGTGGTACTCTCAAAGAGACCCCCGCTGGCGCAATATTCAGCTTGGCTTTGGGCAACACACGATAGGCACATGGGGCTGTTTGCTGACCTGCATGACGATGGCGATTTCTGCTTACGGCACGCGCATAACCCCGCAAGAGTTAAATCAAAAGCTCAAGAATCTGCCGTTCGACCAAGGTGGGTTTGACGCTAGCAGTTCCGTGACCAAGTTCTTGGTTCCCTTCTATATCGCCAAGTTGCAATACAATAAAAATGTGCAATCTTGGCCAGATAAGAAGGTGGATTGGGCGGTTTGGACGGGTGAAAATCCGATTACGCGGATTGACCAAGCGTTGGCGAAGGGGCATATTGTGGTGGCTCAGGTGGATTTGAACATGGTCACGGCCGTGGTCGATCAACATTGGGTCGTCATCGTTCAGCGAGTAGGGGATGATTACCAAATCATTGACCCCCTCACCCCGCCCGACGCGCCCAACCGCATCACCTCCCTCAAAGCCAAATACATGCGCCACGTTCCCTCCGATTCCGTCGAAACCAACCTGCGCAACGCCATCATTTCCACCATGGTCTATACCCCCGCCTCGGGGTCAGGTAACTAGACTGATTTTTCCAGTGAGAAGTAAGAAGTGAAAAGCAAAAAGTGAGAAGTGAAAAGTAAAAAGTTGGCCCTGTCCGACAACTCTTCACTTACTCACTTGCTCCCTTCCTCTCTTACTCCCTCACTCCCTTACTCACAAAACAGGAGACACAACATGTTACAAAATGGAAATTTCTCGGCCGATTGGGAAACCTTACCCCCCATCGCCTCCGCTAACAATTTACGCAACCAACGCCCTCTCCATTGGCAACTCGAATGGCTAGAAATAGAGGATTCTCTCTTTGGTGACGCTCACACGGCCGTGACTGGCATCCCCGAATGCGTGCATAAACTCAGCACCCAACTCCCCCCCGAAGAACAGCTAGGCGCACCCAACGCGCTTATTTTGGATGGGACGGCTACCTATAAAATATTCAGTTTCGCGGCCGTGTTTGGGGCCACCCTCTCCCAAACCGTCACCGGCCTCCAGCCCGGCAGTCAGGCCACCCTCACCGTCCCCGTTCAAGTCCACCTGCGCGGTGAAACCGACCCGTATGGAGCCGAATCAGGCGTCTGGGTCAATGGGGAAGGGCACTGGGTGCATGGATTCGACATGGGCGACCGCCGCTGGTATCGCCACATTGTCACCTTCACCGTGCCCGCCTCTGGTGAGGCCGAAATCATGATTCGGGTCAAGAGCAAGTGGCCCAAAGGCAAAGATTTCTTCATTGACGGCATCACCCTCGAAGCGCAAGACCATTCACCCGTCACTACCCCACCTGTTACGCCTGTGACTGAACCCAGCACGGGGGAAGCAAAACTGGTCTACATGCAACTGCCCCCCGGCGTGCAAGTCCAACAAGGGGTGAGCAATCAGCCCAACGTGATTCAGGTCAACCTCCCCCCCGGGACGCGACTCGAAATTATTTAACAGTAAACCAGACCCTAAAGGCTTCCAAAACCTTTAGGGTCTGGACCTTTTTGGCCATTATGAAGGAGAACGAGTCATGAGTGATGTCTTTGAACATGGGTACGCCTTGATTGTTGGCGTGGATGAGAATCAGATTCCCCGCCTAGCTTTGCCCGCCGTCGCCAAAGATGTGCAGGCGGTTTATGATGTGCTGGTTCATCCCCAGCGGTGTGCCTATAACCCCGACCATGTCCGTCTGCTGAAAGGGGCGGAGAGTACGCGGGATAATATTTTGGATGGGCTGTATTGGTTGCAGGATAAGGTGGCGGGAGATGCGCAGGCCACGGCCGTGGTTTATTACTCTGGGCACGGCATGGTAGACAATAACACCAGCCAATATTTTCTCATCCCCTACAACATCAGTGACCTAAGCCGTATCCGCCGCTTCGCCCTTCAAGCCGAAGATTTAACCACCGAAATCAGCGGCATTCGCGCCAAGCGACTGCTCGCCATCCTCGACTGTTGCCACTCCGCCGGCATGGATGTCAAAGATGTGGACTTGGCCGCCATTGATAACGCTCCCCACATCGAACCAGCCCCCTTTCCTCTCGAGTTGTCCGACATCAAAAACATTCCCGCCTTTACAGCGGAGCCGGGCGCCAAAAACGTCAGCGATTTACTCGATGGTGAAGGACGCGCCGTCCTAAACTCCTCCACAGGGGCGCAATCCTCCTACGTGCGCAACGACGGCTCGATGAGCCTCTTCACCTACCACCTCATCGAAGCCCTCACTGGGCACGCCCCCCATCCCGACGACGCCACCGTCGTCTATGTGACCGACGTGATGAGCTGGGTCACGCATCAGGTCAAAAAATCAGCCCGCGACCAAGGGCGCGACCAAACGCCCGTGATGAAAACATCAGGCGTGTTCCCCATTGCCCAACTGATTGGCGGGCAAGGCATGTCCAAAGGAATTGGGCAACTGCCGCCCGACCCGCTGGAGCCGTTGCCTCCCGCAGGCCAGACGACCACCTTTAATCAGCAGGGGCAAACGGTGCAAGGGCCGCAAGTCAATGCGGGAGGGGATGCCCATATTGGTCAAATTGGGAATAACCAAACGGTCAATACAGCCGGGGGGGCGTATGTGGCGGAGCGGGGCGTCTATGCGACAGGGTCAGTCGCTGGCTCTATCGTCACGGGGGATGGCAATGTGCTGGGCGACCAGGTGCAAGGAGATAAGGTTGGTGGAGATAAGGTCGGCGGGGATAAAATTTCGGTGGGGAATATCAGCGGTGGGCAAGGGATTGCCATCGGGCGGGGGGCGAGTGCTAGTGTGCAAATCCAGCATGGCCCGACGATGGATGAGTTGACGCCGCTTTTTGCACCGCTGTTGTCGCAGGCGGCGCAGGTCAATCCCACGGCCGTGGCGCAAATCCAAACCCTCAAAGCAGAAGTCGCCAAAGGGGAAGAAGCAGACGACAACAAAATGGCCGACCTCATCGCCGACATCGCCGAAGCCGCGCCCGGCGTTGTCTCTGGCCTCGTCAACCTCTTCACCAACTCCGTCGTCGCCAACATCGCCGGCGGAGCGACCCAATTCATCCTGCGCCGGCTCACGCGGTAATGCGTGCCGAGAATGGTCCAATCTTCAAGATTGGACCATTCTAGCCGAACTCTTCAAGGAACCAACATGGCTACAGAAAGCGCAAAATATCTCTCTACCCTGCACAAACAAATAGATGATTACTTCAGTTTCGACGAAGTGCGTACCCTCTGTTTCGACCTTGGGGTTGATTACGAAAACATCCCCGGCAACATCCGCTCCGCCTTCATTCGTAACCTCATCATTTCCCTCGCCAAGCAAAAGCGGCTCCAAGAATTGGTGGACGCGGTGCGCCAAGAACGCTCATTTGTGGATTGGCAAGATGTCCCTGACGATTTTGAACTGCCGACCTCTATGGCTCAGGAAAATATCCAGCAGGTGGTTAATTACCATGTGTATGGTAATTATGTTGGCGGTGACCAAATTACGGTGGGTAATATCGAAAATTCCCAAGGCGTGGCTATAGGTCGCGGGTCACAGGCCACGGTACAACAAAATCCGCCGGCGGCTACGCCGACGCTGGCCACAGATCCATCTACGGCCGTGTCCACAATCCCACCCCCCTCCATTGAGCGGGCCATCCAGCGCGTGACCCGCTACCTGCACATGGTTTCGCCCGAATATCAGGAGACAGCGGAGGAATTGGCGCGTAGCCTGACGCTTGTAACGACCTTGGCCGGGCAAAGCTCCGTAGACCCGCTCCATCTGAAGTTGCTCTGTTTGGGGCAGAGCCAGTTGGCGCAGACGTTAGCCGTTGATGTGCCGGGGATTGAGGCGGTGGTGGAGGAGTTTGTCGTAGCGGTGCAACAATCTGTTTGAATTGTGTAGTGGTCACGAATCAGTAACGTACTTTTTTTGACAAAAGGCGTCTCTTCTCAACCGACTAGCTTCGTCGTGGCCTGCGGCCACGACTCGCTGGAAAGAGGGTGTTTTTTTCGTTTGGGCAACTGC
>JBGTIZ010000411.1:0-18165 GCA_041745395.1 Promineifilaceae bacterium (SeqCode) | reverse complement strand
TCGGCGTTTGTAACCGCTCAGGTGTTCTCTTGTCTCGTTCAGCATGTCTCGAATTTCTAGAGTGATTTCCATCTTCCTCTCCTTTTGGGAGATGAGTATATCATCTGTTCACGAATACTTTAGTTTTTTCGTTGGCCTTAGTGACCCACCACGAAAAAAATTGTGTTCTCCGGGTGGCGGCCCGCCAGAGGAATCAATTCGTTGAAGCGCGACAAGAAATTGAGCCAATGAAATTGCAAATTCATGAAGGTTGCTAATGTTTTCAGGTGTAGGATTATCACCTTCAAGCCATTGGTAGATTGACCATGGCCACGGATAATTTTTATCGGGATTCCCCAATGCCAATGGGATAGGGATTGGGAATGGAAGAAAAGGTGCAAGTTTTGGTAGCCAATATTGTTCTTTTTCCACCTGGGCAACATACCGCTCTGCACTAGGAAGTCTTACACTCATATTGTCGCCCAGACGAAATGTTCGATTATCCCATCCACTAAATTCGACTGGCTTTATCGGAAGGGTTGCCCATTGGGGAAACTGTGAGGCGACCAAATGGCTTACAAGAGTTTCGTCAATATTCATATTTTGGGAAGATGTATGGCTGAGCTTCCTGAAAAAAGGGACGAATTACAAATGACGAATGACGAAAAGAGCGGGCTTTCTCGAGAAAATCTCCGCGCTCTCCGCGGTGAAATTGCCCTTTTTGCAGTGGACTCATGGCTGTATTGTCAGATTGCATCTGGAATGATGTTGGTACGCCCCTCCCACGCCCCATATTCGGCCAGCGGCTTGAAGCGAAGCGTCGTGAACTCAAAATGAAAATCTTTGCGCTCGCGCTCGACCATAGCCACCGCGTGACGCTCAGGGCGAGGCACAGCACTGTGTCCCCGAACCATGTCTACCATCTCTTGTTGGGAAGTCCACACAGAAAAAGTGGAGACCGTACGCGGGAGCCGCATGGCCGCTAAAGCCAAGGTAGTGCCGGGATGGTCGCGGACAAGTTCTTCGACGGGCTTGCCCCAATAAATGAAGCGGGGGACTTGGGGAAGCTTCATGCGCGCCAGCGTGACCGCTACCACAGGGGCGGCGGGGTCTTGTTCGCCCACGCTTTCCGCCAGTCCGTCGAACTCGGTGAGGTGACCCCAGCGGCGCTGGAAGGCCATGCGGACATGCCAGCCGGTGGCTAGTACACGGCCGTGTGTCGTACCCCCCAGAAATTCATCTATCGCCCCCTCGCTCTCCCACGCGGCAAACATGGCCAGATGGCGCAGTTGCATCCGCGCTGGGGACAGAATCGGCGCACCGAGCGTCATCCGCGTCATGCACTCGGCGTGCTTGAGGCCACGCACCTGCTGACCAGTCGGCGGGCGATAGAGTGCCCCAACTGCTGTGAGCATATTGGTTTTTGCCAAATGGAAGGTAAACACCGTCATAATCCACCTCTGTCGTCCAACTGACGCCCAGTTGTCGTAGACATGACTGCATTTTCTCGGCTACACTTTGCCTAATTCACTAACCGTAAAAAATAGACTGAGGAAAATGCAGATGAAAATTGATTCAAACTTGGTAAAGAAATTACGCACGGCTGAAAATTGGTCGCAAGAACAGCTTAGCGAAAAGTGTGGGCTGAGCCTGCGCACCATTCAACGGCTGGAAAACGGCGGCAACGCCTCTGTCGAATCCGTCCGGGCGCTGGCTGTAGCATTTGGGATTGACCCCAGCGATTTGATGCTCAGCGAAACGGAAATAACCGTGACGCCGCTTGATGCGGTAAAAACAGGTCTGCGCGAGTTCGCTAACTTTTCCGGCACGGCGACGCGCTTTGAGTATTGGTGGTTTTTGCTGTTTGTGGTGGGGGTATGGGCCGTTTCTACCATCCTCCACGAAAAAGCATATCAAATTACAGCGGTGATCCTGCTGGTACCCTTCCTCGCCGCAAGCACCCGACGGCTAAACGATGCAGGCCATAGCCTCTGGTGGCAGATCCTCTGGTTCGTGCCGTTTGGGCAGATTGCCCTCTTCATTTTGCTGGCTCAACCTGGCATCAAAGACACCAACCCACCCGTGACGAAAAGTTTAGATGCTGTCTAATTCGATTGATACGGGGGATAGCGTGTCTTAATCGCTGTGCGAATGGTGGTCTTGGACAAATGGCAGGTAAACACCGTCATGCGTTTTTTGCCACCTAACGGCCGCCCCGTCACGCTGTGTTAGCCACCCGCCTGTTTAGCGAAACTCATTGTTGAAACGCTTGATACGCTTCTGAATATAAGACACAACGCTCTTAATTTTTTCAAAATCTGGTTCATTGACAAAATTTGAAAGTTCAGCCAGTAAAAGGACTATGTCGGGCTGATAATAATGAAGCAATGTGGCAACATCGTTTTCGCAAATACCCACTCTGGCGAAGTTGCCCTGCCGATATAAGGAAGGGAGCGCATACAGTTTGAGGAGCAATAACCCTTCGACCGTGGCCAAAGGGATAGGGCGGTCAAGAAAGGTTTTCACCTGAGCGTACGCTTGATGAATTTTCTTAAAAAGCTCTATTTTTTATGTTTATCCCCTTGCTCATCTATTAAAGACTTGAAATCCACATTTTCAAAATCTGAATAGTCTAAAACAATATTTTCACCATAATATTTCTTTTTCACCAAATCAAGTGCATGCTCCTCATTTTCAGCTTCAATTTCAACAATTCTTGATAGTATTTCCTTAACTCTAATTTCAAATATCTCCATAATTAACCTTCTTGTATTTACCACGACCAACAAATTCAATAATTCCTTTGTCTCTCAAAACTTGCAACTGCTGTCTAATTTTATCTTTAATAAAATTATTGGCAGGATGTTTCACTTTCAAAACCTTCTCAAACTGATAAATTTCATCCAAAGAAAAAATGTCATTATCGATTGAATCAACACATTGCAAAATGTCTAGAATCCAACCTTTTGCCTCTTTTTTTTCATCTCTTATAAAAAGAGTTTTCTCGAATGACTTTAATACAACTTCAGGCTTAATTACTTTGCTGTTCCGTATCAAAAAAATTTTACCTGTAGTTGAAATCCTTGAAATATCTATATTACAACCAACCCACCCTGCTCTTCTTGCTGTTTTCTTCAAGGGTGGTCTCTTAATGATAATATTTTCTGTGAAAAAATGTTTAGGTATTGTCAAGAAATTATCAACAACCCATTCAGAGTATGTAAGAAAAAAGAAATTAGGGTTATTCTCAGAATTAATACGGTCTATCATTTTCTTATAACCCCCATCGATAATTGTCTTAGTTAATCTTCCTTTTTTACTTTTTAACTCATATTCTTCTTCACATTTTTGACAGTAAAAATCTGCAACGGGTCTGTTATTCTCAAATTCATTTAATCCTTGATTCCCACAAAGCGGACAATAGGAATTTTTCAAAACCCAATCCTCCGTTAACCGTCTTGCAATTTGAGATTTGCTTTTATACCCTTCTGCTAAATTTTGATTAAAACTCAAGTTCATTTTATGCCCCAAGGTTATACGCTAGAGTTTGTAGCAGACGTTAGATAAAGTGCGAAATGAGAGATTTAGGGGGGACTCTTTTGCCGCTAATTTATGGTTCCACAACCGATAAATGCCCGCCTAAAGCTTCCACAATTTTGCTAATTGTCTCAAAGCGGGGATTGCCATCGGACGAGAGTGATTTATACAAACTGGCACGACTAACACCCACCTGTTTGGCCACTTCCGTCGTACCCTTGGCTCGGGCGACCGTATTTAAGGTATGGATAAAATCTGACGTGTTACCCACGGCCAATGCTTCGGATAAAAACTCCCAAATATCCTTATCTGTTTCCAGATATTCGGCAACATCAAAATATTTGATTGTCATGCCCATATCTTACTCCATTTTGGATACTAGCCATAGCACAGAATGTATTCCGCAGGAAATAACCCGTCAACACAAACCTACAACAAGCCCAACTCACGGCCGCGAGCCACCGCTTCCGTGCGCCGTTGCACCTCTAGCTTGCCGTACAGGCGGCGGTTGTGCCCCTTGACCGTATCGAGAGCGATGAACAGCCGCGCCCCAATCTCCCGATTGGACAGCCCATTGGCAATGAGCTGCAAAATTTCTAGCTCCCGTTCGCTCAGCGGCTCCACCAGAGTGGGGCTAGCTGGCGCGGGGTCGGTCATCGCCGCCAGCAGTTGCTGGACGTAGGCCGAGAGGCTTCCCCCTTGCTCTTGCAGTCTCGCCAAAAGCTCGGCCATCGGCCGCCCCTCATCCACAAACAGGCGGATAAAGCCGCCCTCCACGGCCGTGGTCAACGCCTCACGCAGATGGAACACGGCCGTGTCCACCTCCCCCAGTGCAGACTGCGCCGCCGCCTGCAACACCGTCGCTTTGAGCACCTCATCCCCCCACCCCTTGGCCGCCATCTGCGCCCGCCACGGTTCCAGCACGGCCAACGCAGAGTGCGCTTCCCCCTGGGCCAAAAGCACCCGCGCTCGGCTGAGCGGCAGGTCGTGCGCCTCGGCCAGTTTGGCGGCGGCCGTCAGTTGCCCCTCGTAGAGCAAAAATTGGATTTGCACGGCGGCTAGCGGCTCCACCTGCTGAACAAAGTTGTGCTGTTGCACCGCCTGACTAGCCTTAGCCAGCAGGGTGCGCCCTTGTGCCAGTTCCCCCTGCGACAGCTTGAGCTGGGCTAAGAACAGTTGGCAGGAGACAAACCTATCGGTGTTTTCGATTTGTTGGGCGAGGGGCAAACTCTGTTCCCCATATTGGGCGGCCGTTTCTAACTCGTTCCACTGATAATGGAGCCGCGCCAGCCCCAGATACGCATCGCAAATGGGAGGTGTGGGAGATTCGCCCGCGATGTGCATGGCGCGGCGGTAGGTTTCAGCCGCGAGGTGAAGCTGGTTGTCCATCTCTTGCACCTGCCCCAAACCGATAGCGGACATCATGGCGATCACTTTGTGGCCGATGGCTTCGCAGGTGGCGAGTGCATCGCTGTAGGCGCGATGGGCCAAGGTGCGCTGGCCTTGCAGGTGGTAGGCGTAGCCCAACGCCCAAGTGATGGAGGCGCGCACGGGCACATTTTGGGGGTGCAAATAGGCGAGGGCGCGTTCTCCTTGGGCAATAATCCCTTCAGCATCGTGCTGGGTCACCGCCACCGTCGCCCGAATAGAAGCAATACGGCCGATTAAATCACTTTCTCCCTTCCTCTCTTCCTCTCTTGCTCCCTTTCTCCTCAACGCATCCTCCGCCGCTTGCACCTTCTCCTCTACCCCCACCACACGCCCCAAAGCCAACAGAGTAGAAGCGTGGGCCACCCACAAGGCGGGGCGGGCATCTAACACGGCCGTGGACAATGTTTGGAGCCAGGTCAGGATGGGCATCGCGCCGCCGCGAAATTGGAGCGGCATGCGTCCTTGCCCTTCGATGAGATACTGGGCGCGGTCGAGGTCATGCGCGGCCGTGGCGTGATGAAACGCCTCGAGGTCGTCGCCGTTTGCTTCGTACCAGAGACTGGCACGGCCGTGTAAGGCCGCTATCTCTTCCTCGTCCATACTTTGCCCCAACCGCTGGCGCAACAAATCGCCAAAGAGATGGTGATAGCGATACCAATGCCGCTCGTTGTCGAGGGGGATGATGAACAGATTGGCGCGTTCCAGATAGGCGAGGGTGGCCTGGCTATCGGCCGTGCCCTCCCCCAAAACCGCATCGCACAAGGGGGCGCAGAGCCGGTTGAGCAGGGCGGTGTGGCGCAAAAAGGTTTGGATGGGGGCGGGTTGCTGGTGCAACACTTCTTCGACCAGATAATCCAGCACAAAATGGTGGCTCCCCGTGAAGGATTGGATGAAGCTGGCGCTCTCTTTGTGCCCTTGCAGGGAGAGGGCGGCCAGTTGCAGGCCAGCAATCCACCCTTCGGTGCGGGCTTCGAGGGCGGTGATTTCCACGGCCGTGAGGCTTAGCCCCATGCTTTGGTTCAGAAAATCAGCCGCTTCGTCGGGGGTGAAGCGCAACGCTTGGGCGCGGAGTTCGGTGAGCTGACCACGGCCGCGCAGGCGAGCTAACGGCAGTTGCGGGTCTTCGCGGGTGGCGATGACGAGGTGCATCTGCGGCGGCTGGTGCTGGAGCAAAAAGCTCAGGGCTTGGTCAATGGGCGGGGATTCGATGAGGTGGTAATCATCGAGGACGAGGATGAAGTCATGGGGCACGGCCGCTATCTCGTTGAGCAGGGCGGTCAGAATCGTTTCGGGGGCGGGGGGCTGGGGGGATTGGAGCAGGCTAAGGACGCTTTGCCCTGTGGTGGGGGAAATGGTTTGCAGGGCGGAGACGAGGTAGGTGAGGAAGCGGGCGGGGTCGTTGTCGCCCTCGTCGAGGGAGAGCCATGCCACTTTATTTTGGATTTTGGCTTGGGGATTTTTGATTGCGGCGAGCCAACTGCTGAGCAGGGTGGTTTTGCCAAAGCCTGCGGCGGCGGAGATGAGGGTGAGTTTGTGGGGGAGGTTGGCGGTAAGTTGGGCGAGCAGGCGGGGACGAGGAACGGTGTTCGGCCGTGGGGGGGGGATGTAGAGCTTGGTGGTGAGGAGGGGGGTCATATCAACTATGCGCCCCTCTGAATATCACGTCCTGTATTCACAAAGTATTTCCTCGTTCCAATTAAAAATCCGTATAAAAATATTTGGCGAAGAATATCCCCTGTATTTTGGGAAGATACGTTACAAGCGAGTTAATCATTCAGTAGTTTGTCTAGGCATCGGCGGACGCCACACATCATTGAACGGCCATGAATATTCTTCCTCTAATAACCGAAATGTTTGTCTATCAATATCAACAATAGCGACTTTCATCGGGCCAATCACATCCATAAACCCAATAGTATCAGCAAAGACTGCCACATAATTAGCATCTGGCGACCAATAATGAATACGGGTAAACAATTGTCTATCTAACGCCAAATCATCAGTAGAAATGGGGCAGACAATGCTTTCTGTAATTAGCTCAATATAACACATGCCCGTTTTTAGCTCATCGGAGTTGCCATAGACAAAGCTTATTTTCTCTCCATCGGGGGACCAAATATAGTTAAAAGTGCTAACATTTCGGATTGCCAACCACTCAGTAACAAATTCCAAGCAATCTTGTTTCTCCTCAACAATGTCTAAAATACAAGGAGTCCATCCATCAGTGTATAAAATCAAATAAGGAGCTACAGGAGACCATGGATTAGTCCATGATGTATCTGCATTTGCATATTGCTGGATTATGTCTCCTGTGGGAGTATAAATCACCAAATTTCTCTCATAGTTATCATCTATGTAGTGCTTGTCATATAAAACAGCTAAGTATGTCCCATCAGGTGACCAATAAACCGTCCATACTGATTCGTTAAACGCTTCATCCCTTGATTGAAGATGAAGAAAGGGGTTGATTAACTCACTTTTCATTCCTGTCTCATGGTCTATGATAGTAACTAAACTATCGCTTTCTAGCTGTGAAACAATATGTGCAGAATGACGGCTGTCGGGCGAGGGAATATCTCGACGAATAGACGAAGTGCGAACAATTTCTCCTGTTACAATATCAATCATACGAACAGATTGCCCTGTTTGTAAATAACTCATGTTCAACCAATAGTTATCTTCTTGCCATAGCCATTTCAAATTAAGGTCACGAATGGTTATAGGAATCTCATATCGCTCTTGGTTGTCTATGTGAAACAGGGTTGCAGTTCTAGTTTGGCTATTCCCCAAAAGAAGAATGTTTGCCGATGGTTCCGTTATCCAGCTTGGTAAGTTAAGAGCAGAGGATGTAGGGCTGGGTTTAGATGTTGCAGTCAATGTAATTGTTGTTGGTTGTGCAGTAATTTCAACCGTTGAAATAGGCTCTGTTGGCAACGCAGTAGGTATATTTGCGACCGATGGTGATGTCAATACAACAGGTATAGTGGTGACAGTTATTTCAGCAAGAGGTGAATGAATATTAAATTCAGTTTCAGACATAGGCCTTGTCGAAGTACAGCCGACTAGACTAATCCATACAAGTAATGACAGGCAGAAAAATAGTCCCCGGGTTCCCCGGGTGCGGAATTTTGTCATTTTTTGAGAAAATAGTAGCACAAGAAAATTTTGGCCTAGTGACATTCTGTTGCAAAGTAATGATGATGTGAAGATTGTATCCAGCCCTAAGCTGTTCGGCTATGGGTGGGGTTTTTTAGGGAGGAACACGGCCGTGTTAAATCCGCCCCTCATACAAATCCGCAATCGGAAAGCACAAATCATAATCATTCCAAAACAAATCCCCTTCCGCGAGGGTAAACTGCTGGAAGAGGGCTTGGTCTAGGTATTTTTGGATATGGGGATTGTGCGACTGGCGCAAAAACGGCTCAAAATCCACAATCTGCTCGTGCCCATCCGAAAAAGTCAGCCGCAAAACGTAATTTTCCACATAGCTAACTTCATCAATGGCAACGACCCAATCGTCACTATCTTCTATCGTAGTTGTTGGGTAATCGTCTTGGGCGATACCTGTCGGTGTAGAATGAAGTAATCTATCCATTTTTGGACAATCTCCTCAGCATGGTGTTCAACCACTGCTTGAAAATTCTTTAATTGCTTGCGATTAAGAGGCCTTTTGCCTTTGACAGGACTGTAGCGAATTTCGACAATTTTACCATCAACAATGATGAATTCAGCCTTGCTTTCATGCCCTTGATATTTGCCATGCACATGGATTGGTTCATGTTCGTTCGAGTAGAACAAAACGATTAAACCGAAATATTCATACAGTTTGGGCATACCATCTTCCCATTTTCGTTATCTCACAAAACAAGTCGTCACGCATGAAGATTGTACACAGTCCCAAGCTATACGGCTATCGGTGGCCTAGTTGGACGTGAGAACGGCCGTTTACCCGCTTTCAAACGACTCGAGTGTAAAAAAGGGACGTCCCTTTTGCCAAAAACATACGTATCTTTTGCCCAACAGGTACGTACCTTTTTTGATGCCTATACGGAGCAGTTTGGCAAGAAGCATGTTGGGCACACAAAAAACGGCCGTGTTCGGAAAGGAACACGGCCGTTTTTTGGTTCGAGAGAGCGTTTTTCTATACAACTTGATTAGGAGGCGGCGAGGCAAACAAAGCCTCTTTTGACTTTTTAATCTCCAAAAACAACAGCCCAATCCCAATCCCTAAGCCAATCAATAACCAGATGCCCATCATGCTTATCATGGCTCCGTGTGCGGCAACTGCACTCGGCACTGAGTTAATCAGCCCCAGCCATTCCACCACTTTGCCGATGGGCATTACCACCATCAATATCAGCGGGATAATCGTCAATGAGCTTAGGCCCGTACCAAGCATGGCACTGAAACTCACTCTTACAAGGGAACTCTGAAGGCGTTCGCCAATCAACCCAACCCCCAAACCGATAACAATCCAAATCAGCGCGATTGGTATAAGCAACACCCTTTGTTCATCGGGGGGATGACCATAAGAACGGATCACGGCGATATACCAGACGATGCCTGCTATCACCGCGCTAACGGCTCCTGCGCGAACATGGTTGGAATACAATAAGGAATACAAAGTCTGTTTCATGTCTAACTCCTGATTGATTTTAGAGACAGTTGCAGATGGGGCGATTGGCCTATCTGCTTCTACATTAAAATTGAACGTGTCTCTATTCTCAAGGAATTCATCCTCATCTACAACTGGGGCAATCCCTAGTTTTTCGAGATCAGGCCACCCTGTGGCATTCCCTAGTGCCAAAATCAATTCGAATTTGGAGCTTACATCAAACTTAGCGTAGATGTTTTTCAGGTGAAACTCAACGGTACGGTCTGAAATAAATAGATCGGCCGCAATAAGCTTGTTGCTTTTGCCCTGTAGCAAATGCTCCAGCACTTCTCTTTCACGGTTACTTAGTCGAGGGACCTGCATCATATTCTTTCTCCTTTGGCTAGATAAACTTCCGTACTCTTGAAGTCTTTGTTGGAAGTTTGGGTATTCCTACGCAGACAAACACACCCTTTTTTTCAAGCCCCCCTTTTTACTCCCCCACTAAAACAACCACCGCTTCAAAGCGACAAGCTGTTCATCACGAAACGCCTGCACCAGTGGCAACTGCGGGTCAAACACATCAAACCCGTGAAACGCCCCCTGCACCACCTCCAAGTCACAAGCCACCCCATCCGCCTGCAACCGTTCCGCATAAGCCACCCCCTCATCATAAAACAAATCGGCCGTGCCCACCCCCAGCCACGCCGGGGGCAAGCCCGCCAAACTCTCTCGTCGCGCGGGAACGGCATAGGGGGGGACGTTTTCTACCCCGCATTTTTGCCCCAAATAAGATTCCCAGCCAAAGCGATTGCTCTTTTGGTTCCACACCAGATGGTCGGTATCGCCCACATCGGTGCGGGTCGCGGTTCTATCGTCCAGCATGGGATAAATGAGCAGTTGACCCGCCAGTTGTACCTCTTGGCGGTCGTGCGCCAGTTGGGTCAGCGCGGCGGCCAAGCCGCTCCCCGCACTGACGCCACCTACGGCCACACGGCCGTGTAAAGCCTCCCCCTGCGCCCATTTAAGAGCGGCGTAGCTATCTTTCAGCCCTGCGGGAAAGGGATGCTTGGGCGCGTAGCGATAATCTACAGACACGACGGTGATGCCCAGTTGGCGCACGTAGTCCGCACAGCGCAGGTCGTCCATTTCGGGGTTGCCTATCACATAGCCGCCGCCGTGCAACCAGAGCAACACGGGGGATGGCTCGTGGCTGGCACGGCGTTTATACACGCGCACCCGAACGTCCTCTTGCCCATCTTGGCTGGGAATGCGCTTGTTTTCAATGAGCATGTCGGGCGGTGTTTTGGGGGTGCGAACCACCGACATCATCGCCCGTATCAGCCACAGGGTCAGGCGGTTGAAGGTGATGGAGGGGGTGCGTTTGGCAATGGGTTGCAGTTCGGGATGGATTTGAGAGAGGGGATTGTCCATGGTTGTTTTTTTGAGGGTGGAATGATGATTAACACGGCCGTGTTCTGTAATGATGATTAACACGGCCGTGTTCTGTCTTGAACACGGCCGCTAAATAACTGGTACTAGGGCGATTTGGTACGGCCAAGATGATAGGCGACCAGCGCATTGGCATGGCCATGACCCATCTGGTGCTCACTTTTTAGCCAAGCCACCATTTCCATGTGCTTGCGCTCACCCAGCCCCTCCAGCAAGCCGAGCCAATGAGCGATGGGATGCCCATACGTCTTTTCAATAGAGGGAAAATAAGAAGCAGGCCCCTTTATCTTTGGATTTTCAGTCATATCGGTCAATCTCCTTTTTGATAGATTCACCCCCCTTACCTTTTCTTCTTATTTGACCTTGAGTTGCACCAGCAAAATGCCGATCCAAATAGACCAAAGCGGGCCCAACAAAATGTTGGCCGTCAGACCCAGAAGACTCAACGCCTCGATGTTAAACATGTTGCCAATGGTATTGAGGGTGAGAAAGAGGCCGATGACCATAGAGGCAATCCCCAACCCTGATTGTTTGGTGCGTAGCAAGGAGCCAATCCCCAAAAACCAAACTGCCCCAGCAAAATTTTGAATGACACCGTGCAATCCTGCTTCGGCAATGGCGTTGACGACTTGAAATTGAAGAACGAGAAAGGGTTGATTGGTGGCCGTGGCCGTAGCGTATTGTTCAATGAGGAAAGGCCACGCGGCCGCTAAAATGGCCGAACCCGTCGCGCCCAAAGTGAGATACAACAGGCCACTGGCCGTAAACAACAGGGCGTAAGAGGCTTGCACTACTTTGAGCCATTGGTGCAGGAACAGTGCTAGCGGGATGAGAAACAAATAGTTGCCAAACATGTTGAGCCAATAGCTCCAGCGAATAAACACGGCCGTGGCCGACCCCGAAGCAATCAGCGACGAAGTATCCGAAAAGACCTCGAAATCGTAGTTGACCCCCGCCAAACCAATGACCAAGCTGAGAAGAGCGAAAATGCCCGCCGTAATGGCTAGAATACCTGTCAAGCGTTGAAAAGAGTTGTCTGTTTGCATAAGTGTGCCTCGGAGTGTGAACAGAATAAAAGGAAGGGTTGATGAAGCCAGTTTCCTACAGATGGGTCATTGGGGCAAGGGTCAAATAAAACGACCGTGTTCAGAGCTGAACACGGCCGTGGAACGAACTTCAATTAAAGCACAAAAACCACTACGGGCGAGAAATCAGCGGCAGAAGCACCGTGCGCGGTGATGATTGCGTCGTCGCCACGCCATCATTAAGCGCGGTCAGGGTCGCCACGCCATTGCTGAGGGTTAGCTCATACTCAAACCCCTCGGCCAAGCCCGTGATAGTCACCTCGTCAAAACTGCCTGTCGTGCTATCAGCTTGGATAAAGGTAAACTGGTCGCCCGTGCGGGGGGCAAACCCTTCGCCAAAATTGAGCTGGAGTTCACCCTTGAACTCGACTGTGCCATTGATGAGCAGTTGATCGTAAGCGTTCAAGCCGTGCAGGTCGAGCGCAATCACGGTCGTGTCGCTCATCTCTACCGTGGCCGAAATCGCCAGCGCGGCGGGTTGCACCACAGCCAATGCCCGTGGAGCCACATCACCACCCAAAACAGGCAAAGGCAACCCCAGCCCCGGCGAAACCAATCCAGCCAGAACAGCGAAATCCGCTTCTACGTCTCCTTGTCCCAGCAGTTTCCCACTGGGCGAAACCGCCAAAATATCGGTGCGGAGCAGGGCATCGTCCTGTAGCGTCATCGTTCCCGGCACATCGTTGGTGGTGCCGCAAAAATTCCAGCCACCCACACAAAGCGACCTCTGTACCTGCAACGTGGAAGGCGTATTGCCCCGCGTACCCGACAGATACACCGTCCCCGCACTGCCCGCATTGGTGCCCACATCCATGTTGGCACAGGTCAGCAACGCGCCACCCATAATCTTCAGCAATCCTTCTCCTTCAAACCCCACTCGGCACGCTTTGTCTTGGTTGCCCCCGTTCGTTACGCTCATTTCGGAGCGCAACAAGCCCCCTGCGCTAAACCCAGAAATTGTCAGCGACCCTTCACTATTGGCGACATGGCCGAGGTGCAACGCGCCAACGCTGATGCCGGCCTTGCCGCCATTCGTAATGTTCCAATCAGCATGAGCGCCATCCCCCATGCCCAACAAACCATCCCCAAAGACGAATATCTCGCTGGCGTTTTGCTCTGGCCCATCACTGCCTTGCACAATGATAAGGCCGTCGGCCACCGCGCCGCTATGCGCCTGAAAACCAACGTGGAGCAGGTTAAACACCGCTACCACCCCCCCATTGCGAATCGCAAGCATTCCCGGCAAGCCATCCCCCACAAACAGGTTGCTGACCCGTAGATTGCCCAGTGGGGGTGCTGGCGTGTTGCGGTTGTCAATCTCGACCACGGCCGGGAACGATTGCAAACTGCTCCCTTGCCCAATGCTGAGGGTGTCGTCTACGGCGACCACGCCACCCGTTTCGATGGTCAGGGTGGCAGTTTGAGCCACCCCCACGGCCAGCGTGTTGGTGTTCCATTCGGCTGTGGAACCACCGACTACGGCCGTGCCCGGCGAACTAACCCCAATCAGCCCTTCGCTACCCGCTAAACGGCCGCCATTGACAAACAAATGACCCGCCCCCGCTTGGCCGATAATCGTTTGGGCCGTGGCCGTAAACACCGTGCCTGCGTTAGAAATGGTCACTTGCGCCGTTTCGGGATTAGCGGGGTTGGTGGGCGGCAAATGGCCGATAAGCAACTCATTGGCCGTTATTTCTCCTTCGGGCAGGTTAAACGAGGCGGCTTTGCCCACCGAAAAGGGGCCAGTCAGGGTCAGGTCGGCGTTGTCAAACAGCACCGACCCCGCTTCGATGCGGCTTCGCCCCGACTGGCGCGTGCCGACGTTGACATCATAGGTGGCGTTTAGCTCAAACAGGGTTTCGGCGGTACTGCCGGGCACAATGGCTGGATCCCAATTCACGGCCGTGGTCCAATCCCCACCGTCTTGATTCACCCAGCGCGTCACGGCGGCTCCCACATTAAAGCTATAGGCCGCGCCAGCAAATTCTGCATTGTTATTTGCTTGGTTCCCATCAATGCCTGTGGCGTTGCTGGCTTCACTGGCCGCCCCAACCACCAACGTTTCACTCGTCAGCCCGATACTTGTCACCGCCCCAAAAAGATCACTCTGCTCGGTGTTCGACGCTTTAATGTATGCTTCATGGCTCCACACAGTCCCCTCGCGCACGAAAAGATAGGCCGCGCCAGCATCAAGGGCACTGTTGTCGCTCTCGTCCCCATCAATACCCGTCGCCGCACTATCTTCGCTCGACGCGGTGATAACCACTTTGTCGTCAAAAATAGCCACGGCCCTGCCAAAGGCATCAAACGCCTCTGTGTTCGACGCTTTGAGATAGGCTTGCTGGCTCCAAACCGTGCCATTACGGATGAACACGTAAGCCGCACCTGCAACCGCCATCGAATTATCGTTCTGGTTGCCATTGACCCCTGTGGCACTGCTGTCTTCACGCGTTGCTCCAACGACTAAGGTGTCGTTATGGAGAGCGATAGCCCCCCCAAACTGCTCCCCGCTATCGTTGTTAGGACCGCCATCGGTATTAGAGGCTTTGATATACGCCTGTTGGCTCCATGCGGTGATATTGCGCGTAAAGACATAAACGGCTCCCGCAAAGGGGATATCATTATTGCTTTGATTGCCATTCACGCCTGTCGCATTGCTATCCTCATAGGGCGCCCCGACAGCGAGTGTGTTCCCATCTAGGGCGACAGTCATGCCAAAGTAATCAAAGCTATCGGTATTAGATGCTTTGACATAGGCTTGTTGGCTCCAGTTTGTTCCATCACGGGTGAAAACATAAACCGCACCAGCAGACGACAACGAATTGTCGCTCTGGTTACCATTGATGCCCGTGGCATTGCTACGTTCATCTGTGGCGCTAATGGCAATGGTATCGCCCGATACGGCCACAGAAGCCCCAAAATAATCGCCACCCTCCGTATTAGAGGCTTTGAGGTACGCTTGTTGGCTCCACACCCCTTCCTCCCGCACAAAGACGTAGGCCGCGCCAGAAAACGAGGCGTCGTTATTGTTCTGGTTGCCATTCACGCCTGTGGCACTGCTATCTTCCCCCGTCGCCCCGATAACAATGGTGTCGCCATCAATGGCGACAGCGCGGCCGAAGTCATCCCCCGCTTCTGTGTTGGAGGCTTTGAGGTACGCTTGTTGGCTCCACACTCCTGCCTCCCGCACAAACACATAGGCGGCACCAGCTTGGGAGGCATTGACGTTGTTTTGGTCACCGTTCACGCCCGTGGCATTGCTACTTTCCAACGGCGCACCAATCACCATCGTATTGCCCGAAATGGCGATGGCCGCGCCAAATAATTGGGAGGGGTTGGTGTTGGACGCTTTGAAGTAGTGGCCGACGGTCACAGTTTGCAGGGCGGTTCCCGCACTGGGGGCGGGTTGGCTGGCCCATAGGGCGAGCCAAATAAGGGATAACAGAAGCACAATTTTTGTGCCCTGCCACGGCCGTGGCACAGACACAGTCAACCCATCAATAACCAAATCACCTTTTTTTGTCATCTACATTTTCCTTGAATTGGGTAAAGAGCTTTTCGATTCCCGTGCAGGAACCGTCTGATAAGACACAAACAACGCCACGATTACCGTTTCTCTTCCATCAGCCCCACTAAATTCCCATCAGGATCCCGCAAAAAACCTGTCCAAAGCTCGTGGTCAGGCATTTTGGCCGCAAGTTGTGGCTCCCGTTCCGTAGTGGCTCCCCGTGCCACAATGGCTGAATAAACGGCTTCAATATCCGTCACCGTGAAATACAAAATGGAGTTATGGCCGACAGAGCCTGCCCCCTGTGGCGTGCTGAGCATTAGCCTAACCCCGCTTGCATTGAGAAAGGCAAGGTTCGGGCCTGCTCGAAACAGAATCTCCAACCCCAAAATATCGCCGTAGAAGGAGAGTGCTGTTTCAATATCACTAACGGTTACGGCTATTTGGCCGATGTGGGAGAGCTTTAAGTTTTCGTTTGTCATGCTCTTGACTCCTTTTCGGTATTTATCAAATTTGGCTACTAACAGGGCCTATCATCAAGGATTTTAAGCAGATGTGCAATCCCCAAAATTTTTAGCCGTTTGCCACCCTCCAACAAAAAAAGGTACGTATCTTCTCGTAATTAAGAAGGTACGTACCTTTTTGGGGTGCTGGCTCCTCCCCTTCCTTATCTATGTCTACGGATCTATGTCTACGGCCGCATTACAAAAGGCAAATAGATGAAACGATTTTCCACAGGGATGACGGGTTCACGCACGGCCGTGCAGATCACCTGCTCCTCCGCATCCAATTCAACCACCAGCACCGCCCCATTGATGAGCGGCATCTCGGCCGTGTCCGTTGTCTCACACTGCCAACTCGTCGTCCAATCCGCCACGGCCGTGGCCGTGAACGTATACGTGCCCGTGGGCGACATCTGGTAGACGATTTGCTCATTGTCGGCCAGGGTAAACACCTCGGCCGCCGAGAACCAAACCAACTGATTATTCGACGTGCTGGTGGCTAACAGTCGCCCATCCCCCAGCCATTCCAGCCCGCGCACTTGGCCCCCCAGCAAGCCTAATTGGTCGCCCACCCGTCCCCAACTGGCGAGAAAATCGCCTGTGCTAGAGAACTTTTGCACACGGCCGAGATACCTATCCGTCACATACAGATTGCCCGCCTCATCCACCGCCAGCCCGATTGGCTCATTGAGTTGCCCCACGGCCGTGCCCGGTGTGCCCACTTGGGCGATGAACGTGCCCGTGGCCGTGAATTTTTGCACCCCATTGAAATCGCTCACATACACCGACCCATCGGGAGCCACGGCCACTCGTTGCGGGTACAGAAAAGGCGTGCCTCCCCCAGCCGTGCCATCCCACTGCCCAAGATATGCCCCCGTCTCATCCAAATATTGAATGCGGCTGTTGAGATGGTCTGCCACATAAATCGTGTCGTCTGGGGCAATAGCCAGCCCCCACGGCCACTGAAATTCCCCATCACCCGACCCAGCCGTGCCCACGACCTGCAAAAAGTTGCCCTGCCCATCAAATTTTTGCAAGCGGTTGTTGTTTTGGTCGGCCACCCACACGTTGCCCTCGCTATCAAGGGCAACATCGTTGACCCCATTAAATTGACCATCGGCCGCGCCGATGCTCCCCCACTCAAGGAGAAAATTGCCCGCGCCATCAAACTTTTGGATGCGATAATTTCCCCCATCCACCACATACACATTGCCCTGCGCATCGGTGGCCGTGGCGGCTGGGGCACTGAGTTGCCCTTGACCTGTGCCAGTGGCGGTGGTGGCGTGGGTGGCATAAAGCGCGTGGGGCGGGGCCGAAACGGCGTAGGTGAAGGGGATGGTGGGCGAGGCCACGGTCGTGTGCCGAATGACCAAACTAGTAGGAGCTAACACAACAAAGTCATTCGTAACAGTGAGTTGGGAATTGACGGGGTCGTAGGCATCGGCCGTGGTTTCGGCTGTTAACGACAGCCCCCCCATCGTGGTCGGCTCCACCGTCAGCGTGAGGCGACAAAAGGCGAAGGCATCCAGTGACCCCAGCGGCCAAACAAATTGCCCTGCCGCCACCTCTGTGCCCCCACAACTACTGCTTTGGTAAGCAATGCCTGCTGGCACAGTTACGGTCACCACCACCCCGGTGGCCGGTGCGCTGGTAAACAGGTTCACTTGATAAGCAACGGTGTCACCCTGATACAAGTTGACAAGCAGGTCGTTATTGGCATACGACAAATTGGCACTTGTTTCGATTATGAGGGCGTCATTTGCCCCTGCGGACAAGGTGGCGGTGGCGAATACGGCCGTGAGGCTGGCTAAAATAAGCCCAAGCAAGACAAAAAAGCGGCCACCACGGCCGTGGGTTAAATTAAAAATCATCATGGAAATCACTCTCTTGGGTTGTGGGTAGGTGGTTAAAAGAGGTGGCTAGTCCAGTGACTATCTCACAAAGCTATCATCGACTATTTTAAGCAGATGTGCAATTTTCTGTATTGGTCACAAATTACTCACACAAAAAATCCTGTCTCGGCACACCTCGCCGCCTACGGCGGCTCGCCTGTCATAAGGGTGTTTTTTTCGTTTG
>JBGTIZ010000410.1:0-8098 GCA_041745395.1 Promineifilaceae bacterium (SeqCode) | reverse complement strand
TAGCTCTGGATTGGCGATTGAATTTGTGGGGGCTTGCTGTATACTGTTTGTCATAAGCGTGTTTGTGGAGTGTTGTGGAGTAGATATTCACATCATTTCACAAACCGCTTTTTCTTTCAACTATTTTGTGCAACGCTCTCTCTTGGACTTTAAAAAATTAAGTCGGTAAAAGATTTTGCCCTCTGTGCTGGTGAATCTGCCTCGCCGCCTGCGGCGGCTCGGCCCCCCTAAAGGGTATTTTTTTCGTTTGGGCGAACGCCCAAACGAAAAAAATACCCTCTTTCTGGCGAGTCGTGGCCGCAGGCCACGACGAAGCCGCTATTACCGAATTAAATTTTTAAGCCTCAAGAGAAAATCCGCTCCTTTCGTCATTCGTAATTTGTAATTCGTCCCTTTTTTCAGGTCGCTCATCTCTTACTCCCTTCCTCTCTTACTCTCCCCCTCGCCTTACTCAACGCCGCACGGCCGTGTAACGGCGCAACCCCTCCCCCAGCATGTTAAACCCAAAGACCATCAAAAATATAATAGTGGCCGCGCTGACCATCTCCCACGGCGATTCAAAAATTTTGGCCCAAAAGTCGGACAGCATTTGCCCTAGCTCGGGCGTCCCAGCGGTGAGACCCGTGGCGATGAGGCCCGTGCTGTTGGGGTCGGCTCCAAAAATGACGTAGCCATTGCCGATAAAAAAGCCCAAAAAACCGAGTTCCGCAAAAAGCAGAAGCACGGCACTCAGTTCAAAGGCAATGAGCGCGGGCAGGGCGGGCCAAAGCTGGGGGAAAACGTGGCGGCGCAAAATGGCGGGCGTGCTGGCGCCAATCGCTTTGGCACTGGTGATAAACTCGGCTTGGCGGGTAATGGTGGTCTGGTTGCGCACGTATTTCATCAGGTCAGGCCAGCCGATGAGGGTCAGGACAAGGATAAAGAGGCTTAGTTCTCGGTCGGGATTAAGGGCGATAATGGCGATGGCGAGAATGAGTTGAGGAATAGCCACAATCAGGCTGGTAAAGCCATCGGTCAGGCGGTCGAACCAGCTTTCTTGGAGCCAGCCAGCCATGAGGCCGAGGGGGATAGCGATGAGGAGACGACCCAAAACCACGGCCGTGCAGGCGAACAAAGTCGGCCGTACCGCCCACAGCAGGCGGCTGAAAATATCCCGTCCCGCATTGTCTGTACCCAGCGGGAACTGGTCGAGCGTGAAGGGGGGCACGGGGCGCACGCTGGGGATGAACATGTTGCCCTCGTCGTCGCGGATAACGTCGGCGAAGCGTTCCATGGGGTCAATCGGGGCGAGGGTGGGGCCAAATAGGGCGAGGAGAAAAAACACGGCCGTGATTGCCCCACCCACCATAAGCGGATAATTGCGAAAAGACATAAGACTACACGTCACGAATGCGCGGGTCGGCTTGATAAGCCGCTGCCCCAGCGATAAGGTCGGCCGTAAGCAACATCAGGCCGATTAAGACCGCCAAGGCGGCCAGCAAATAGGGATTGCCATAAAACTGATGTTGTCCCCGTATATTTTCATTGGCGGCCACCGCGTACACAAAAAAACGACCCAAGCCTGGCCACAAAAACATCATCTCCACAATGAGCAACCCCGCCACAATAAAGCGCGTGGCCTGTCCCATGACCGTGGTCAGAGGGGCGATAATGTTGCGAAACGCATGTTTCCAGTAGACATGTAACCACGTTAGCCCCTTGCTCCGCGCCACGCGCACATACTCCTGATGCAGTTCATGCTCCAGCAGGCTGGCCGTCATTTTGGCGAAGTGCAGGGTGGGGCGCACGGCCAGCACCAGCAGGGGCAAGGCCAAATGCTGAATATCTAGCCCAAAGCCAGATAGGGGAATCGGGGAGCGGCTCCAACTGTTGTATAAAATTTGGTAGATGATAACGGTGATAACCACCCCGCCCAGCAGAAAGCCGGGAATGGAAGCCCCGGCCGTGGTCAATAAGAGGCCAGCGGGCGAGATGCGCTTGGTGTGCCGCGAAACAGAGAAAACGCCAATCAAAACGCCGCCCAGCAGGGTGATGAAAAGGGCGATAACAACCAGAACAAGGCTGTTCAGAAATGGTTGCGCCACAAACTCCCAAATGGGGATGCGCCCAATTTCGCCCCATTCACCCGTTTGCAGGGCGTGGCGCAGGTATTCAGGATAGGGCAAATGGTCGTGGGGGGGACGATTGGGGCGAGTTTGGGTATAGAAAAGAAGGGCGTAGTTGTAGCCGGCCGCGTGTAAAAGGGGCAGGATGATGATAAGCAAAAGGAGCCTGCGTAAAATGAATTTTAACAAGTCGAACCCCTTTGATTTTTGAGAAAGGTCGGGATTGTTTTGAATTGTAAATGGTGAATGGTGAATAGTTAATGGTGAATGGCGTCTCTTGGTAGCTATTCATCAGGGTCTAGCGTCATGGATTAACGGCGTCACTGTTGGGGCACACCGTTTTCCTGCTCGGCGGCGTAAGCTTAGCGCACGGGGGGCTGTATGCAAAACGGATGTGTGCTTGAACCCACGGCCGTGTAACGCACCCTGTTTACTTCAACAAAAATGGGCATGGTGCAAGTTACCTTTACAGTTGGTGAGCAAATCGCGGCTACACGCCTCGCCGCCTGCGGCGGCTCGACCATTATAAAGGGGTTTTTTTTCGTTTGGGCGGCCGCAGGCCACGACGAAGCGGAAGTGTGAAGGTAACTTTGAAGGGATTTATGAGCCATGCCCAAAAATGACAACCGTATGGGTACGTGAAAATAACGACAATAAGCTTGAGACTCGTTTAGTTGTGTTAAAATGAACATAGTCGTTGAGTTTCTCGAGAAAAATCGCTAGGGTTTACGTCATTACGGTTCTTGTCAAACATGGGGCAGGATGAATCAATTGATCAATGTGTTATTGCTTGGGCAGGATGTGAACCAAACGGTAGCGGTTGTAGCGTCGTTTCAGGACGAGACGCGCCTGCTATCAACCACGGCCGTGGACTCCCTCGACTCATTCAAAAAATCGCTCAAACAAGAAAAAATCAACCTCGTTATAACCGATGTGCATCTCGCTTGGCTAGATATTCAGCAAGTCCTGCTGATGGTGCGCCAAACATGGCCGACCAGCACCATTATCCTGTACGCGGCCGAGCGAGACGCACGCCTTATTGCCCCCTGCTTCAAGCTAGGTGCTGACCACTACATTGCCAAGCCAGATACAGCCAAACTACAAGAAACGATAAAAGAGGCGTTAGCGACTCAGCAACGAAACCAGCGTCCGCCCTATGTGGCGCGACGCGAGCGACTGCTAGAGGCGTTGGGGCATTTGGCACAGCAATTTTATGCCAAAATAGAAACGGGTACGGTGCAGGAACTGCTGACCGCTTTGTGCCCCCAATTTGATGTTTCCCGCGTGCGTTTGCTAGAAAACAAAACCAAGCGAGATGAGTATCCACAGGACAGCGCATGTGAGCTACAGGCAAACCTATTTTATGAATGGGTTGTGTCGCGCAAGCAACACGAGCCGCGCAGTATGTCGGAGCCATTTTGTTACGCGGAGGAAGGGTTGTCGCGGTGGGTTGACCATTTGTCACAGGGAGAAGTGCTAACCAGCATGGTGGAAACCCTGCCCACGGCCGAGGCAGATTTTGTCAAGCGCACCCTGCCTGGTACCCAATTATTGGCTTTGATTCCCGTGTTTAGTGGCGGGCGCTGGTGGGGTATCTTGGAGCTAACGGAAGAGCGGCCGACGTATATTTGGAGCCAGGGTGAAATTGAGGCGTTTATGTCTATGGCCAGTATTCTAGGCGCGGCCGTGGAGATTCAGCGGCTGGTACAGGCGGAGCAAAAACAAAGGCATAACGCGGAAAATTTAACCAAAACCTTGCAACGCCAAGCCAGCGAACTGCGCGAGCTTTTTGCGATGGCTATCTCGCTCTCCGAAACGCTCGAGCCAGCGGTGCTAATGGGTAAACTGTATGAGCATATTAAGACACTCTTTGCCCCCGATATTTTCATCGCCACGCTGTATGATGCGGAGGCGGATATGGTTGAAATTGCGCTGGCTCTAGAAGATGGTCAGCCCATGGACAATATTCCCCAAGGATTACGCTTGCCTCTGGAAGAAGCTGGAGCAACGGGCTGGGTTATCCGCCAAAAGAAAACTGTTTTTATAGAAGACATGACCGTGCAGGAACCACCTACTGCTCTCCAGCGCGTGTCCGAAACGCCGCCACGCACTTGGCTGAGTACACCGCTCATTGTTGGGCAAAAAGCGGTGGGGGTCATTTCGTTGCAGTCACGTCAGCCGTATGCTTTTGACCAAAATGATGGGCGTGTGATAGAGACTTTGGCGGCGTTTGTGGGGTTGGCCGTGGACAATAGCCACTTGTTTCAACAGGAAACGCGGCGACGACGGGGGGCAGAGGTGCTGGTCTCTTTGGCGACAGCCATTATTGAGGACAATGAGCAGGACAAAATTTTGGAAAGTGTGGTGCAAGCGGTGATGGAACTCTTGCCAGATGTCACCAATTGTCATGTCTTCTTGTTTAACGATGCGTTGACACATGCCTATCATCTGCGAAGCTGGGTGCATGAGGAGGATACCCAAGCCTTGTCTGCTTTGATGCGGCAGGAGAATGGCTTCCCCCTAGAGAAAACAACGATAACGCGCCAAGCCTTGGCGCAGAATGAGCCGTTGGCTGTGTATGATTTGCAAAAGGTGGAGGGGTTAACTGAGCATTCGTTGCAGAGGGTAAAGCAGGGGATACGTTCGCTGTTGGCTGTGCCGATGCGTGTCCACAGCCGTGTGGTGGGCATGTTACATGTCACCGTCAACGACCAGCCCCGCCACTTCACCCGCCAAGAAATAAACCTGACACAATCCATTGGCAATTATGGCGCGGTCGCCCTGCAAAATGCCCGCCTGCGTGAAGCGGAGCAAAGCCAACTTAACCTCGCCAAAACCCTGCGCCAAGTCGGCTCGTTGCTCACCAGTGAATACACGCTAGATGAAGTTTACGAGCAAATTTTTGACCTGCTGGATAAAGTTATTGATTATAAAAAGGTGACGATTCAGCTTTATGATGCCCAGCAAGAGCGGTTGTTTTTGGCCGCTATGCGCGGCTTTGAAGAATGGTCTGATGTAGAGCGCGTGGTCAATCAGCTAGGGTCTGAGTATGTGTCGCACATTATAAACAACGGGCAACCGTATCGCGTCGTAGCGGACACCCAAACTGATCCAGAGTGGGTTCCTGTGCCTAAGTTCGAGGTCATTCGCTCTTCTATTAACTGCCTTTTGCGCATCAAGGATCGCGTGATTGGCATTTTGAATGTGGATCATACCATCCCCAATGCGTACACGGCCGAGAGTGCGCGGATTGTGTTGGCTTTTGCCAATCAGGCGGCCATCGCCCTAGAAAATGCGCGACTGTATGACGAATTGAGTCAGCGCATCAGCGAGTTGTCTATCATCAACCAAGTGACGATGGTTAGCACCAAATCTTTGTACTTGGATGAACTGCTGGCGCAAACCACGGCCGTGTTGGCGGAACAGCGTTTTCCACATTACGTGGGCTTTTATTTGCTAGATGAAATTGGCCGTTATTATGTGCCGCATCCCTCTTTTTACACGGCCGTGGGCCTGCCCACACCCAGCCGATTGCCCCTCGATGAACTACATTCGCCCCCGGAAACAGACCACAGGCAAGGTGTCTTTCTGCATGAACCGCACCCCAATTTACAACCATTCTTGACTGCTCAAGTCAGCTTGCCCATGCACATCAACGAAAAGGTGATTGGCCTGATGACGGTGGGCTTTGTTGATGACGTAGAGGCATTAAATGAAGATGACTTTTCTTTCTTGCAAACCATCGCGGGACAGCTTTCCACGGCCGTGCAGAGAGCTGGCCTCTATGAAGATGCCCAACTCTACGCCGCCCAGCTTTCTGACAGAATCGCGCAACGCACGGGCGAGCTACAGGCGGAAAAAGACCGCACCCAAGCCATTCTCGACACGGCCGGGGAAGGAATTTTCTTCACCGATCCCGCTGGCAAAATCCTCTATGCCAATGAAGCCGTCGCCAGACAAAGCGGCTACCTTGTCAACGAAATCATCGGCCAACCCATTGATCACTTTTACCACGCCCCCCCCGCCATCTCAGACCAGACCATAACAATCCTACGTCATCATATTTCGGCTAAACGAGTATGGCGGGGCGAAATTGACAGCCTCCACCGCGATGGCACACCTTATACCGTCTCGGTCAATGTCACCCCCCTCACAGATAGCCTCGGCACGCAGAGTGGTTTTGTCGTCGTCCAAGCGGATATTACCCACTTAAAAGAGGTGGAACGGCTAAAAACGGAGTTTGTTTCCAATGTGTCGCATGAATTACGCACCCCGCTGACCAGTATCAAAACGTATCTGACACTCCTGCGGCGGGGCAAACCAGAGAAGGCGGCTCGTTATCTGGATGTGCTAGACCATGAAACAGAGCGGCTGGCGCGGCTCATCCAAGATTTACTTAATTTGTCGCGGCTGGACACTGAGTCTACGGTGATGACGTTGCAACCAGTTTCGCTCACGGCCGTGGTCGAAGACATCCTCCCCGCGCTCTATACCCAGGCCAGCCAGCACACCCTCACCTGGTCTCCCCCCCCCACCAATCTCCACATCCGAGCCGACACCAAACACCTGCAACAAGCCATCACCGGCCTCGTCCACAACGCCATTGCCTACACGCCCAGTGACGGTAAAATAACGCTGACGGTGGGACAAGATGACAACACACCCCACATGGTTTATCTGCGCATCAGTGACAACGGCCCCGGCCTCACCGCAGAAGACCAAGAACATCTCTTTGAGCGGTTCTTCCGAGGCACGGCCGCCATCGAAACACAGCAACCCGGCACCGGTCTTGGCTTAGCCATCTCCCAAGAAATAATCACCCGTCATCGTGGTTACATCGAAGCCCACAACAACCCCGACCAAGGCGTTACCTTTACTATCTGGCTCCCCAAAGGGAAGGAAGAATGGTCAATTTTCGATGGTCAATAGCTAATGGTCAATGGTCAATGACTGCTCTACAATTCTGGTATACACTCATTTAACCCACCCCACGACCCACCTCAATTTGTTCCTAGCTTGCCCGCGGGATTTCATTCACCATTCACCGTTCACCATTTATCATTTACCATTCAACAAGCGGAGTTTTCATGCAATTACTAGAAGGCAAAAAAGCACTTATCTTTGGCCTCGCCAACAAATATTCCATTGCTTGGGGCATCGCCCAAGCTCTACACGCCCACGGGGCGGAAATCGGTCTCAGCTACGCTATTCCCCAGCTTGAGCGGCGCGTGCGCCCCCTCGCCGCCGAAATCAACAGCACCTTTGTCGAAATGTGCGACGTCAGCGACGACGCCCAAATTGACGACACCTTCGCCAAAGCCAAAGCGCATTTTGGCACGCTGGACATCCTTGTCCACGCCATTGGTTTCGCCAAACAAGAGGATTTACAAGGCCGTTTTATAGACACAAGCCGCGATGGATTCCAAGTCGCGCTTGATATTAGTGCCTATAGCTTCGTCGCCCTCGCCCAACGCGCCCGCCCGCTCATGCCCCACGGTGGCTCTATGCTCACCCTTACTTATTATGGCTCTGAAAAGGTGTTTCCCCATTACAACGTGATGGGCGTGGCTAAGGCCGCTCTCGAGTCCAGCACCCGCTACCTCGCCGCCGACCTGGGGCCAGAAGGGATTCGCGTCAACGCCATTTCGGCAGGGCCTATCAAAACCTTAGCCGCCAGCGGCATCGCGGGTTTCCGCAAAATGCTCAAATACACGGAAGAGCGCACGCCTCTGCGCCGCAACGTAGACCAAGACGAGGTGGGCAACGCCGCGCTCTGGCTCCTCAGCGACATGGGCAGTGGCATCACGGGCGAAGTGGTCTATGTGGATGCGGGTTATCATATTCTTGGTATGCCTGAACCGCCCGAAAATTGGGAGTGACGCGGGTCAGGGGGCCAGCGGAGTTTGGTCTTCAGGTAAACAGTTTGGTAATCGAGTGAAAAGTAAGAAGTGGTACGCGTGCTAGCCAAGGCCTGTCAGACGGACCCGACTTTT
>JBGTIZ010000409.1:0-2634 GCA_041745395.1 Promineifilaceae bacterium (SeqCode) | reverse complement strand
TCGTCCTTCGTCCTTGCGCCCCCCCCCTCCCTCACATGAACCAAAACTAAAGTCCCCCTACACACTTAAACCGACATCGTTATACTATTGTCTAATATAATTTAAGGGCGATACGCTTGCGTGTCGCCCTAATTTTTTGCCAAAAAGGGAGGTCAGCTATGTCTGTCTCTACAGTATCATCCACGGCCGTGCGGAGTGTGCCTGAACACTATCGGCACAGCTTCCTGCATTTATATGCAGATATTGCTTGGTTTGGCGTGCTCAACGGGAGTGCGCTCGCCTTCGTCGCTGTTTATGCCGCCCGGCTCGGCGCGACCGGGTTGCAAATTGGGTTACTCAGTGCCGCCCCCGGCATGGTCACCATGCTCATCGCCTTGCCCGCCGGCCAATGGTTACAAACACGGCCGATTGGTCCCGCCGTGTTCTGGTCATCCATCTTCTTCCGCCTTTTCTACGTGACGTGGATCTTCTTACCGTTGCTCTTGGCTCCCGCCATGCAGATAGAAGCCCTCATTGTCATCACTTTTATGATGAGCGTCCCCGGTACGGTGCTAGCGATTGGTTTTAATGGGCTGTTTGCCGCGGCCGTGCCTCCCGAGTGGCGCGGCTACGTGGCGGGGTGGCGCAACGCCGCTTTTGCCATCTCCTCCATTATTATCTCCTTCGTCTGCGGCGTTATTCTTAACAACGTCCCCTTCCCTTACGGCTTCCAAATTGTGTTTGCCCTTGGCGCGTTTGGGGCCTTGATGAGTTCCCTCCACATCTTTTTTGTTCGGCCGCTACATGATCCTCTTAACAAACGGGACTCACAGCCAATCCAGACGCGGATTCAAGATTTAGCCGATCCAGGGCAAACGCGCACATGGCTCGTCGGTCGCTTTGCCATCGCTCCCCGCGCCTGGATGCGGCTCCAGCCGCGTGAATGGTTGTCTATAGATGTGTTACGCGGTCGTTTTGGCCGGACAACCCTACTTCTATTCGCCTTTCACGCCGCCCAATTTATGATTATCCCCCTCTGCCCCCTCTTCATTGTCAATATTTTGGGACTAGATGATCAGACCATCAGTTGGGGCAGTGTCGTCTACTACTTAGCCATGCTGGCCGCCGCCACCCAACTCCCCCGCATGAGCGATCGCTGGTCACAAAAGCAACTGCTGGCCGTCGGCATCCTCATCATGGCGCAATACCCATTTTGGTTAGGGTTAGCGTGGGATGTGACCTTTTATATGGTGGCTTCGGTCGTGGGTGGCATCTCTTTTGCGATGGTCAACGGCGTGTTGGGCAACTACCTGCTCGAGCGCATCCCCGAAGACCAACGCCCTTCCCATCTGGCATGGTATAGTTGGGGGCTGAATGCGGCTATCCTCATCGGCTCCCTCTTGGGGCCATTTATTGCGGGGTTCACTGGTTTAGCAACCGCCTTGCTCATCGGTGCGGCTCTGCGTCTGCTCAGCGGCTTCGCTCTCTGGCGTTGGGGTTGATACTGTGTGGGAAGGGACGAAGGACGAATTATGAATGACGAAAGTAACGGCTAACCCAACAAGTCCGTTGCCTGAGCTTGTCGAAGGCAAAAGGTAACCGTTCAGACCTGACAGGTTTCTACCAGAGTAGTCACCTGTCAAAGATGTCTCGAAAACCTGTCAGGTCTTGAGGGACTGAACGCTTACGGTAAAAGGACGGGCTCCGACAAGCTCAGCCCTCGAGAATATTAGTAGTTACTGACGAAACAGGAAACCATGCCCATCACCTGCCCCCTCTGTCTCACCACCGGCCAGACAACAGAGGTCAACGGGCAAGATAATCGCCGCTATTACCTCTGTCACACCTGCGCCCTTATCTTTGCCGACCCTGCCCACCACCTCCCCCTAGTCGCCGAAGAAGCGCATTACCGCACCCACGAAAACAGCATCGAAAATAGTGGCTATGTGCGCTTCTTGAACCGCCTTTTGCACCCCGTTCTGCCCTACTTGAACGAAACGATGCGCGGCCTCGATTATGGCTGTGGCCCCGGCCCCACCTTGTCCCAACTGGTGCGTCAGCAGGGCATCGCCTGTGCCGACTATGACCCCATCTTTTTCGACCATCCGCTTGAGCCACCCTACGACTTTATTCTCTCAACCGAATGTTTTGAGCATTTTTATCACCCCCAGCAAGACATCGCGCGGATTTGTGGCCTGTTGGCCGCTGGCGGGGTGCTGGGCATTATGACCGAGACGTGGACTTCTCTGGATAACTTTGCCACGTGGTATTACCCCAGAGACCCCACCCACACCTCTTTTTATCACGCCACGACGCTTGATTTTGTGTGCCAGCATTTTGGTTTAGAGATGCTGTGGCAGGATGGGCGGCGCGTTTTTATTCTGCGTCGCCATTCCTAGCGATTTTGGGATCCGTTGGATTTCGTGGCGTTTTGCATGGGGTCACATTTCACGTGTCATGTGTCAGGTGACTTTTCTCTGGACATGACCTGTTGAGCCAAGACAATGGCTAATTGTCATCATGAATTCCCAAAGATCCTGATTTTTCTGGTACACTCCCCGCACTATGTTTGCACTTTTTGTAGACTGCTTTGCCGTGACGGTAGGTCACGACTCGCTGGAAAGGGGGATTTTTTCGTTTGGGGGGTGGCCCCAA
>JBGTIZ010000408.1:0-6805 GCA_041745395.1 Promineifilaceae bacterium (SeqCode) | reverse complement strand
CCAAACGAAAAAAACACCCTCTGGACAGCGAGGCGTGGCCGCAGGCCACGCCGAAGCATTTTATCGCTTCTGGAAAGCGACAAAATGACAGCTGTTTTAGCAAGCCATGACCAATACACTTACGGGATATAACTAATCACGTTGCGATATTCAGCCATCTCTGAAGCTGACCAAAGCAAATGCCAGTAAGATACCACCTGATGAATGCTTGCCCCACGACGAATGAGCAGGACACCAGGTAATTCACCCCCCTGTTCGTAATGGTCGGCAATGTGGGTAGGCATTGAGCGACGGTCATGCGTGACAAGCAGATAATTATGTGCGGCTATCCAAGCCAATACCTCGGGGTCTTGACTCTGCAAGGCTGGGGCATTCGCTTCGCCTACGGCAATAAGCTCTATTTCAGGATAAAGGCGGCGTAATTGGCGTAGAATGGCCGCCTCCACATTTTCATCAAGTAGAAAGCGGGGTTTCATGTGGGATTAGACGAGTCATTTGCCCTTCTTGGATAATTTGATACCGTTTCGCCAACCGCTCCCGTAATGTTTGTACGAGCAACGCTTGCGTATCATCATATGTTGGTTCATCCCCATCTGCCTCGCTGGTAAAAAAGGGATGATTCGCCAAATAATAGGTAATAGCGGCATAGATTTGGGTCAGGCTGGCGGCGGGGAAGTCGAGGGCGATTTGTTCAGGGCTATGGCCGGCCTTGTAGCCGCGCACGATTTGCCATAGGCCAATCCGCGTGCCTGCCAGAAACAGTTCACCTTCGACTTTGGTCAGATATTGTCCAAAATCAGTGATGGCAATATCTGTTAAGGGGGGGGAGATGGTTGTCGTCGTCATAAGTATCGTTTAGCACAAGCCAGAAAGGGTGAAGATGATTTGAATCATACCCAGATTATACACAAAACAGGGGAACACGGCCGTGTTCCCCTTTTTGCTACCTCTGGTGATTGCGGTGTCCAGAGCAAAAGCACCTGAAACATGATACCTGACACCTGACACCCTCTTAACCCTGCGGCTCCTGAATAATATTCCCATACCGATGCGTCGTATGCGACACCGCCTGCTCCCGCACATAATAACGCAACTCCGCCCGGCCATTCAGCGTCACCGGCGCGTCAATCACAGGCACATGCGCCCCGTTCGCCGCCTCCCGCACCTCCCGCGCCAACGTCCCCAACAGCCGAAGCCTATCCCCACGACCGATTCCTTGGGCAAACGTGGCGTCCGTCTCTGTGACGATGGTCAGGTTGGACAGACCCGCTAGCTCATGCAGGGTAGAAATGTTGGGCGCGACGGAGACAACCACGGCCGTGTTACAAGTCCGCGCCGCCAGCAAAGCCAGCAAAGCCGAAGTCACTTCCTCTGGCGCCGAAACCCGCACCAGCATCCCCTGCTTCAATGGCCGATACCGGAACAAATTGCCCTCCCCCAGCACTTGGCTCGGGTCATGCTCGAGGGCGAAATGGGTTTGCCACGCATACGCATACCGACCCGCCGCCGTTTCCAGCCGTTTGCCCGTCGCTTCGTCTAGCTCCACGCCGACGAGGGCTTGGCACGCTTGGAGCAGTTCATCCACGGCAGGCGACCACACGGCCGTGGGCATCTCTTTCTCTGCCCCGTCCGCCTTCTCCGTCAGATGCATCAGGCTCAGCACATAATTCGGCCCGCCCGCCTTCGCCCCACTGCCAAAGACCGACTTCTTCCAGCCGCCAAACGGTTGCCGTTGCACAATCGCCCCCGTCGTGCCCCGATTGATGTACGCATTGCCCACCTCGATTTTTTCCTGCCAGATGTCGATTTCCCGCTCATCCAAGCTCTGAATCCCGCTGGTCAGCCCATACTCCGAATCATTGACCAACTCGATGGCATGGGCCAAATTGTCAGCCCGCATCAGCCCCAGCACCGGGCCGAAGCATTCCGTTTGGTGATAAAACGACCCTTGTTTAATCCCCAATTTAATCCCCGGCGACCACAAATTGGGGTTGCCATCCACCATGCGCGGCTCGAGAAGCCAGCTTTCGCCGGGGTCGAGCGTCGTTTGCGCCCGCTTGAGTTCTGGGCTGGGTTCCCGAATGATGGGCGTCACCTTACTGCTCGTATCCCACGCCGAACCGACGTGCAGGCTGGCCGTGGCGTCCTTCAACTGCTTCCTGAAGCTGGGGCTGTCATACACTTCCGCCTCGAGGACGGCGAGGCTGGCGGCGGAGCATTTCTGCCCATTGTGCCCAAAAGCGGATTTGACCAGCTCTTTGATGGCTTGGTCATGGTCGGCCATGGCCGTGATAATCATGCTGTTTTTGCCGCTCGTTTCCGCCAGCAAGTTTAGCTCTGGTTTCCAGTTTTGGAACATGCGCCCCGTGGCGTACGCGCCCGTCAAAATGACGGCGTTGACCCGCGCATCGGTGACCAAGCCGCGCCCCACTTCGTCATCGGTCGTGGGCAGAAATTGCAGGGCTTCGTGCGGAATGCCCGCTTCCCAGAGAGCTTGCACGATGTGCCAGCCGCACAAAATCGCTTCGGGCGCGGGCTTGAGAATGACCGTATTGCCCGCCATCAGCGCGGCCAAAATGCCGCCCGTAGGAATGGCGACGGGGAAGTTCCACGGCGGGGTAATCAGCACCGTTCCCAGCGGTTTGGCGTCTACATCGGCCAGTTCGCTCCCAAGAATGTCGAGGGAGCGGGCGTAGTAGTTGGCAAAATCTATCGCCTCGCTGATTTCAGGGTCAGCTTCGGGCACCGCTTTGCCCCCGTCCAAAGCCATCACGCCCACAAAATCGCCGCGCCGAGCGGCTAGCTGTCTGGCACATTTGACCAGTAGCTCTTTGCGCTCCTGAATGCTGGTTTGTGCCCAGCTTGTTTGCGCTTGGACGGCCACCTCGAGCGCGTCGTTGATTTGCACGGCCGTGGCCTGCGCATAACGATAAGCAACTTGTCCCGGACGGGACGGGTCATGCCCCTCGCCTAAACGACTCGGGTCGCCCGCGATGAACTCCCCGCCAATCTGCAACGGAATCGGCGCAATCTCTTGGTCACGCCAAGCGCGGAGATTGTCTTCCGCCCACTGCTGGTTTTGCGGCAGAGAAAAATCGGTGTCGGGCGCGTTGTGAAACGGCCCCACTACGTCAAAACGAATTTGCTCCGTTTGGCGGTCTTGGAGCCGTTGCGGCCCTTGCCCCACTTTGTCCCGCTGGGCAACGGCCTCGAGGAAATATTGCTTTTGCGTCTCCCATTGGGCGTTGCCCACTTCCAGACCAAACAGGTCGTGCAGGAAATTTTCCTCGGCCGTGTTTTCGTCAAGGCGGCGCACCAGATACGCTATCGCGCTGTGGAAATCCTCTTGTTTGACCACGGGCGCGTAGAGCAACAGCCCTTCGGCGACGTCCTGCACGGCGCGGGCTTGATGGTTAGCCATCCCTTCCAGCATTTCAAATTCGACATAATCTTCGACGCCATATTTGGCGCGGAGGAGCAGGCCATAGGCCAAATCGAACAAATTATGGCTGGCAATGCCGAGGTTCACGGCCGTGGCCCGTTCAGGTTGACAGCCATAAATGACCATCCGCTTGTAGTTGGCGTCTACCTCTCCTTTGGTGCGGTAGGGGGCTTGTTCCCAGCCGTACCACGACGCTTCGACCCGCTCCATGGCCAAATTTGCTCCTTTGACGATGCGGATTTTAATCGGTGCGCCCCCTTTTTCAACCCGCTCGACCGCCCATTCCGTCAGTTGCCGCTGGGCGGGATGGGCGTCGGGCAGGTACGCTTGCAGGACGATGCCCGCCCGATAAGGCTGGAATTCTGGCTCGTCGAGAACCTGTTGGAATGCGGCCATGGTCAGGTGCAAATCACGGTACTCTTCCATGTCAAGGTTGACAAATTTGTCCACGGCCGTGCCGTTGGGCAACACATATTTATGGCTCATTGCCTGCCGATACAGCTTGCGGAGCCGCTCCTTGATTTCTTCGACCGTATGGTCAAAGGCGACCAAATTGATTTGGCTAAAAATCGAGGAAATTTTGACCGAGATATACTCCACATCGGGCCGGGCGAGCAGTTCCAGATACGCCGCGAACCGTCGGGCGGCCTCTTCTTCGCCCAAAATCGCTTCGCCCAACTGGTTCAAGTTGAGCCGCGTACCGCTGGCGCGTCGCTTGGTCAAATATTCGCGCAGGTCATCTTCTTCACCCGGCAAAATGACGCTTTTCGTTTCGGCGCGGAGCTTGGCCACGATGAAGGGCACGACAATTTGGGGCAAATATTGCCCCATGACGGAGCCGAGTTGCAGGCTCATTTGCTCCCAGTTGGCAAAGTAATGGGGCACGCCATATTTGTCCACCAGATATTTGACTTGGTCGGCGATGCGGCGCGGGTTATGGCTCCGAAACGCTTGGTCAGACATGGCCATGGTCATCATTTTGCCGTTGGGGTCGGTCATCATGCCCGCAATTTTGGCTTGCTGGGCTTTTTCTTTGCGATTTTGGCGCGACTGGGCGTCGAGTAGTAAATCGGCGGCGAGTTTAACGGCCTCGAGGGCAATTTCGTCGTCGGTCACGTTTTGCCGTTTCACGGCCGTGAGTCGGGCATGGGCTTGACGGGTTAAAGTGGGGGCGGTCATGATGGTCTCCTTGAGCGAGGTGCAGGGGGCAAGGTTCAGGGAGCAGGTGGGGTCGGGTCAGCCGTTGCCCCTTGCACCTTGAACCGTGCACCTAATTTGTATGAAATCTCCGCCGCCGCTTGCACGGCGTGTTGGGCGGCGGCGTGTAGCTTTGTTTCGTCGAGGCGGACGCTGGGGCCGACGACGCTGAGGGCGCCGACGACGTGGCCGTTGTGGTCAAAAATGGGGGCGGCGGTCGCCATCAGGCCCGGCTCGAGTTCTCCCACGGCCGTGGCATACCCCCTCTCTCGTATTTCCACTAGTTCTGTTTGCAGGGACACGGCCGTGTGATGCGTCTGCGCTGTCAGGGCGGGCAACTCGGCGGGCAAAATGGCTTGCCCATTCTGGGTAAACGCCAGCACCGCCTTGCCCGTCGAGGTGGCGTGAACGGGCAGGCGATTGCCCACGTAATGGGTCACGCCCAGCAGGTGATGGCTGGCCACCTCGTCCAGCACGAGCATATGCTCCGCGCTAATCATCACCTCCAGCGTGACCCGCTCCCCCGTGGTCTCGGCTAGCTGGCGCAAGATGGGCTGAGCGACTTGGCGCAAGGTGTTGCTCCGCATGGCCCGTCCCCCCAAGGCGATCATCTCGGAGCCGAGCCGATAGTTGCCCGCGTCCGTTTTTTCGATGAGGCCCTCGCTTTCGAGGGCGGTCAGGATGCGGAAGGTGGTGGTTTTGTTGAGCACGGCCGTGTCTACCAACTCGCTCAGGCTCCATTCGGTTTGCTCGTCGTTGTTGAAGATTTTGAGCAAGCGAATGGCGCGGACCACGGCTTGGGTTCCTGCGTAGGATTCAGAACTGTTACTCATGGGGTTTCCATTTTTGAAACAACGTTTCACAATATGAAATAAATTGTAAAAGAAAAGGGGGCAAGGTGCAAGAGGAACAAGGTGCATGGTGCAAGGTGCAGGGGGCAGGGTGGGTAGGCTACTTCTCCCGGCACCTTTTATCCAGAACGATTGGTGGACACCCGCTGAGTGCCGGGAGTTTCTACCACGGCCGTGTTGCCCCCCTCCTGAATTCCCCCTAAAATACCCCCACTACCCCACCACAAGCCCGTTGCCTGAGCCTGTCGAAGGCAAAAGGGCGGGTTTCGACAGAGAGAGTTCCCAGATTGGTCCACTCTTCTTGCAAGTTAAGAAACAAAGGTTCTTCAGGAATTCAGGGGGTTGACATCAAATGATGCGCAAAACGCCATGTGCGTCCAGAGAGACCCGCGCATCACGTATTCCATTTCAGACCAAACCCCATGAGATCCCAAAGAGCCGAAACAAATCAGGTAAACAGCGGAATTGTCGTAGGAGCGGGACGGCACGGGGTAAGTTTGGCGATAGCCAACCAAGTTCCGCCCGTGCCGTCTCGCCCATGTGGCGCATCAGGTGGGCGAGTCGGCGCGGAGACAAGTTGAGTTGTTTTCGGTGAGGTATTATTACCGCGCCCTCCCACCCCTACAACAATCCCGCTTCCCTTCCTCCCTTCCTCCCCCACTCCCCCCGCCTTCCCCGGCACTTCCAAAGTGCCGGGGAAATGATTCAAATCGTTTTCGACCGCGCTTAATTTAACCTGCGCACAACTCGCTCGTAGTAACGGCTTTAGCCGTTTTTTACTCGAGAGAAAAAGCGACTAAAGTCGCTACTACGAGCAGGTACGCCTATGCAAAACAGGGTCGGTATGGGTTGGAAACCCCCGGCACTCAGCGGGCATTAGCTAATCGCTTTGGATAAAAAGTGCCGGGGGAAGCATGTCAACCAATCGCCCTTCCTCCCTTCCTCTCTTTCTCACTTCCTCCCCCACTCCCCCCACCAAGAATTAGATCAATCAGTAACCGTCTGCACCAGCTTTATATTGTTCCTCAGCCATTCATTGACCAATATTTGCAGGTCAATCTGCTTTTCGTCGGCGAGATGGTTCATAAAGTCGCTGACATCTGGTTCCAGATAAATGGGCAAACTAAAAACCGCATCTGGCTGATAAAATTTACCCTGTGTTGCCTGTGAAAAATCATATTCTGGTTGTGCCATCATCTTCACCCTTTATAGTGGCCTAGATTGTCAAGACAGGTTTTTGAGCGACCTTAAGGTAGGTATTCTCCTTTAGGTTTTTTAATAGTTCATGTAGGTAAGGTTAGTGATGGCGTGACGG
>JBGTIZ010000407.1:0-3705 GCA_041745395.1 Promineifilaceae bacterium (SeqCode) | reverse complement strand
TTGTGTCACTTGCGTCCCCTCTAACCAGTCGGGCGCATACCATGTTTTGATGATGCTTTGTGCCCACTTGGGAACGTTAAAATTCTCGAGCCACTCAGCCGTTTGCTCGTTGAACAAATAGAGTGGGCTTTCTCTATTTTGCAGAACAGCGATGACCGTTAAGCGGTCTTTGCGTGGGCGTGTCATGTAGGCCGTGTAGTAGGGATTGCCCAACACATGGCAGAACTGATTAACACCATTGACGCGGGTACTGGTGTCGTCAATATGTTGCCAACTGGTACTCCCCAGCCCTGCTTGTAAAATGTCTGTGGCTTCTTGCTCCCAAGCGACACTTCCATGACTGAGCCAGTGGGCAATGGTGCCTTTGGAAATATTGAGACCAATGTACTCGATTAGCTCAATGATTTTCGGCTCACTCATCCCAGAGACATAGTATAAGGTCGGCACGAACGCACGCACGGTTGGCCCAAATTGACCCGTATACCCCTCTGGTAAAGGCGCAAGATAGGTTTGCTGGGTGCTGGGCGAATAATACTTTTCTTTGCGGAAACGAATATTGTCCGTCTCGATTCGTATATCTTGCACGATGACATCTTCATACCCTTTGAATTCTGCATCGGCTGGTAACTCATCACGGTTGATAGGCGCTATTTCTTCGCGGTCGATTTTGACTTCTTGGTGTTTCCGCCTTTTTTCCCGTTTCCGCTTCGGTTTTAGCACCCGTGGTTTTCGCTCTTCTTCAGAGGAAATATCATCTGCTTTGCGGCTGGCTTTGATATCTGGCTTGCCCTGTTCCCCTTTGAGACGGTTAATCTCGTCTCGCTGACGTTGGACGAGTTCTTGTTGTTCTCTGTTGACCCGCATTAATTCCTCAACCAAGTTTAGTAGATACGCGATGGCAATCCGCGCGTCGTCTAAATCTTGGATGTCTTGAGGGTTGATTTTGTCTAACATGGTTTTCTATAGTACGGGGTCGTGTCAGTTTTGCCTACCCCGAATTTTTGGGAAGATACCGGCCTTGTTTGTTAAAAAAGATTGCTGTGTCGCGTAGCTCCAACAATACTTGGCGCACGCCACTCTCGTTCAGCCCCGTACTGCGGGCGATGAACTCCACCAGTTCATCAGTGGTGGCCGTGCGTCCTAGCTTGAGTTTGGGTCGATACGCATTGATAGCCTGAATTTTACTTGCCATTGGGTTATGCCTCCTATAATAATAATAAAAATGTGGGTAATCTTTATTTCCTCAACAGGTCTGGCTCCCAGACCTGCGGAAACGCAACTGTATTTTTGCGCCGCGCCTACTGGCCGTCGGCTTTATCGGCAAAGGTAGATGGGTCGTTGTTGGTAAATGGGTTGGGCAATGGTCTCGATGTTAGGTATCCGTGCCCTTTTATGCTCGCTACGCAACTATTGTTCACTGCAAATCATGTTCGCGCCACAAATCTTCGGCACGGCTTAGCCACTTCTTGGCATAGCTCAGGCCGTGAATTCATGATCCAGTTCTTGTAACAGCTTGAGTTTTCGCTCTATGGTGAGGATGCCACCCACGGCCGTTTCCCAAGCCATTGCGTCCTGTTCCACTTCCCAGCTATATCTCAACTGTTCTACCATGCTTTGCGCTATGAATTCGTCAAAGGACACCCTATATTTGTGAGCCATTGCCAAGTCAGTCCGCCGAAAACGGCTTAATTCCCGTAGAGTCTCGGCTCGAATCAGCTGACGCACTTTCGCATCTGTATCTAGTTCACTTGGCAGAGTCTTATCAAGGAACGCTTTGGTCTGTTCTAATAAATTGATTGTAAGCATAGAGAACAACTCATTTGCCTTGGCGGTAACGGCTTATGGGCGCGTTAAACAACCATAATCGGTTAAATCCATCTACGCGATCAAAATCAGCATCATCCGAAGCGATAATATTCAGACCCAATCTCTGCATAATAGCCAGATGCAACGCATCGCGTGGCAACAAGTGATGGGTAACAATATTAGCCATCATACTATCACCATCATCGGCTTCTACACCAACAACATTAATATTGGGCAAGGAAACAAATTGTCTGATAGCATCTTGGATAGGCACCGCATGGTCTTCAAGAACGCCAACGGAGTCTTGGCGTAACCTATTTAATGGGTTCTGCCCCGTATTATCTTTGACACGAGCCAAGAGCAGACGGTAAAACAATTCGTCAAGAACTGGCACACCTACATAAGCGACAATTTCACCCGCTATCACGCGCTTCAAAAATGCTTTAATGATAGGTAGATGCTCCAGATCAGCACGTAAATACATGTACAGCATGTTTGTATCAATATACACTTGGCCAAAAGATAGCTCATCGAGCTTCATATAGTCCGCCTATCTTTAAGCCAAAGTCATACTCCTCAGCCAACTCTTGGCCTAGGCAACCAGCAAGCGCGTCTAGCAATTGGTCTGCTGACTGGTTACGCTCTGGGAGGATGCGAATTTCTGTTTCATCCAATTGAAGCGTCACCTTGGTTCCAGCCCGCAACCCATATCGCGCCATGAGGTGGCGAGGAATAAGCAAGTCACCTTCATGGGAAAGAACAGCCTGAAAACTATCTTTTTTGTCTGTTATTATCGGCGTGTCATTCATAGTTAAAAAACCATCACGATCAATCGGATTTTGATGCCAAGTCGGGCGCCCCAGCAAACAGGCCTATCAGCGGATCAGATGCTGTATCCGCTAATGGAGACAGTTCGGGAACATTTTCTTGTGCTGTTTTTTTCCACTCTAGAATTGCACAAAGGCTAACACCTGATGCAGGTCAAATTCAGGTAGCCCTGCCAGCTTTTCGTTGAGGTGTTCCTTAACTGCGCTCATTTGTATACCTCCATAGCCATATTCAGGTCAACTTAATAATAACATAACGTCACGACGAACGCGCTTTTGAGAAGAATTTATGGTATCTTCCCAAAATATAGGGGGCGCGTTCTCCCCCTCCCCCGGCACTTTTCATCCAGAGCGATTCGTGAACACCCACTGAGTGTCGGGGGTTTTCACCACGGATTTTTGAGAAGATACGTGATGTGTCACAGATAAGGTCAGGCAAGCCTCGTCTCCCGTGCGAGTTGTGTCTCCGTCAGACGAAAGGTGTCCACACCATAATCGGCTAGGCGTGAAAGGAAAACCACGCGGGGAACGCCAGCCAGTAGGGCGGCGGCCCCAGATGAGAGTTGTCCCATCTCAAATAGCTTTACAGCGGCGGCCATGCGCACAATGTGACCAGCTTCATCCATAGGAACTCTTAATCCTAACGCTGATTCCCTCGGTATTTCTAAGACAATGTTGCTCATAGCATACTCCTTCATAAATGTAGGCCGATTTTATATTGGTCACACATCATTAGCACAGGAGTGTCATTCTGAACGAAGTGAAGAATCCCATCCGCTACCAAAGAAAAGATCTTGGTCACGCAGGTTGAATGGGATTTCTCGCCTTCGGCTCGAAATGACACGTACAAGATCGCCTGTTTTAGCAATCCATGGCCATTACAAATGCAGGCCGATTTTCTTACAAGTGCGTCATGTACCTTCCCAAAATAGGTTCTCTGAGGAATCCTGTGGTGAAACTCGCGAAGCCGTTTTTTCTGCCCATGAGAAAGCGAATTTGGCGCGAATTTCCCGCCGTTAAGCTGGTCATTGGACGATGATGACTGGTGATACGAGTCAGTTTCACCACACCA